>NZ_JBIBWH010000006.1:212474-460068 GCF_043081205.1 Streptomyces sp. NPDC014889
GTCGCGCGGCATGGTGCGGGAACCTACGGTCGCCAGCATGAGCGCTGATCTTGACCGGACCCGGGCCGTATGGAGGCAGGCCGCGCAGATCGTCATCGGCCGCATCAAGGACGGCACCTACCCGCCCGGGAGCCGAGTGCCCTCCACGCTGGAGCTGGCAACCGAGCTGGGCGTCGCGGCGTCGACGAGCCAGAAGGCGCTCGCGTACCTGCGTCGAGAAGGGTGGCTTCGCGGCGAGACCGGGATCGGTACGTTCGTCGCCGACCGGCCACCCTCCGACGGCTGAGCCCAGGTAGCGGTCACAGGCCGACGTCGTGCAGGTACGGCCGCGCCTCCTCCGGAACCGGCTGCGGAGGCGGCGGCGGCTCCAACTGCGACTGCCGCATGTACCCCACCAACGACCGCGCCCACCCCGCCAAATACCTGATCGCGGAATCTTGCGCGGTGATCCTGGCCCGATCCCGCTCAGCCTCAGCCTCCATCTCGTCGATGCGCTGCCCCTGCCGAGTGATCTCCCGCTCCATACGGTCGGTCACCACGGTGAAGTCGTCGCGGCGCTGCTGCCCGCGCGGCTGGCGGCGGCCGACGATGGTCGTGGCGACGCCCCCGACTGCCGTGACCACGGCGACGGCCAGCGCGCTCAGCGCGGTCAGCATCTCAGTTCTCACGCGGTGACTCCGATCGTGCAGGAGGAGGCTCAGCCCAGCCGATCGCCACGAGGCACACGAACCCGAACGAGCCGAAGATCAGGGCGATGACCCAGCCCCTGGGGCTCTCGCCGAGCGGCCACCACGCCACCAGGTACGCCATCGCCCACGAGCTGGCGATCAGCCACACCGCGAGGTAGCCGGGCCAGTCCCGGCGAGGTGGCAGCCACGCGCAGACCAGGGCGACCGCGCCGGCAGCGATCCATGCCCAGCCCCACGCGTGTAGCGGCATGAGTTTGAGGAGGAGGGCCAGGCCGTGCCGGTCGCCGGTCGGCTGGACGACCTGCCCGGAGCCGTAGCCCGTGGCCATGACGCCCTTGAGGGTGAGGAGTGCACCACGGCGGCCCAGTCGGGTGCCGAGCCGCCGGGCCGCCGCGCGCATCAGACGCTCGGCGCCGTACTGGCGCTGTTCTTCGGGCCGATGAGGCGAGCCGCTATGCCCTTCACCAGGGTGACGGCCGCGGCGAGCCCGGCGGTACCGGCGCCCTGCCAGAACGAGACGCTGAGCATGTCGGCCGGACCGGCAGCGAGGGCGACCGCGCCGGCCGCGCCGAGGAACGTCCAGATGATCCGCTCGATGAGGTCGACCGCGTAGGTTCTGGCGGTCTTCACCACGGTCTGGGTGTCGGGGAGGTTGATCTGCGACATGGCTGTTCCTTTCACGGGGTGTCGGCCTGGCGGCAGGGGGTCAGTCGGCCAGGCGGGCGGCGATGAGATCGGCGACCCGCGAGGCGATGGCCTCGGCGAGGCCGGGCGTGGTCGCGACCTTCTTGGCGAGCGCGTCCAGGTCGACACCGCCGACGGCGAGCGCGTCGACCTTCTTCGTGAGCGCGTCGACCTTCGCCTCGACTTTCCGGCCGGTGAGCACCGCCGAGCCGAGCGCGTAGCCCGCGGTCCACTGCTTGTTCGTGGCGTAGTCCCCGTTGTTGTACGGGGGCGCGGCGGCCGGGATGACGTCGGCCTTCCAGACGTCGGCAGGCGTGGGCATGTCGTCCTCCTGGGGACTGGTCGTGCCGCCCTTGGCGGCGGGGGCGGGGTTCTTCCAAGCGGGGTCGGCGGTGACGATGCCGCCCGGGTATGCGGGGTAGCCGTAGCCGTACACGTAGGGGTCGCGGCGCAGCCGCTTCTTCAGGTAGACGCCATCACCCTCGGCCGAGCCGGAGCTGTTGGTGTTGCCCTCCACCGTGTAGATGTAGGTGGCGTCGTAGGCGTAGACGAGGCCGGTGTGGGAGCCGCCGCCAGGACCGAAGAACACCTGCGCGCCGATCGCCGGGTACTCGGAGAACCGCTTCTGCTGCTTCCACCAGGAGACGCCGAGCGCGCAGGACGCGGTGACCGGATACGAGCCCTTCGGCATACCGGCCTCCTGGAAGCACCAGGAGGCGAACGTCGCGCACCACGCCTGGTTCTGCGACCACTCCAGGCCGGGCACGGCGGGCGAGTACTTCTGCTTGTTGGTCCAGTGGCCACCCGAGTAGCCCTCGTGGTAGCCGACCTCTCCCTTGGCGATGCGTATGACGTCGCCCGCGGTGCCGCTCATTCGGCGTCCTCCAGGACCTGGTCGGGTTCGTCGGTGACGACGTCGCGTCCGGTGGTGGCGGGCAGGTCGGCGGCTGCGCCGGGGTCCCCGGCCGCGTCCGCGTACTGGTCTTCGGGCATGGGTGGTTCCTTTCAGAGAAGTCGGGCGTAGCGGGGTGCGCCGCCGATTGATCCGCCGCCGCCGTACCGGCCGCCGGTCGTAGCCCCGGACGTCCGCCGGGACTGGAACCGCACCTTCAACTGCGGAGCGGCACGGTACGGAGTGAGGTCAAGATCCAGCGCAGGGAACACGTAGCCGGCGGTGGCCGGCACGCTGCCGGACGCGGCCACCGTGTCGTCGAGGAGCACCTGCCAGGCGCCGCCTGTGTTCGTGGTGCCGACCGTGTCGCCGATCAACACCAGGCCCAGCGACAGCGTTGCCGTGCGCGGGGTGATGATCGTCTCCCACAAGGTGGTGAACGAGCCGCTGTCCTCGTAGACCAGGCCGCGCAGCGACGTCGCGTAGAACGGGACCTCGTCCTGCTCCCGCCCGGCCCGGCGCAAGGCCGCGAGCTGCTCCTCCACGACGGCCAGCCGCTGAAGGAAGTCCGGGGTCGTGGCTACCTTCGGCACGTCACACCGCCGCACAGGTCAAGCGGATACGTTCGGGACCGTTCACCGCGGTGTTCTCGATGCCCACGATCCGCAGCACGCCTTGCCGGCCGGACGGGCTCTTCGGTTCGGGGTCGATGACGAACAGGGCCTCGTCGCCCACGCTGTAGCTGCCGAACGCGGGGTCGGTGTCGGCGCTCACCTCGAAGGTGGGCTGCACCTGGGACTGGCTCTGTGCGTTGAGGTCGGCGTTCGTCATCGCCTGCACCTGCGCCTCGTCCAGGACGCCGTCGTAGGTGGCGACGCCCTCGAGGAGCGGCCACCCGGAGTCGATGAGGTCGGAGGCCCGCGACGTCTTGATGATCTTCGCCTCGCCGTTCCCGGCGCCGAGCCCGGACATCTCCGTCACCATCGAGGTGCCGTCCTCCGGCCAGTCGTAGTCCAGGATCGACCCGACCGGGCCGCCCTTGGAGAACACCAGCTCGGACTCGCGCGCGGTCCGGCCCCGCCGCGGGAACCACGTCCTGGCGCGCCGGTAGCGGCGCGGGGGCTGGTTGTTCGCCACCGGTGTCCACCCGACCTCGATCCCGAAGTCGAACCCGTCATCGGCCGACGCGAGCTCGCTGATCGACTGGTAGATCTCCGGCCGCTCGTACCCGAAGTAGGTGGCCACGCGGGGCACTCCGTGCGGGTCACTCGCCAAAGCGTTGATGTCCACGCCGATCGCCCCGCCCGGCTGGTCGTGCGCGTACCTGAGCAGCGACCACGCGACGTACTTCTGATCGGAGTACAGGCGCTGCCCGCCGGCGTCCACGTAGGCCGGGTTGATCAGCAGGCTCGTGTCCGTGCTGAGCGTCTTCTTCACGTACCGGCGCTGGTAGTACGACAGGAACTCGCTGGCCTGGATCGCCTTGCCGCCCTGGGTGTCCTGCCGTGTCCAGATGATGCCGCCCCACACCAGCACCCCGTCACGGTCCACGTACACGGCGGTCCGGGCGGGCGTGGTCGCCGCGTCCGGATCCAGCGGCAGCGTCTCGTCGGTGTACGGCACCGTGGCCCGGAGCGTGCCGACCCCGTTCAACTCGAAGCTGTACGAGACGTCGGCCAGCGGCAGTTCCGCGAGGAGCATGTCCGTGCGCAGGTCGCAGAACAGGTACGTGTACGTGTGCTCCGGCTGCGTGTCAGCGGCGGCGAACAGCTGCGCCGACAGCGCCATCAGATCGGCCGTCACTGGAACGCCGTCCAGCCAAACGGCTGCCCCGTGAACGCGGTGCTGCGGAACGCGCGGACGGAAAACCCGGTAGTCGACACGCCGCTGACCGCGTACATCAACGTCGTGGTACCACCCACAGACGGTGCACTGGCCTGCGGCGTGACGTGGACAACCGGCGTTGATGCGAACGGCTGCGGGAAGGTGACGTCCACCTGGACCCACGTCCCGGCGGTGCCCGACGTCCAGGTGACCGAGACCGTGCCCTGCTGGTAGTAGAGGCCCGGGTAGATGTCGCCAAGGGAGCCGTTGCTCTTCCCGTACTGGAAGCGGTCCCGGTCGGTGAGGTACTGCATCTGCCCCGGGTGCAGACGGTTCGGGGCGTTCGACGACGACACAGGGAGGATGCCGCCCGCGGCCACAGAGAACTGGCGGAGGTCGGTGATGTTCGCCGAGGACACGCTCGTCTGCGACGGCGAGACGGAGATGTCTGCGAGGATCTGCGCGTTGGGCGGCAGCGACCCGCGGACCGTCGCCCCGGCCGACGACGCGTACGGGCCTTGGATGACCTCCAGCCGGGCCTCGGACACCGTGCCCACATACTCGGCGTCGTAGACGCTCACGACGACGGTGTCCTTGCGGTACTGGCCGGCGCCACCTGCGGGCGCCACGGGCACGATCACGTCGGCGTCGTTGGCGACGATGTACGTTCCCTGCCCGCCCGTGTCGTGTTGGTCAATGAACGCGAACCCGCCGCTGACGATCACGGTCATGTTCGGGGTCGCCGCCGCGCGCACCCTGAGCTGCTGGTTCGTGTACGACGGCTTGACACCCTGCCGGATCCGCATCGGCGTCGCCTCGTCCACGGCGAACCCCGGGTAGGCGAGAAGCGCGGAAAGTGCCAGCCGGTCGGTACGGGCCGGGTAGCTACCGGCCTGCACCCACGCAGGCGGGTTGATGATGGCCACGTGTGGCCTCCTCTCTTACAGGCTGGTGTCGCGCCAAGTGACGGTCAGCAGGGACGACTGGTCAGGGATGCCAGGCAGGGCGTTGCCCCGGTAGGCGAGTTCGTTGTGGCCGGGCCGGAGCAGCGGCCAGGACGAGCCGCCGCGGACCCAGGAGCGGCGGGGGCTGGAGCCCATGAGCAGCACGGCCCTGGATCGGGTGTCGATCAGCAGGTACTCGCCGGCCTGGAGGGTGGCGTCGATGACGAGGCTGCCGCCGGTCGTCACCTGCTCGATCGCCGGGTTCGCGACCGGGCCGTCCAGGCGCAGTACCGGGTAGGCGGGGGAGCCGCCTGCGTTGTAGGCGGTGACCCGGCCGGACGTGCCCGCGCTGCCGTAGGCGCGGCCGGCCGTCGCCAGACGGTGTGACGGGGAGGCATTCGCGGTGCTCTCCCAGACGCACCCCGGCTGATCGCCGTCCACGTAGTCGTGCAGGACAGGCCCGGTCTCCGCCATCAAACCGTCAGCCAGCCACACCAGGCCGGTCGCGGTGGGCAGGGCGCCGACCCCGACACGGTCACAGGTCTCCCCAGCCTGGAGCGTGTAGGTGGCGGAGATCCGTTCCCATTGCCCGCTGGTGGGGGCGCTTACGGAGGCGGTGGCCAGGACGGTGGTGCCGCTCCGCCAGGTCAGCGACGCCTCGGAGAAGCCGCTCGTGGGGAGTTTCACCCAGCAGGATGCGGTGATCACGGTTCCGGCGCCGGTCTGCGGAGTGATGCTCCAGGTGGTGCCTGCCGTGGAGGTGCCCGTGCTGGTGTGCTGCACGCTGGAGTTGCCGTAGTAGCCCTCGCTGGCCAGGATGCGAGAGGCGGCCCCGTAGTTCTGCGTGTTGGACAGGCTCCCGGCCACGCTGGGGTTGAGTGCGAGGTTCCGGAGGAGTGAGGCGGTGCCTCCGTACGTGCGCGGGTACTCGCGGCCGGCCGCCGGACTGTAGGCGGTCGTCGACGCCGACTTCTCCTCGAGGGAGTACAGGTAGGAGTCAGCACAGTAGAACTCCAGCGCCGCGTCGCCGATCCGCCACAGGTACTCGGCGTCGTACGGGATCGACCTACGCCGGACCTTGCCGTAGACGAGGGCGCCCTGGTCCAGGAACTGGAGCGGCGCCGGCTGCATCTGCGGTTGCGTCGCGTTCCGCAGGGCCAGGCTCAGCTCCCGCAGCCCGTCCGGAGTCTCAGCGCGTAGCCCCAACTTCAGCGCGATGGTCCGCGCCGTCGTGTAGTCCGGGCCCGAGTAGTCACCGTGCTGCCCCGGCCGCGGGACATCCTCCGACCGTATCTCCGGCAGATCGTCCAGCCCCTCCAGCGCCGTCACCGTGTACGGGCTGCCCGGCCCGAACGTCAGGTCGCCCCACTGGATGCGGCCCAGCGCCTGCTGCACCATCAGCTCCTCCCCACCAGGCCGTGCCACGACAGGGCGCTCAAAATGCCGCCCGGCGTAGCGTCGCCGCCGCTCAAGTTCCACGTGTGGTAGGTGTCGCCGCCGCCCTGGCCGGCGGCGTACGCGGTCGCCAGCTGCGGCCCGGACGGAACAGCGAACTGCGGGGCGGCGGTGGCCACGTCGAGCGCAGCACCGGCCATACGCTGCGCCGCCTGCCGGACCTTGGTGGCCATGGACAGGAGGCCACCGCGCAGGCCCTCGCCGTCCATGACGCCGATCGCGTGGAACGCCCTCGATGGCGACTTCGTCTTGTGGACCTTCTTCACCGCGGCGAGCATCGCCCTGGCGATCTTCTTCATCTGCTTCTCGATCGCCTGCTCCTGCGACTTCAACCCAGCGACCAGCCCCTTCGCCGCGTTGATGCCCGCCAGATAAAGGGCGTCGCCGACCATGTTCCCGGTGGCCGACGCCGACTTCGCGAGCTGCGCCTGCAAATCGTTGATGTTCTTCAGCTCGGCCGGGGTCGCCTTCGCCAGCGCGGCCGCCGTCGCCGCACCGCCCTCAACACCCGCCTCGGCGATCTGCTGCAACAGGTCCGACCGGATGCCGGCCTTCTTCAACTTCTCCAGGTCGGCCTGGAACTGCTGCGTCTTCTTCAACGCCGTCTGCAACCCGACCGTGATCGCGGTCACCGAGTTGACGTCGCCGAAGCCCTTGGTGATGTCAGCGTCGGAAAGGATGTTCCCCTTGATGTCGGCCGCGAACTTCTTCCGCTCCGCCACCAGGTCGTCGAGCTTCTTCTGCGCGGCGGTCAACTTCTTCACCACCGCGTCGCGCGACTTGGCCAGAGCATTGAGCTTGGCCGTGTCCTTCGCGATCAGCTTCTGGAGGGCGACGCCCGCCTTCTGCACGCCCTTCGCGGTGGCGAGCTCCTTGTTGAGCGCAGCGCGCTGCCGATCGATGTCGGAGATCTGCTTGAGGATGCTGGACCTCTGCCTGCTGCCGCCAGCATGGTTCAACCGCTTGACGAGAGCAGCCCGCTGCTTCGCCAGACTGTTGAGCTTCGCCTGGTCCTTCGCGATGACCGAGGCCATGTTCGTGCCGTACGCCTTCTGCGCCAGACTGGCCAGCTTGGCGAGCGCCGACTGCATCTGCTTCGTGGTGCCGTCGATGCCCTTCATCAGGCCGCCTGCCGCCCACGACGCGAGATCCTTCGTGGTCTTCTGCAGGGTGGCGCGCAGGCTCGGGGTGGTGGCGGTGATGCCCCGGATCAGGCCCTGGATGAGCAGGCGGCCGGCGGGGGTGAGCAGGGTCGCGTCCTTCTTCTTCGGGCCCTTCCAGTCCGGGAGCGACGACGTGAGGCTGCCGAGCTTGGCCTGCACCGCGCCGATCTTCGACGCGATGCCGTCGATGAAGCCCTGGATCAACTGCTGCCCAGCGCCGACCAGGGTGCCGCCGAGATTGCCCACCGCCGTCTGCGCCCGCCCCGGCAAGCCCTGTATCCAGGCCACGGCCTCATCGATCTTGGCGCGGATCGCGACGGACATACGGTTACCCGCGTCCTGCACTTTCTGCTGTAGCTTGCCGGCCAGCCCGGAGATCGCGACCGCGGCCCGGTCCGGCAGGCCCCGGAACCACTTGACGGCGGTGTCGATGCCCTGGCCGATGCTCGCGCCGAAAGCCACGACCGTGCGGACGATGAAGTCTGAGACCTTGATGATCGTGGCCTTCGTGGTCTCCCAGGCCCCGGCGAAGTCGCCGGTCAGGAGCTGCGCCACGATCGTCAGGATGGGCACGACGATGTTCGTCAGGGTCGCGGCCAGGCCGGTTGCGAAGATCTCGGCGAGCTTGCCGATCAGCTGGATGATCGGCTGGAGTATCGGCATCAGCGCCGTCAGCAGCAGCGACGACAGTTGCGCGATCGCGGTGAGCAGCGGCGCGATCGCGACCAGCAGCTCACCCAGGCTCTGGCCCACGGTGATCAGGGCGGGCGCGCACGCGGTGAGGACCTGGCCGAGGATCTGGATCCCGAACACCAGCCGCTCGGCGAGGATCTGCACCAGCGGCGCGATGATCGATGGAAGCTGCTCCAGGATCGGGGCCAGGGCGGCCAGCAGGATCGTGGCCACCTCCTGCACCACGGGTGCCAGCTGAGCGAACACCTTCCCGACAGCGGCAAGGATCGGCGCCAGGGCGGGCAGCAGTGCCGCCGCGAGCTGGCCGATCACCGGCAGCAGCGGGGCCGCCGCGGTGACCATCTGGCCGATCGCACCGGCGGCGAGCAGCAGCACCGGCCCGAGGGCCTTGATGATCGGCTGCAACCCGGCGCCGAGCGCGGTCACCAGGACCCGGATCGGCGGGCCCAGGGCGGTGATAGCGGGGGCTATCGCCGTGAGCGCTGTAGCGAGCAGCGGGGCCACGGTGGACCCGATGGTCCCCATCGTCTTGAAAATCTCGCCCAAGGCGTTCTGCACGCCCGGACTGTTCGCGATCTTCGCGATGGCTGCGGTGACCTGCTCCAGCATGCCGAGCCCGCCACCCCCCGCGGGGATGGCGTTGAAGATCGCGCCGATGATGTGGATCACGTTCCCGGCGACCGCGCCGAGCTGCTTGATCACGTCGATGGCGCGTTCGATCGCCTTCTGCATCCCCCCGGACTTGAACGCCTTGGCCAGCTTGTCGCCGATACCGGCCGCGCCTCGGCCCGCCGCGGCCGTCAGCTTCTCGAAGCTGGGGCCGGCCGCCGCGCCTATCTGCCCCAGCGCCGTGACGATCACGCCCGGGATCCCGGACATGTTCTTCAGGCCCTTGGACGCCGAGCCCATGGCCTTGCCCAGGGTGCCGCTGCTGGCCAGATGCCGGGCCGCGCCCATCGCGCCCACGGCCATCTGGTTGAGCGCGCCCGCCGACGACAGGAGGTTCGTCCGCAGCACCGGCAGCACGCTCTTACCGGTGCGCTCCAGCTCCTTCCCGAGGCCCTTGAAGAACCGGTCTTGCACCGACTGCTGCATCTTGTGCAACGCGGGCTGAGCGTCCCGGATCGCCAGCGCGAACTTGCGGGCCTCCGGGCTGAGATCCTCCAGAGCGGCTTTGAACTCCTTGGCCTGCTCCGGGTCCATCGCCGCCGACAGGGCGTCGCCCATGCCCGAGGTGGCCATCTTGACCGCGCCCACCGCCAGGCCGATCTGGAACAGGCCGGTGACCGCGACCCCAGCCGCGGGCGCGATGTTCGCCACCGTCGACACCAGCCCGGCCGCCAACGGTGCGGCCGTACCGATCAGCGCGGCGATCTTCCCGAACTGCGCGGCCACCCCGCCGAGGCTGCCGGCCATGCCGCCGAGCTTGCCCAGCACGCCACGGAACCGGTGGAGACGGTCCTCGTGTGTGTCCACGTGCACGTCGACATCGACGTCCGTGTCATCGACCTGCCGTGCCGCCAGCCGCAGTTGCTCCAGCTGGAGCGCCGCCTGCCGTGTTGCGGCGCGGACGTTGACGTCGTGGTGGTCGTCGCCGAGCCGCTGGAGATGTGCCTCCAGGCCCTCCAGCTGGCGCAGCGCATCACCGACGGAGACGTCTACGCCGATGCGCTGCGAGTCCAGCTGCGCCAACTGGCGGTGGACCCGGGCCAGGTCCCGGTCCAGGGGTTCGGAGTCGCCGTCGATCTGCACCTGCGGCAGGTGCCGGAGCAGACTGTCGAGCTCCCGGTGAATGCCACCGCCGAGCGCCGACCCCATGCTGGAGCCCTGCCGCCGCGCGTCCGCGATCGACCCGGACAGCCCGTCGAGGTTGACCGCCAAGTGGCTGACCAGGTTCGGCAGGTTGATGTCCTCAGCCACAGGCGGTCACCTCCTCGTCATCTGCGGCGCATGCCGGCCAGTCCCAGCAGGGATGCGCCGGTGGCGGGTTCGGTGCTGCGTTGGCCGCCGGTCTGGTGGGCGGCCTGGTGCTGGTCGGCGAGCGACAGCAGCTGTAGGGGGGTCAGCTCCCAGAACTCGCGGGGTGAAATGTGGAGGGGACCGACGGCGAGGTAGTGGAATTCGGCCCAGGGGAAGGCGTCGTCGCGTCCAGTCCCGGCGTGACGGTCTCCACGGCCGCCG
This sequence comes from Streptomyces sp. NPDC014889, assembly GCF_043081205.1. Classification (NCBI taxonomy): domain Bacteria; kingdom Bacillati; phylum Actinomycetota; class Actinomycetes; order Kitasatosporales; family Streptomycetaceae; genus Streptomyces; species Streptomyces sp. NPDC014889. Next base: position 223,000 of record NZ_JBIBWH010000006.1, read on the forward strand.
GGGCCTGGTCGTTTCCCCGGGACTCCAGGGCCTTGCCGAGGGCCGCGGTGAACGCCGTGGTGTACTCGCCGAGCCTGCCGGGGTCGAGGAGGTCTTCGAGGTTCTCGCCGTCGGTGCGGCGCCGGTACACGATGCTGGAGATGCTGCGCTTGCCGTTCGCGTCGACGTGTTCGCGGATCATCGGCTCGAATCCGCCCGGGCCGACCAGGCCGGCGCCGATGATCTGCGCGAGGGGGCCGAACGCTGCGCCCTGGCCGGTGGAGTCGATGGCGGTCTGGACGGCGCCCACGCTGCCGAACTTCGCTTCGAGGAGCGCGAGGGCGCGGAAGCTGTAGCGGAGGGGCGCTTCGGTGCCGTCGGTGAGGGTGATGCTGCCGCCCTCGGCGAGCAGGTCAAGGCCTGTGGTCATGGTGATGGGTCCCTTGGTGAGTGCCGGGTTTCGGCCTGCGGACGGGGGTGGTCCGGTCGGGCGCGCTGAGCGAGGACGCGCCCGACCGGCGATCAGGGGGCCTCGGTCAGGATCGGGACGGCGGTCTCGTTGATGTCGACGTCGATCCACTCGCCCGTGCTGATGAGCGGCACGCAGCGGGCCTCGTTCTCGATCGTGCGGTAGTCCTCCTCGGCCAGGCCGAGGCCGGGGAACGAGGACATGACGCACTTGAAGAGGCTGAAGTGGACGTCGCCGCCGACGAGGTCACCGCCGCTGGTGGGGGTCTTGCCGACGAGCTTGTACGGCAGCGGCTTCGCGCCCCGCTTCAGCGACCACGAGACCTTCTGCGCCGGGGTGGCACCCGACGTGGTGACGGTGGATTCGACGAGCGCGGCCAGCACGTCCAGCGACAGCTTGGCGTGCGGGTAGCTGACGCTGATGTTGGAGATCGCCGCGTCCGAGTCGAGGAGCCCGTTGTCGCCGCGGAGCTCCTTCACCTCCACGTCGCCGGAGATCTCCATGCTCTTGATGCCGGGCACGTCGATGCCGGTCCCGTACTCGGGCGTACCGCCCTCCGGGTCCGACAGCAGCGGGTAGATCTTGCAGTCCTCGACTGCGTACAGCTTGGTCACTCGGGAGAGAGGCATGATCGGGTTGTCCTTCCTGGTGCCGGGGTCCGGCTCAGCTCAGCGGCGGTTGCGGGTCGGGATTGGGGTCGGGCACGTGCTGAAGGACCGAGCCCGGGATCAGGCCGGCCAGCGCCTCGTCCGGGGTTCCGGCGTCCTGCACGTAGACCGTGGAGTCGAGGACCCACCACGTGTAGCCGGGCCGCCCGAGCTCGGGGTACACGCAGACGGCGCCGTCCGTCAGTTCGGCCTCGGGCGGCAGGACCAGGCACGGGGTGCCCGGGCGGGGCGGGTAGCCGCGGCCCATGTAGGAGATGACGTCGGTGCGTTCCAGCAGCAGGTAGATCGGGTCGGGCAGGCGGGGCGTCTCCGGCTCGTCGGGCAGGTCGTCAGACACGGGGGACCACTTCCTCTCGGAGGAGAGCCCGGCGCACCTGGACGGTGATGGAGTGCCGGACGCGGTTGTCTTCGATGGGGATGCGGTCGATGTCCTGCACCCGCACGGAGTGGACGGGCGCGGGGTGCGCGGGGAGCTGGCATCCGTGGAGGGCGTGCGCGATGGCCTCGGCGAGCCCGTACCGCTCGGTCACGCGCGTGGTGCGCGCCCCCGTCTTCGTGCGGGCCTGCTGCACCAGGTCGACCGTGATGGTCTCCACGACGTTGATCTCTGCTGCCGGGTCGCCGAAGTCGCCGTTCGCGAGGCTGTCCATGCCCATCGGCATCGCCTCCTGGACGACGATGAACGGCGGCGCCTGGCCCTCGCGGGGGCCGTCACGGAAGACGGGCACCCCGAACTGGAGGCCCTCCAGCCGGGCCTTGACCGCGCCCGCAGTGGTGGCAGCCATCAGCGCCTCCCGATCTGCGAGGCGTGCGCCCGCCAGAAGATCGGCGTCATCTCGATCGCCGGGCGCAGGAACGGCTTCGCCTTCGTGCCGGGGTGGTTGACCTGCGCGACCGGATGCGCAGCGCCCGGCCAGTACAGGGCCTTCTTGTGCTTCGGCTTGATGACGTGCGGGGCGGTGCCGTACTCCACGGCCGCCGCGTAGTTGACGTTCGAGCCGACCACGTAGCCGACGTTCCGGCCGCCGCCCTCAGCGCGGGACACGATGCTGGAGCGCAGCCGGCCGGTGTCCACCGGCGCGCGCCTCCTCGCTTCGTTCTGCACGTCCATGCGGGTGCGGTCCACGGCGCGCTTCACGTCGTCGGACATGCGGCCGAAGTAGCGGCGCAGGCCCCGCTCGTAGGCGCGGGTGTTGATCTGCGCCGACACCTCGGACCGCATCCGTACCGCCACACGGGCACGCGCTCGGGCCATCACACACCCCCGATCAGGCTGGGGCCGCGGTTGAGGTAGCCCGCGAGGAGGGCGTCGACCTGCGTCGATCCGGTCGACGACGACGCGCCGACGGGCGTCGCCGACGGGGCGTCGTTCTCGATGGCGACGTTGTTGCCCTCGTCGTCCACCTGGAGCGAAGGGGCCTCGGCGGCGTCCGCGTCGGACGGCTGCGCCTTCGCCTGGAGGTCAGCGGCAAGCAGGGCGCACCCCTGCACCACCAGCAGCGGCGGCTCGTCGTAGCCGAACTCGCCGACCACCTTCACCTGCTCCGCGCCCCAGCGTTCCCACAGGCCGAGCCAGCCCCCGTTGTACGACTCGGCCCCCACGACCAGGTCGTCCCAGCCGCCCCACGCGAGGTGCACGGCGTCGACCTGTCCGAGCACGTCAGACGACGTGACCCGCCAGGCAGACGGCGGGATCGACGGCCCGTCGTCTGCTTCCAACACGGGCATGACCGCGGCGACTTGGCGGACGCGGCGCGGAAGGATGACCAGTCCATCCGCGCCGACGTCCGCCACCACCACCAGGTCAGTTGGTTCGAAGACCTGCTGCGTGTACCGCTCGATCGCCTCTTGGGCAGCCGTGATCCACGCGGCGACCTCGGCATCGCTGCCGGTGCACCCCGCGTCCTTCGCGGCTTCGATCGAGCAGTACGCCACAGGTCAGCCCTGCTCGCCCTCGGCGGCGTCCAGCTCGCGCTTCACGCCCTCCGTGATGACGGAGCCCTTGGTGACGATCTGCCGGGCGTGCCCGCCCGGGTGCTGGTGGACGACCGGGCCGGTCGGCGCGCCGGTGCCGGCGGCGTCGAGGGCGCGGTACGCGTCCTGCGGGGCGCGCTGCCCGACCCCCCAGCCTTCGCCTGCGTCGTACTCGCGGGTGGAGATGACGGCCGGGTTCGGCTGCTCCGGTGTCTCGGGTGTCTCGCTGGTCTTGCGTGCGGCCATGAGATGGCTCCTCACGTGGTGTGTGGGGGCGCGGCCGGGAAAACAGGCCGCGCCCGGAGGGGTCAGGACGTCGCGGCCTTGAAGGTGATCTTCACGAACGCGGCCGGGGTGTGCACGGCAACGTTCGCCCGCCGCTCGGCGAGGATGACCAGCGTGTTCTCGATGAAGAAGTTGCCGTGCGAGTCGGTCATGAGGATCGTGATCCCCTGCCGCTCCCACAGCGTCGCGCCCATCCTGAACCCGCCCAGAAGCGCGGTGCCCTGTGCCATGGCCACGCTGGTGACCACGGTCAGACCCCACAGGCGCATCGGCGCACCCTGGTCGGTCACGTTCGAGATCACCCGGAACTGGCCGTTGGCGTCCTCGTCGAGCTGGATGTCCTGCCAGTCGATGGGGTTCATGACCACGGCGTCCGGCGGGTACAGCGCCAGTTCGGCCTGCGTGCGCGCCTTCCGCACGGTGATGAGCTTGACGTCCGGGTCCTCACCGGCAGCGGGCGCCGGCGGCTGGTAGGAGCCGATGCCGGGCGTGGTGAGGATGCCCTGAACTTCGGTCGTCCCGTTGCCGTTCAGGATCTCCCTGTCGAGCTTGTACTCGAGGCCGTACGTCAGCCGCCCGTTGATGTAGCCCATCAGCTGGCCGTTGTCGTCCGCGGCCTGCCTCGTGATGGGCACCCAGTGGGCGACGGTCTTCAGCGTCGTGGTGATCGTGTCGAAGGAGAACGGCCCGGACATGGGCTTCGTCTTGCCCTCGCCGACGACCGCGGCCTTGTTCCACGTCGCCTGGGGGCCGGAGGTGTCCCGGAGGTACTCCAGCGTGGTCCCGTCCGACGTCTGCCGGTCCAGCAGGTTCGCCACCAGCAGCGGCAGGTCCGGGTTCTGCGGGATGATCCCCGGCACCCGCGTGTTCTGCTGCGGCACGGTGCCGGTGGTGACGGTGCCGGCCGGGGCGTCGCGGGTCTCGATCGGCTGGGAGAAGTCGAGGCCGAACTTGCCGCGCATGCCGCCCGCACGGTACGCATCGAGCGCCTTGGATCGGACGAATGCCTCGGCTACAGACACCGGGTCGGGGTTGCCGCGGTCGTCGGGCTGCATGCCGGGCTGCACGCGGGTGTCGGGGTCCGGGTCGCCGGCAGGCAGAGACGCTGCCTTCAGCGCGCGCAGCCGGGCGTCGCGCTGGTTGGCCTGCTCGATCTGCGCGGCAACCTGGTCGGCGCGCTGGAGGAGCTCGTCGACGTCGCCGTCGAAGTTGGGGTCTTGGAGCTGCGCGACGATCGCGTCGCGCTGCTCGGTCAGGGTGGGGGCGCCGCCCTTGATGGGGTAGATCGGTCGTCCGTCGCGGCGGCGACCGATGGGGCGCACCTTGGCGAAGTTGCCCATCGCGTGTCCCTTCCGGTCCGTGGACGGCTCGCAGCCGCCCATGTGGTCATGGGTGTCTGCGTCCGTCTGTCACGGCCGGTGGATCGCGCCCGGCATGCTCGCGGCTTTCACGTCCGGTGCGAGCGGCCCGGATGGGGCGAGGGTAGAACGATCACGGGGGTGCGCGCGGGTGGGGGCTGCAAGACGCCCCCCGGCGCGCGTCTACCTGCGTCGTCGGCCCCGTCGTCCACTGGTCGCGCTGTGCCGGGGCAGCGTCTTGTACGGGGCGCTCCGCTGGTTCCGGTGAGCCCACTTCCGGGCGAACGGCATCCGCCGCGCGAACATCGCCCTCCACTGCGCCTTGCTCACGAACCGACGCGCCATCGTCAGGCACCTCCCACGGTGGTCAGCCGGAGCCACGCCGCACGGCGCGCCCTCTCCTCCATCCGCTGCTCCTGCTCGGCTTCCGCCGCCCTACGCTCCTGCTCCTCACGGATCCGGTCCGCGATCGTCGGCGCGTCCACCTCGGCGTACAGATCCCCCAGCGCGCTGCGCACGGTCTTCAGCTTGCTGCCGGGCACCGCGGCCATGCGCGCGGTGATCTGGGAGACCTCCACCAGGCGAGCGCTGCGGATGTTCTCCAGCGCCTCCTTCCGGGCCTCCTCCTCCATCTCGTACAGCTTCTTCCAGTCCGGCAGGTCCGTGCGCACGAACCCGACGGACAGCTCCCGCGCCGAGCCGCTGCGCGCCATCACCCGCGCGTCCCGGCCCGCCGCGGTGTCGTCGTAGCGGCCCTCGATCCACAGGTGGTCGTTGCGCTCCTCCGCGCGGAATGTGCCCACGGGCTGGAAGGGGGAGTGCATGAACAGCAGGGCATAGTCCTGCTTGTCGAGGCCCTTGCGGAACACGCCGGGGTGGAACGTGGTCCCGTACGAGTCCTTCTTGCCGTAGCGGCAGGCGTACCCGGCGAAGCTGCCATCGTCGTCTTCGCCGACGCGCCACTGGACGTCTTCGAGACTGCGGAACTCGATCTCCATCACTGGCCTCCCTTGGCCTTGTTGAGGGCGTTCTCGGCGTACACCTCGGCCACGCCGCGCATGACGTCCCGGTGGCTGCTGCTGAGCTTGGGCGCGTATCGGTACACCGCCCGGCCCTTGCCGTCGCGGCCGTCGTACTCGTAGACGACCTGCCCGCGGCCGAACGTCATCAGCTTGGGCACGTCGCCGTTCCGGTCGGGCCGTACGACGATGTCCGTCTTCCCGTCGAACGGGCCCCGGCGCACCTCGGCGAACGGCACGCCCGGCGGGCAGTACGCGCCCTGGTACTGGGCATGCCCGGCGGGCTGGAGGATCGCACGGACCTCACCACGCAGCAACGTCGCCATCAGCAGTAGCACCTCCAGATCGCACGCAGGCAGCCATGGCAGCGCACGGTGTAGCCGTCTCGGTCGTATGCGCCCACGTACGTCTGCCACTTCCCGCAGCGGCAGCGGGGCAGGCTCTGTTGAGCCATGGTCAGGACTCCTCCGGCAGGTCGAGGGCGGCGCGGACCGCGGCGTCCTTGGACTCCAACAGCTTGCGGAGCGCGACGGTCGTCTCCGGTCCCGGGGGAAGCATCGTGTTCAGCCGGTGGGCCAGCTCCGAGAACGGCATTGACACCGCCTGGAGGCGGGGCGGGAGGTGGGTGAACTCGAAGTACCGCAGGATCGGCGGCATGGACTGCTCAGGCATGGTCAGGACTCCTCGAACTCGAAGGTCAGTGCGCACCGGCACTGGATGGACTGCGCGGCCGGGGCGGTCGGATCCGCCGGCCACCGGGACTTCGTGAGCGTGAACCGCTTGTTCATCGCGGCCGTGTTGCCGTTCTCCTGGCGGTGGGTCTCCCGGGTCCGCTGGTCGGCGGTCGCGAGCCACGTCTTGTGTGTGGCGCCGGAGTCGAGCGCGGCGAGGAACGAGGACTGGTTGTAGCCGCCCACGGTCTCCGTTCGCGCGATCATCGTTGCCCGGAAGCCGGACAGGTTGGTGAACACCTTCTGGAGCCGGGCGCGGAGCTCGGGCACGCTCTCGCCCTCGGCGACGCCGTGCGCGAGGATCTGCGAGCGGAGCACCTGCTCCGTCGTTGCGGTCACCTGCCCGGCCAGCTCGTCTATGCGGTCCCGGAGGGCGTCGGCGACGGTCGGCTCGTCCAGGTCGAAGTCGGCGGTGATGCTCGCGCCGCCGCGCTTCCACGCCCGCTCCACGAACGGGCGCAGCACCTGCCCGGTACGCCGCCGCCAGTACCGCCCGTCGAACAGGTCCCCGACCTTGATGCGCTCCTCCCAGCCGTCCGGGCCCGAGGCGACGTCCATGTCCGTGTACCGGGCGGCCGGCACCTGCTCCGGGTCCGGCGGGGCCAGGGTGAGGGACTGCTCGCGGGCGAGAGCGCAGGCGTGCGCCCGGGTCTCCTCCAGCCACGCCGCCGACCGCTCCGGCTTCTTCATCAGCCGGTCGAAGTCCCGCAGCACCCGCGCCTGCTGCTCCCGGGCGAGGGCCTGCACCGCTCGGCGGCCGGCGCCCTCCAGGTCGTCGTACGCCTCGTTGATCTCGGCGAGCGACGGTGACGACGGGGTGTCGTCCGCGCGCGTCAGCTCCAGGCGACGGGGCGTCGGACGGGCGTCGACCTGCGGCGACGGCCCACCCAGCAGCCGGGCCAGGGCGGCCTCCACGGCGCGTTCGACGACGTGCCCGACGTCCGGCGACGACGACGGCAGACGGGACCAGTCGGCGTCCCACGACCGCGCCTCGTCCGGCGTGGTCTGCCCCTGCACGGGGGCGAACTGCGCCCGGTACGGCGTGAGCGTGTGGGCGCCGAGCCCGCCGGGGAGCGGGTCCAGACCGAGGACCGCGCGGGCCTCGTCGATGGTCACGATGTCCGCGTACGCAGAGGCACGAGCCCGGGACGCTTTCGAGTCCTGCGATTCCTGGAGCGCCTCCACGCCGGACAGGTCGAACACCGCGTCCTCGGCATCCGACGGCAGCAGCCGCAGGTCGATCTCGCTGCCGATCATCTCCAGCTTCGGCTTGATCGTGTCCGACCACAGCGTGGCCTTCGCCGCCGCCCGGTTCTCGTACGTCGTCCCGGCCGCGAGGTAGTCGTGCGGCACGCCGAACGCCATCATGACCTCGGCCGAGTTGGCCATCCGCGACTCGAGGTAGGACATCTCCTCGGGGGTGAACGTCAGCCGCTCATAGCCGATACCCTTCCCGCCGGCCTGCCCGCCACCGCCTGGCGTGGACCGCACCAGCAGGTTCTTGCCCGCGTTCTCCGGGCCCTGCATGCTGCTGCGCCACGCGGCCTTCACCGCGTTGAACTCGGTCTCGTTCATGTCGCCGAGGTAGACGACGCCGGTCGGACGGGCCCCGTTCGCGTACGAGGAGCGCTGCCACTCCCGGGCGAACGCGTCCATGTCGACGGCGTGCCGTGCGGCCTTCCACGGGGCCAGGCAACCCAGCGGATCGAACGGGTGCGGATAGCGGAGCCACAGCATCTCTTCGGGCAGCACCGGCACCTGCACGCCGTCTGCCCGGCGGATGATGAACCCGACCAGGTCCGCGGTCGTCGGCCGCTGCGCGAGCGGCTTGTCCACGATGACGTCGACCTGGTCGAAGACGAGGTGTATCTCGCTGATCGGGCCGAGGCCGGTCTCACCGCGGTCCAGCCACACGAACGCCTGCCCTGCCAGTTCGGCCTGCTGAAGGACTAGCGACTTCAACGCGCGGGCGGACATGAAGGCGTTGGGCCGCTTGTTGAACAGCTGCGCGATGGGGTGGCCTTCGATGAAGGATCCGTCCGGGCGTGCCACTTCGAGGGGGACGGAGGAGCCGTTGTCGGCGATCGCGGCGACGCACCGGTACGCCACGGCCGAGTTGGCGTAGCCGCGGGCCTCGGCGTCCAGGGCAAGCGTCAACGACTGCTGACCGCCGATCGACGCAACGGTGATCGGCTGCCGGTCCCGCAGCGCGCCCAAGCCACCGCCGGCGCGGGTCTCGGCTGCCCGGCGTAGGGCCTTGTTCCTGTAGGTGCTCATGGTCCTCCTATGCGACCGCGGCCGAGTTGCCCGCGGGCGCGAGCATGAGAGCAGTGAGGGCCCACACCACGGCGTCCAGCCGGTCCGGGCTGTCCTGCCCCGGTACCCACGTCGTCAGCTGGGTCTCCAGGTCGGGCAGGCTGTTGACGATGTGCGCAGCGTTCTGCGAGAACACGGCGGCCACGGGCTCGGCCCGGGTCACCTTGCCGCGGGTGGCGGTGACGGTGTCGTAGTTCACCGTGCGGTCGATCTGCCGCAGTGTCGTCCCGATCCACTCCCCGCCGTTGTTCGTCTCGGCGATGACGACGTCCGCCTTCCACGCGTGGTACGCCTCGGCCGCCTTCCGCATGCACTCCTCGGGGGACATGCGGCCGGACAGGTCATCGAGGACGTAGCCGTGTTGGCGGACGAACCCGTTGCGGTCGGGGATGTACGCCTGGCCGAGGCCGGCCACGATGAGGCCCATCTCGTCGGCGCCGTCACTGCTGGTGGCGGCCGGGTCGATGGCGATGACGATCCGTGCGAGGGGCGGCGCTGCGCCGACGCGTGTGCGGTCCAGGACGGCCCGCTTCCACAGGGTTCCTTCGATGTCCTTCAGCAGGATGCCGTCCAGTTCCTGCGCCTCCATCGCGGTGCCCGCCCACTTGCGGGTGAGGTGGTCGCGCTGCTCCTGCGGGAGGTGGATCGCGTCGCGGGTCCGGCCGCGGGTCACGATCACGTCGTCGCGGGCGTCCAGCTCGATGATCTCGGTGCGCGGCTTGGGCGTCGTGCTGGCGATGTAGTGCGGGTTCGGGCCGATGCGCAGGCCCATCTCGGAGTGGGTGATGGCGTCCTTCAGCCGCCGCATGGCCGCGGCCTCCTCCATCCACACCAGGCAGCGGTTACCGCCGGCGCGGAGGCGTTCCACGTCGTCCGGGCCGTGTGCCCCGAAGAGCTTGGCCTCGGCGCCGCTGGGCCAGCGGGCGAAGGTGCCGCCGGTGGTCTGGCGCAGCGTCACCCGGGGGTCGTGTGCCTTGAGCCCGGAGGGCCCGTTGACGCAGGCCTCGGCAGCGTCTCCCTGGGTGGGGGCGATGATGGCCATGCGGTGGCCGCCGGCCACTCGGGGGTCGCACGCGGGCCCGTTGACGTGGGCGACCATGTAGCGGGCGCAGCCGTCCGTCTTGCCGGTGCCGCGCCCGCCGAGCTGCAACCACCAGCCGAGGGTGGGGATGTGGTCGGGCGGGACCTGCCACGGGTAGGGCGTCCACCGGTCCCACCGGCGCTGCCAGTAGATCTCGGCCAGCTGCTCTTCGAGCACTTCGAGTTCGGCCGGGGAGAGCCCGGCCAGGTCGGTGTCAAGGTTCGCAAGGTCGACCGTCATGACTGGTCCAGCTCTGCGATCTTCTCGGCGAGCGCCTTGATGCGGGCGACGCGCTCGTCGGTGACCTTCACGTCGGTGCGCACCGGGGCGTACAGGCCGAGCAGCTTGGCCTGGTGGTCCAGGAGCCGGACGAGGGCTTCGTTGGAGCGGACGTCGCCCTTGACGACCTTCGGCATGAGCCCGGTGACCGCCACGTCGAGGATGGCCAGCTGCTCGCCGAGGTACTGCTGGTGCGCCTCGGAGGCCTCCTTCGCCAGCTGCTCCACGCCGCGCTTCCACGCGGTGTGCGCGTTCTTGACGTCGCAGCCGAGGCGCTCGGCGATCTGTTGGAAGGTGAGGCGTTCTTGGGTGCGCAGGATCACGGCCTGGTGCTGCCGCACGAGGCCGAGATCGTGTTGGGGTTGCCGCCGCGCCACCGTCACCTCCCTGCCTGGGAAGGTACGGATTTTGGGCGTCGTCCGATCTTGGGGGCTGCAAGACGCGGGTATGGCGGAGCCCCGCCGACGCTGGTCGACGGGGCTTTGTGGCGGTGCGGTCAGGCGGTGCGAGCGGGCTGCTTCAGCGCCTCGATGAACTTCGAGGCGGCCGGAGCGGTCTGCGCGAGCAGGGCGGGCGCGCTGGCAGCCACCCGATGCAGCGCCTCGGCGAGCGGCGTCAGTTCGCGTCCGGCGTTGTCGAGCGCGGCGCGGGCTTGCACGGCCAGCCGCTGCTGCAGCTCGGACGGCGGCGGTGCGGAGTGGCGGCGGTCAAGCTGGCTCAGGGCCCGCTCACGGTCGGGGTAGCGGCGGTAGCTCATGCTTCATCCTCTCGCGGAACGGGCGCCCCGTCAGCAGGCGTCGTACTTCCACGCGCCGCCCTCACGCGCCCACGGCTGCGCGTCCTGGTCGAACTTCGGCAGCCCCTTCACCTTGTACGACACGCGGGCCAGGTCCCCAGACACGTCGGGCTTCACGTCCGTCGCCGGATGATCCGGCCCGTACTCCTTCGCCGCCTGCTCCACGGTGGCCGCGTACATGTCCGGGCCCGCCTTGGCCTGGCAGCGCTTCGACAGGAAGGCGTATGCGCCCTTCCCGTCCCCTCCGAAGTAGAGGTCCGTGTACATGCTCACGACGCGTTCCAGTTCGGTGGCGGTGCCGGCCGCCGGGGCTGTGGTGGCGGGCTCGGCGGCTGGCGTGCTGCTCGCGGTGGTGGGGCTGCTCGGCTTGCTGGCGTCGTCGCCGCTGCTGGAGCAGGCGGTGAGCGCCGTGAGTGCGGCTATGGCGGTGAGCGTGGCGGTGGCGGTGCGGGTGCGCATGGTCCCCCCATGGATGGTGTGTGAAGAAAGCATGGTGCCACGGATGTGGTGAAGGGCCCCGCCGTGGGGGATTTCGGCGGGGCCCTGTGACCAGTCTGCTACGGGGGTGTGACAGTGGCGGGTGGTCAGCCGCGCCGATTCTCCTGCGGCGTGTCCGCGCGCTCCACGGTGATCTCCGCCCGTTCGTTCTCGCGCTGCGCCTGCGTCGGCGGGAAGTAGCCGCCGCGCGACGCCTGATACGTCGTCTCGTGCCCCTTCAGCCGGGGGTCGTCGGCGGGGATGGGGTGCTTGAATCCGAGTGCCATGATGGCGTCTCCGTCCTGTGGTTGGGATGGGACCGGGGCGGCCGGACGTCTTGGCGGATGACGGCCGCCCCGGGGTCTAGTGGTCGTCCAGGCGGTGGTGCCGGTGGACGTCGGCGAGGTCGTAGAGCACGACCCCGCCGTCGGTGCGCTTGATCCGCACGCTCTGTTGGTTGGTTGGTTGTCCCTGGTCAACGCCGTCAACAGGGGCAGGGGAGGAGTGCGGGGGGAGGGGCGGTAGGTCGTCCCGGTGTACGCCCACACCTGTGCGGGTGCCGTTACGGACGGCCCGGCGGACGGGCAGGTGGAGCGCCTCCAGCGCGCCGCGCGCCTCGTCCTTCGACAGCCCGGTCGCGGTGGCGAAGTCGGCGAGGAACACGTGCGGGTCGGCAAGCTGGTGCAGCACCTCCACGACGGCCTCACCGTGGTCCTCGTCGTCGGGCTCCTGGCCGTCGTCGGTCTGGCGGCGGCGAGCGAGCCAGGCGGTGGTGCGCTGCCAGCCGAGGCAGAGGAGGACGCCCACGACGACGTAGGCGGCCTCGGGGACGGCGGCGACGATCCCCCAGATGGCGAGCAGCAGGACGGTGGTGAGGACCAGGCGGGCGGTGCGCTCGCTCATCCCGTCCGACTCCCCCGCCGGCCCCGACTCCCCCGGCTCCCCCGGGCTGCTGGTCTCCTCGGGCTCGGTCATCCGAACACCCCGGTGAACCCGCTGCCGAGGAGGTTGGCGCCCGACCCGAGCGGGATCGCGGCCACCCCGGCGACGTTGCCGGACAGGGCAATCAGGACGCCCGCGACGCAGCCGAGGACGATCTTCGCGTTGGCCCGGCGGGGGCCCCACTTGAGGAGGCCGAGCAGGACGAGCGTGATCAGGAAGACGACGACGTACCCGCCGTCGGTGAGCACTAGCTGCTGCGCGCGGGTGACGTCCGGGGCGTTGCCGCCGATCCCCCACACCAGGGCTGCGTATCCAGCCACGTTGCCCGCCCACAGGGCGACCCAGGTGATACCGCCGAGGGCGGAGACGGAGCCGAGCGCGGCGAGCGCGGCGAGCATCCCGTACAGCACGGACAGCACGAACGGGACCAGGGCTCCGAGCCTGCGCTTCTCGCGCATGACCCAGCGCATGACGAACAGGATGATGATGCCGACGCCGAGGGCGACGCCGCCGAGGTTGATGGCCATGTAGGGCACAGCGGGGTCCTTCAGTGGAGGACGGCCACGGCGAGCGCGGCGATGGTGAGGATGAGGGCGCAGGTGCCGGTGATGGGGGGCACGGTGCGCGCGTCGAGGAGGGCCAGGCCGGCGAACCCGGCGACGGCCGCGGCGGCGAAGAACACGGCGAGGAGCACTGCGAGCACCCGGCTCACCCGGCCCGGTGGAGCTGCGTGGGCCGGGCGGGCAGAGCGGCAAGCTCGGGCTCGTGCTTCTCGATCTCGGCGCGGAGTACGCCGCGCAGGGTGGATGCGCCGGGCGGGGTGAGGTGGGCGGCCTCGAGGGCGGCGCGCATCTCGCCGGTGGTGGGCCGGTAGCCGTCGTCGTAGAGGGGGCGGAGGATGGCGCACCGGGGGTCGCTGTAGCGGATGGCGGGCCGCTCGGGCTGCGGCGCAGGCTGCGGCTGCTGCTCGGCGGCGGGGGGCTCGATGGCCTGCTGCTCCTGGACCGGCGGGACGGGCGGGGCCTGCTCCGGCTTGGGCGGTACGTGCAGCTGCTCCACGGTGACGACGGGCGCGGCCTGCGTCGTCTCGGGCCGGGACCCGAACCAGACGTGCAGCTGGCGCATGAGCGCGCCGAACGCGAACAGTGCGGCCACGGGCGGGACCGCGGCGACCACGTACTGGAGCGCGGGCCGGTCGACGCCGACGCCGGCGACGTTGAGGCCGATCGAGCCGAGGGCGCCGATCGCGGTGAGGGTGATGGCCCACCAGTCGACGGTGCGGAGGTAGGAGGCGCGGAGGATGAGGAGTTCGCCGGCGAGGTAGAAGAGGTCGAGGACGGCGGGCCAGGCCCATGCGCGGGCGGGGTCGATGCCGAGTCCGTTGCCTGCGGCGACGTCGTGGAGGTGGTGGTACGACAGCCAGAAGGCGATGCCGGTGATGGCGGTGATGAGGGTGGCTGCGCCGACGGCGAGGCCGAGTCCGTTGGTAGCCGCGGGGGGTGGGGTGTGCGTAGGCTGCTGCTCAGCCATGGAGGTCACTCTCCGGTGGTCAGAGCCCCGTTCGGTGTGTCCAGCACCTGCGGGGCTCGATTCGTTTGTGGCGTCGTCGGGCGTCGTCGGCCTGTCGTGACGCGGTGTCGGCTGGCCGACACCATGTCGGTTGACTGTACCCGACACGGCGGCGGGTGTGCAGACCTACGCTCCAGCGGGGAGGTGACCGGCGTGGCGGACGAGGAGCGGGACGAGGCGCGGGCGGCGGCGGATGAGGTGCTCGCGGGGGTGCGGGCTGCGCTGCGTGGGCTGGAGGCGATCCCGGACGCGGCCGTGCGGGCGCAGGCGGCGGGGCTGGTGTTGCGGGAGTGGCCGGGTGAGCGGGGTCTGGCGACGGAGATCCGGCAGCAGGCGGTGGCCTATCTGCACGAGGAGCTGGGGCTGGACTTCCCGGCGATCGGCCGGCTGATTGGGACGGACCGGTCGCGGGCGTGGCGGGTGTGGAAGGGCATGAGCTGACGACGACGCCCCGTCACCTGCCGTCGTCGGGCGGGGTGACGGGGCGTCTGGCCTGCGTCGTCAGCTGTGGGGCTGCGCCGTGGAGGTCGTGTAGGCGAACGCCTCCGCCAGGTGGTTCAGGGCCTCTGCCGCTGACGTGGAGGTGGCCTCCTTGGTGACCGCCTCGGCGGTCTGGGTGATGGCCTTGTACAGGGCGAGGCGTGCCTCTTCCTTGGCGGTGTCGATCTGGGCCATGGTGCTCCTTGGTCTGGTCGTGCTGGTGGTGTGGTGCTTACCCGTTGATACGTCTGGTGCGTCAGTTCGGTTCCGTGGTGGGCGGTTTGGGCTGCTCGGTGCTGTCCAGGGCGGCGTCCAGACGCTCGCGCAGGTGGATCAGCCCGGGGTGGTGGTGGCGGAACCATGTCGCTGTGTCACGCACCCGCTCGATGGCGGCCTCGGCCCGCTCGGCGCGCTCACGCAGCGTCGTCGTGCGGCGCTTCAGCAGCTCCTTTGCCGCTCGAATCGCCGAGAGGCTTATGCGCTCCTGCCGCTGCGCCTCGGCGCGCGCGGTGTCGGCCTCTCGCACCTCGGCGTCCATCAGGTCCCGGAGCGCGGCGACTTCCCCGGGGGTGAGGTTGCTGCGGTCGGCGCGGGCGAGGAGGTTGTGCAGTCGTGCGCGGCGGGCGGTGCGCTGCGCGTCCTCGTCGGCGGCCGGGGCCGGGCGCATGTCGGCGGGGTACTGGGTGCAGCCGCCGCAGATGCCGCCGATGACCGGGGCGTTCGGGTGCTGCGCGCAGGGGGCGGCCGGGGCCTCCACGCCGAGGATGCGCCACGGGTCCACCGGCTCGGGCCGCTCGCCGGGGATGAACTCGGCGCAGCCACAGTGGCGGTTCTCGTCGTCCTTGCGCTCGCACCAGCCAGGCCTGTCGTGCCAGTTGTACGCGTGCCCGCACGCAGCGCAGGGTGTGGCGAGGGCGACGGGGCGTCCGTGGACGACGGCGACGCCTGGCGACACATCGACGACGGCAGTCGACGGGGCGTCGGCGGCGGCCGGGGCCTGGCGCATGTGCTCGCGGGTGATGTGGTCGGCGATCTCCGTGCGCGGGATCATCACGGTCGGCGCGCACTCCGGGCACGGCACGCGTACCTCGATCCGGCCCGCGATCGGGCTGGTGAAGTCTGGAGCGACGGGCGTCGTCGGGGCGTCGTCGGTGGCGTCGGGTGTCAGGGCGAAGTCGCTCTGTCGGGTGTCGGCGAGGCGCTTGACCTGCGCTGACAGGGCGTCGATGGCGCGGGCGACGGCCCGCGCGTCCGGGCTCAACTGGCTCATGGTGTCGGCCTCTCAGTCGGCGTAGGTGAGGCGCTCGTCGTACTCAGCGCACGCGCAGTCGCAGGTGTGGGAGCGCTCGCAGGGGCAGGGCTCGCAGCAGTAGTGCGTGCCGCAGTCGGGGCAGAGGGTGCGGCCGCAGTCTTCGCAGTCGTTCACGTGGTCTGGTCCTTCCGGGTGCAGTGGTCGGGGTCGTGCTGCGCGCCGTGGGTCTCCCACGAGGTGAGGCAGCAGGCGGTGGTCAGCTGGTGCCAGGCGAGGGCGAGCTCGTCGGCGAGGGCGCCGGCGTGGGGGCCGGGTGGGCGTGCGGCGTGCTCGGCGACGGTGGCGGTCTGCCGGCGGGTGCGGTAGCCGAGGCACCAGCCGGTGGGGAGCGCCAGGACGAGGGTGAGGGCGGCGAGGGCGCAGATGGTCAAGGCTTCCTCCGGGGCGGGCGGTGGCCGAGGGCGAGGGTGGTGGTGACGGCGGTGAGGACGACGTAGGCGAGGACGGCGAGCATCAGTGGGCCTCAGCTCGCGAGGGGGAACGCCTGTGCGGCCACAGGAGCCCCGTGTACGGCCTCAGCCGCCCCGGACGCCCCGGAAGCGCTGCGAGGCCGCTGGAGCCGTCGCCCCGCCCTCGCACGACGCGCCGCAGCCGACTGACGGCGCATCGCCGACAAACACAGTTCACAGGCGGGCTCCCCGATCCGCCGGTGCAGCCCGTACCCCGTCGGCGACCCGCCCTTCGCATGCTCGGCGTCCAGCCGCTCCCTGCGCGCGGCCAGGAGGTGCGCCTCGAACGCCGCCGTACACGAGGCGCACGGCTGCTCCCGGTAGCTGAAGTGCGCGTGGTACGCCGGCACCGACCCACACGCCTGCCGCAACCGGCCCTGCTCGTCGAACCGCCACGGCCGGCCATCCGCAAACGAGCGCCGGTCCGCGGCCGTGGTGCCGCCCCACACCCCGTCAGGGACACGCTCCTCGATGGCGTACGCGGCGCACTCGGTGCGGATGGGGCAGGCCTGGCAGGCGCGGACCGCGGCGTCACGGTCGCGGGCGGACTCGGCGAAGAACAGGTCGGGGTCGATGCGGCAGGGCAGGCCGGGGGTGCGGGCGGTCAGCTGGGGCAGGGTGGTCATGGTCGCGCTCCCGGGGGGTTGGTCGTGGGGCGGTTGGCTGCGCCGGTCAGGCGGTGGCGAACAGGTCGAGCTGTTCGGTCTCCTGGGGTGCTGCGCTGGGCCGCGGTACGGGCTGGTGGCAGTGGCAGTTGCAGCGGGTCCAGCACCGCCGGTCGGCGAGGTACACGGTGGCGTCGCCGCGGTGGAGGCCGAAGGCGCCCTCGCAGGGGAAGGGGCCGAAGCCACGGCCGATGACGGTCTCTTCCTCGTAACCGCCCCAGGCGATCCACTGCTCATGGCCGCACTCGTCGTGCTGGCCGTGCTCGCAGGCGTTGGATACGCCCTGGCACGGGCATTCGGCGGAGGCGGGCGGGATCTCGCGGGGCGCCAGGACGTGTTTCCGGACCCAGGCGGCCTGTTCGGACGTCATGCGGTGTGCCTTCCGTGGGTGGTGGCGTGCTTGGCGAGGTACTGCTCGCAGCCGTGGCAGAGGGCGCGGCCGGGACGGATGAGGGGGATCTCGCACTCGCGGCAGCGGCCGAACGCGGGCGCGGGCTGCTCACCGCGCTCGGCGGCCTGCGGCGTGGGCGTGCCCTGCGGGCCTTCACCCCTCGAGGAATCGTCTTCTTCGGCGGCCTCGCCCGCGCGCTGCTGTGGCTGAGGTGAAAGCCCAGCCATGTTGTGGTCGGTGTGGGGGTCCCTACCGGAGGTAGGGGTGGGCTTGGTAGGCGCGTCAGTGGACGCTGTCCGGAGCGCGTCCACTGACGCTGTCCGGGGGCGTCCATGGACGCTGTCCGGGGTGGCTTCGAAGGGTTCGGAACCCCCGCCACGGACGCTGTCCGGAACCCTGTCCGTCGTCGCTGTCCGGACCGCGTCCGTGGACGCTGTCCGCTCCTCTGCGAACGCCTCGGCCTTCTTCTTGGCGTACGCCTTCCGCTGCCGGGTCTCGGTCATGTGATGGATGTGCGCGGACCAGTTGAGCGCGCCACCCAGCGGCATGAGGAGCTGGTAGACCGCCGAGGTGTTCGGCCGGCGCTTCCGCTGGAGGACGCCGACGCCCATGAGGACCTTCACCGCGCGGGTGACGGTCTCCTGCGAGCAGCCTGCGAGGGTGGCCAGGGTCTCCCGGGAGGGGAACGCGTTCGTCCCGTCCTTGTCGGCGAACGTGGCGATCCAGACGCCGACGCCGACGACGCGGGCCACCTCGGGCATGCGGACGCGCAAGGCCTCGTCCCGCAGGGCGTTGATCCACGCGGTGCTCACCCACTGCACGCCGTCGTCGCTGCTCAAGTCGATCTCTTCTCAGGTGTGGTGCGGAACCGATCCGGCAAGATCCGCCCGGGGCGCGGGTGGTGGTGCGCCCCGGGCGGCGCGGGGTCAGCGGACGAACTCGGCGCGGCGGCGCTCCTCCTGGCGCCGCTTGTGCTCCTTCAGCTCGTCCTCGGACGGCTTGGAGCGGGTGACGTCGAGGAGGGCGGCGTCCGGGCGCTGCGGGCCCTCACCGACCTCGTCCAACGTCCCGTCGATCTGCCGGCCCCTCCACATGGCGCGCTTGGCGTCGGCGAGGGCGGCGGCGTCGTCGTCGGACCGGGCGACCTCGCAGCCGGTGACGCGGACCTTGACCTGCGGGTCCTTGTCCTCGTCCTCGGCGTGCCCGGTGTAGCTCTTGGAGGTGAGTTCGACGATGGCGAAGACGACCTTGCCGGGCTTCTCGAAGAGGCTGCGGCGCATGTCGCGGGTCATGGAGGCTTCGATGGCGGCGGCGGCCGAGTCGAGCTTGACCTCGGGGACGTCGGCGGGGCTGAGCTTGGGCATGGTGTTCCTTCCGGGTTCGGTGGTGCGTGGGCGTGGGGGTCAGAGGGCGTTGGCCATGACGTGGGCGAGGGCGAGGCCGAAGCGCTGCCGGTCGCGCTCGCTCATGTCGGAGTGGAAGGCCATGTGCAGGCGGACGAGGGGGTGACCGTCGCCGTCGAGGTTGAGGACGTTCGGCGAGGGCTCCAGCCCGTCAGCGCCGAGGTTCACGGCCCACTCGGACACGTCGGCCGCATTCGTCAGCAGGTCGTCGACGGCGCGCTGCGCGGCCTCGAAGTCCTCCTCGCTGAGCTGGTTCCAGGCCCGGCCCATCCCGATGGGCTCGCCGGTCTCCGGCTCCAGGTCGACGACGGTGGAGGGGATGGGCTTGCCGTCCATCTGCTCGCCGATGCCCATGAAGTCGTGGTCGCAGCTGGCGGTGTGGTGCTGGCGGGCGGCCTCGGCGCGCAAGTCGTCGTCGGTGTACGGGCGGTCGCTCATGTGGTCTGTCCGTTCTGGTGGTAGGCGTCGGCCGCCTCAGCGGCCTGACGGGCGAGGGCCTCCTCAGCGCACGTCTTGTGCGCCGGGGAGCGGTGGGAGTCCCGCATCTGCGTGGGGAATCCGCAGTACCGGCACGGGCGCGGACCGGTGTGGTCCCAGTGGCTGGAGTCGGTCCAGTCGAGGAGCTGGCCCGGCCGGTACTCGGGCTCCGTGGGCGGGGCGCGGCGACGGCCGCGGCGGGCCGTCACACCGACCCGCCGAAGATTGCGTCGAACAGGACGTCGACGCGCGCGTTGGCCTCGCGCATGGGCCGGTCGGCGAGGTGCTCGCCAGCAATGCAGCCGTGCATGCCGCAGGTAGGCAGCGGCTTGCCTACAGGCTCGCGCCCGTAGTGGAGCTGGAAGGCTGCTCGCGGCGCGGGAATGCGCTGGCCGCCGTGCAGGACGAGCGGAGTGTTGCTGCGGGCGTCGCGGTAGCCGGTCCAGCGCACGTGTTCGTCGTCCAGGGGCTCGCTGTTCCCTCGGAGGACGTCCACGAGCGAGGGGTACTTGCTGCGCTTCCCGCGGCGGGGTGCAGGCAGGCCGAGGGCTTCTCGGGTTCGCCGGACCGTGGCGCGGTCGATGCCCAGCTCCTGAGCGATCTGCCTCTCGGGTTTGCCCGTCTTGAGTAGCTCAGCGACGTCGGCGCGGACCTTCATCGGGTCACCGCCCCGTAGCCGAGGGGGTCCTCGCCGGGGGCCAGGCCGCGGACGACGAGGACGAGTTGCCCGCCCTTCACGACCTTGCCGAGGCGCATGTCCGGGCCGACGACGCGCGTGTGGTCGTCGTCGTCGAACAGGCCCGCGTCCACCAGTCCGTCCACGGCCGCCTTAAAGGAGCCGTACCAGTTGGCCGGGTCACGGCGGCGGCCGTACGTCGACGGGCAGAGCACGCCGAGGATGTGCGCGCGCTGGAACAGCGGGCCGGGCTTGGCGGCGGCGAGCGCGTCCATGAGTGACGGGCACTCGGACACGGCTTCCATCGCGGCCTCTCGAATCTTCTTCGTGAGGCGGGCGCGGGCTTTCTCGTGCATGCGCTGGTTGGCGTTGATCAGGTCGAGGCCGGCGGGCAACTCGATGACGTAGGGCCGGGGCCCGGCCGCCGTGGTGGCGGCCGGAACCTCGGGCTCGAACAGGGACGGCGTGGTCACTGGGCACCGCCGACGGGGGTGAAGGTGCGGCACGTCCAGCAGCGCCGGCCGTCCGAGTAGTAGGCGTGCAGCCGGTCCTGCCGCTCGGCGGGGCACCATCCGATGTCGTTCGCCGGGACCTCCTGCGGGCGCAGCAGGGCAGCGAGCGGCACGGTCTCCTCAGCGGCCGGGGCCGCGCGGTGGGCGCCGGTCGGGGCGAAGTACCAGCGGGACGCGAGCGCGATGCTGGCCAGGGCGAGCAGGAGGATGAGCGCGCCGAGCGCGATGGTCCACTCACTCACGACGCACCGCCGTCACGCAGCTCGCGCGCGTGGTCGATGCCCTGCCAGTTGTCGACGCCCGCGGCCTCCAGCGCGGACAGCCAGGCGTCCCGCTGCTCCAGCTCAGCAATCCGGGCCTGGAGCTTGGCCACGTCCTCCCCGCCAGCTTCCAACGCCGCCGGGCTGGTGACCCCCGGGAGGGCCAGCGTCCCTGACTGCCAGGCCGCAGCGATCGCCTCACGGCCGCCCGGCTTGAACCGCAGCGAGTGGTTCCGGGACCGGGTGGCCTTCACCTCAACGCCCGGCACGTCGTGCAGTTCCCCGGTCTCCTTGTTCACGACCCGGGCCACACCGGCCGCCGTCATCTCGGCGAGGAGCTTGTCGGCGAACGCCGCGCGCACCTCGGCGACGAACCGCCGCTGGATCTCGTCGGGGAAGGCCTCCATCACCCACGCCTGGAAGGCGTCCGGGTCGGTGATCTTCGCCTCGGGCTTCGGGTCGGTGAGCGACAGGGTGGCGATCGTCGTGCCGTCGGGCAGCTTTGCGACGACCTGGCGGGTGCCGCTCTGCTCCTCGGCATGGTCAAGCCCGGTCTGCGTCTGCGCCCGGATGGCCTTGAGCCGGTCGGTGACGGTGTCGGCGAGGGCCTTCAGGGTGGCCTCTTCGAGGCCGAGTTCACGGAGGTTGCTCATGCTGCGGCGCTCCCGGTCATGAGGTCGCGGGCCTGCCGGAACTCGGCGGCGGTGCCCTGCTCGATGGGGTGGCCGAAGGCGGTCTCGAACTGCGCGGGGAGGCCGTCGGCGAAGTTGACGGCGCGGGCGGCCTCCCACATGGAGTCGAGGGCGGTCTGCCGCTCGTTGGGCCCGGTGGCCGGCATGGCGCCGGGGCGCTGCTGCTGCGCGGCCGGGGCCGCCGACGGGGCGGGGGCGGGCTGTTCCTGCTGCGGGACGGCGCGGGCGGGCGGCGGCGTCGGATCCGGGTCGGGCACGGCGGCGGGCCGGGTCGGCTCGGGCTCGGGCTCGCTCGACGTGACGTCCGGCTCGGGTTCGACGGGCGGGTCCTCGGGCTTGGCCTCGTCCTGCCCTGCGACCGGGCCCTTGATGGTGAGGTGCGGGTGGGCAGCCGACCAGAGGACGACCGGGTTCGTCTTGCCCCCGTTGTAGAGGGACAGGCCGAAGGCGTCGCCCAAGTTGACGGCCGCGCGCTTGAGCGACTGCGAGTCGGCTTCCTTCACGGCGCCGTCGTGCGCGTCACCAAGGGACGGTTGGTTCTGCGCGTCGCCCGTCGCCACACCGTCGAAGGTGGCGATCGGCCGGCCCGCGATGTCCTTCACGGTCAGCCGCTGGTGGACGCGGTACGCGACGGTCCACCGGGACTTGCCGCCGTTGTTGGCCGGGTGCTCGATCTCGCGGATCAGGTCGATCGAGACCAGCTCGGTGTCGTAGCCGCCGAAGCCGAAGACGCGGATCAGGAAGCGGCGCACGTCCCACTGCTGGACGTGGGCGAACCCCTTCGGGTTGAAGCCCACCCGGTCGCTGTGCAGCGCGGAGTACAGCACCTTCAGCTGCTGATCGGTGAGCCTGCTGGTCAGCTCAGTCATGACGGGTTCCCCTTGGTGGTGCGGAGCGTGTAGTAGCGGGCGTTGGGCTGGTTGTGGAGCCGCATCAGGCCCTGGTGGGCGCGGCGGGACAGGAACGCGCGGGCGTCCTCGCGGTACAGGCGGCGGCCGTAGCGGACGGCGTACAGCTGCTGCACGCGGGCGGTGGTCCACTGGCCGCCCCAGGTGCGGATGGCGGTGTCGAGGACGCGGTCCCAGTCGTGCGGCCAGCCGGGGGCGGGGCCGGCGGCCGGGGCCTGAGCCCCGGCCTGCGCGGTTGCGGTCGTCATCAGACGTTGCCGCCCTTCCTGGTCTTGAGCGTGAAGTACTGGCGGCCCGGCTCCTCGTGCCGGAGCAGATGGCCCCACGCGGCGAGGTCACGGAGGTCACCGCGGGCGACGGTGCGGATCCGGGTCCAGGTGGCGCCGGGCGGGCCGAGGCGGGCGTCGCGGTAGAACTGGGCGGCGCGGGTGGTGGTCCACCGGCCGCGGCCGGTGCGGATGGCGTCGAGGAGCCTGCCGACGCGACCGGTCGGCCCGGTGGGGGTGGCGTCGGCCGGGTGGCTGCTCTTCCCCTCAGCGTGGGCGGCGGCGTCGTCGCTGGCGTGGTGGTGCAGCAGGCGGCGCACCTCACCCATGTCCGCGTCATCCGAGCGGACCACGATGCGGAGGGTGCGGACGAGCTCCCGGTACATGGCCAGCTCGCCGTCGTACGCCTGGCCGTCCTCGGCGAGCACCTCGGCGCGGTAGGCGTCGACCACGGCCGCGGGCGTCACGGGCGTGAAGCCGCGACCCTCGGTCCACTCCCGGACGATCATGACCAGGGTTTCGCGCTGCTCGCTCATCGCGCGACCCCCTTCGGCTCCTCGAGGTGCCAGGCCAGGACCAGCAGCCACGCCGCCAGCGTCAGCCGGGCCCGCCGTGCCGTGCGCTCGGCGGCGGCGCGGGCGGGCTCCAGGTCGACGTGCGGCAGGCGCGGCGTCAGGTCGTGGTCCAGCGAGAGGATCAGCAGCGCGCCGGGGATGAACGAGCCGACCCCGATGCTCGCGGCGGTCAGCCACTCCGTGGCAGTCGCGGCGGCCATCACTCGTCACCGTCCGGGTCGTACTCGGAGGCGACCTCCAGCGGCTTCACCACGTAGCCCGTGCGCCAGGTGCGCCCGCGCTCCATGCCGCTCGGGGTGGCGTGCACGAACAGCTCCTGCTCGCCGTCCTCCGGCTGGTCGCCGGTGTCCTCGCCCTCACGCCACCAGAGCGACACCTTCGTGCTCTCGTCGTACTCGCGGCGCAGCTCGGTCTCGCAGTGCTTCCGCGCCTCGGCGGCCGTGGCGTACAGGCCCATCACGATCGACTCGTGCGACGCCCGGTACACCGTGCCCTGCGCGGCCTCCAGCTCGGCGATGCGAGCCTCGGCGTCCACGACGCGGCGCAGCACGTAGGCCGCACGCTCGCCCATGTACGCCGAGAGGTTGAGGCAGTAGAAGTCCTCCCACTTCGGGTGGTCGTGGTCGCGCCGGTCACGGACCGACTGAGCGAACGACACCAGCAGTGCGGAACTCGCGGGCTTCGCGTCACCGATCAGCTCGCTGATGGCGTCGCGCTGCTCCTGGGTGAGGAAGTCGCGGTCGCTCACTGGGCACCGCCCGTCTGCTGCCGCTGCCCAGCGAGGAGGGCGCGCAGGCGCTGCACCTGCGGCGTCACGTCCTCCTCGGCGCGCAGGTCCTCGGCGGCCGGGGTCAGCGCGTAGGCGATGGGGTCCTCGTCCACCGGCCGGTCCGACTCGGCAAGCCGGGCCTCCAGCTCGGCGACCCGGCCCAGCAGCCACTCGACGGCCGGGGCCACCCGCTCGTGGATCTCCACCTCGGCCGGGATCCGGCGCGGCTCACCGGTCGGGGAGAGCAGGCCGCGCATCTCCAGCAGGTCCGCCTCGGCCTTCACCAGCCGGGCCCGGCGCCGCTCAATGCGGGCCATCAGCTTGGTGATCGTCTCGCCGTCTTCGCGGTGCCAGCGCAGCAGCTTCTCGAACTCGGCAGCGGTCTCCGGCGACTGGAGCAGGCGGGCGGAGTCCAGCGCGATCGCCAGGCTCGCCGGGATGCTCTTGCCCTGCTCCATGGCGGCGGCGATCACGCCCGCCGCAGCGTTCACGGCTCGGGTGTTCACGCGGCCACCGCCGGAACCTGGTGAACGCACTGCGCGGTCTTCGCCTGCTCCGCCGTCAGCGGCACACCGAAGCCCGTCATCTCGAACGGCACCCCGCAGAACACGGACTCAACGGACAGCCACACGTGCTCGTCCGACGTCGCGTGCAGGGCCACGGCCGACGTCTCGATCCCCAGCGCCGCCCGCCACTGCTCGAACGCCTGCGGGTTGTCGAACTGGATGGCCAGCGTCGCCGGGGTGGACAACACCGGCTGGTGGATCTTGATGTACCCGCCGGGCAGCGTGCCCAGCATCTCGGTCAGCGTGACCAGCGCCTCCACGGCGGCACGCTGCTCGCCGATCAAGCGCGGCTGCCGGAACGACCTCGAGGTCGGTTCGGTAATCTCAGTGCCCATCGGGGCCTCTCTTTCGGATCGTGTAGGGGCGCCGTGTCGGGGGCTGCTCGGGCCGGGAAGTCGGAGCGGCCCTTCGGCGCATCAAGGGGTCAGGCGGAGAGCTGTGCGCTCTGCTCGGCCATCCACGTGCGGACGCGGTCCGGGTTGAAACGCCGGCCGCGGAACGCCGTCGGCTCCACCGGGCAGCCGCGCTTCACCCACTCGTTGACGGTCCAGTTGGAGACGCCGTACAGCGCCATCAGCTGAGCCGTGGTCAGGAGCGGGGAGAGACCGACGGCGGCGAGGGTCTCGGTGCGCTCAGCGAGGGTCTGAGTCGCCATGGCCTTTACACCCTTTCACTGTGTCTGTAGAAACTGTGGGCATGTCGAAGTGGTCCTGGAGGGGCTCGTCCAACGCCGTGGCGATGAGCCACGCCGTCCGCAGCCGGCACTGCTCGGCTGCGGTCCGGCCGCTGCCGGTGACCTTGCTGACGGTTGCGAGGCTCACCCCCCGTCCGCGGACGTCGACCGCCCTGGTGCGGGCGGCGAGCTCGGCCTGGGTCACGCCGCGGCGCTCCATCGCGTCTCGGAGTGGCTGGCCTTCGCTCTTGCGGATGAGGTCGGTCATGTGTGCCTCGCGTCTTTCGGGGACTGCGGCGCCGGGTCGCCCCGGCGTTGACACATTTCTACTGTGTCAGTGTCAGTGAGGTCAAGTGAGTGTGAGTGAGTTTCGGGCGGGCCGTGTCGTCGTAGCCTGAGTCGAACGAGTGTTCTATGGTGGGCGCATATGACAGAGGCGACGGCGCGTGCCGGGGAGGTCACGCGCCGCGTACATAACGCGCCATGCTTCTACTTTCACTTGCGAAAGTAGAAGATCAACATGCACTCTTAGGCCGTGGCAGACCAGGAGCGAACCGAGGATCTGGCGCAGCTTCTCGCTCGCCTCAAGAGCACTTACGGCGTCAACGACAGCGAGATCTCGCGCCGCATCGGCGTCTCCCCTGCCACCGTGAACTCATGGGTGCACCGCAAGCGGGGCACCGGCCGCGGCCCCAACCGCGACAAGCTGCGCGCCCTCGCCGCAGCCTTCCCGAAGTTCACCGAAGCCGAGATCTTCGCCGCAGCCGGCCGCGAGTCGCCCGGCCCACTCTCCCCCGACGCCGAGGCCCGCATCATCGAACTGTGGCGCGGCCTGACCGAGGAGCAGCAGCGCGCCAAGGAAGTCGAAATGCGCGCGTTGAACGAGATGAACCGTACGGGCCAGTAGTGCAACCCTCTGGCCGTCTCGTGAGTCTCCGCTAAACGGACTTGTTCACTCAGCGTGAGATCGGCTCTACAACATGTTCAACAACGGTCGATAATTTCCCCAAACGCGGGTACGTTCGGACGGACGCCGATGTCCTCCCCCGTCGGTAACAGGTCCCGTTCACCTGCAATCCGGGGGTGTGTATGTGTGTCCGCGTCTGGTTCGTCCCTCCCGACGCCCTCCCTACCTTCGATGCTGACGCTCGCGCCATCGAGATACCGAGTGGCCTCTCCCTCGCACACACCGTGACGCTCATCCGCGCCATCCTCACCGAACTCGTCGTCCCTCAGCCCGAGATGGGTGCAGTCTGCTGGTGCGGGGCTTCGGTCGACCTGACCCCGGTCCCGCACATGCCTCAGCAGAGGATGAGCGAACAGGTGGTGAATCATGGGGCGTAGAGCCTCGAACAACCCGCGGCAGATCCGATCCAAGGTGTGCGGCTGCCCAGAGTGCATGGAGAAGTACCCGCCCGGCGGCGAGTACGCCGACCGGAAGCGGCGCCGCGACTGCATCGGCCCGTGGCAGGCCCGCTACCGGGACCCGGCCGGCAAGCAGAAGGCGAAGAACTTCCCGATCGCGGACGGAGGGAAGCGGGCCGCCGAGGCCTTCCTCGACGACGTCCGCTCCCGCGTCCGGCGCCGCGAGTACGGCGACCCGAAACGCGGCGAGATCACCATGAACCAGTGGTGGGACCTGTGGTGGGAAGCGCAGCCCGACCGCGCGGTGACGACCATCAACAGGAAGCTGTCCAACTGGACCGCCCACATCAAACCGAAGTGGGGCGCCTGGCGACTGTGCGACCTCGAGTACATCGAACTCCAGGCGTGGCTCACGAAGGTCAAGGGCTACCACACCCGGAAGAAGGTGTGCGAGCTGCTCAACCAGATGCTGCGGGCCGCGGTGAAGGACGGCCGGCGTATCCCCTTCAACCCGGCCGCCGACCTCGACATCGGCGACGCTCCTGCGAAGCATCCGGACGACGTCCGGCCGCCGACCCGGGAGCAGGTCGCGCTCATCGTCGAGCAGCTGCCCGCGTACTACCGGCCGCTCGTCGTCTACTTGGAGCACACCGGCATGCGGTGGGGCGAGGCGACGGGGCTGCGGTGGGAGAACGTGGACCTGGAGGCTCAGCACCTCAAGGTAAAGGAGGTGCTCAGTGAGGACGATGGGCGGCTGTTCCGGAAGCCTGCGCCCAAGAGCGTCGCTGGGTTCCGGACGGTGCCGGTCACGCCGCAGGCGGCCGAGGCCATCCAGACCATGGTCGACCGGTGGCGTCCCCCGAAGACTGTGACGCCCATCGGTGACGACCCGTACGACCTCGTGCCCGAGGAACTGGTGTTCCGTGGGCCGCAGGGAGGGGTGCTCACCCGGCACAACTTCCGGCGGGTGTGGGTGCCGGCCATCAAGGCGGCAGGCCTGGCCAGGAAGGTGAAGAACCCGGAGACGGGTCGGACGGAGTGGTGGCCGCGGGTGCACGACCTGAGGCACGTGTTCGCGACGTGGCTGAAGGATCTGGGGATCGACGAGAAGGACACGCAGACGGTGATGGGCCATGAGCGGGGGTCCAAGGTCACGTGGATCTACCAGCACTCGCCGGAGGATGTTGCTGCCAAGGTGCGGGCGAGGATGGCTCCGGAGGCCGAGGGTGTTCGAACTCTGCGGGCGGTGGCGGGGTGAGAGTCCACGGGAGTCCACATGGAGTCCACAACACCCCCTCATTGATCCTCACTGACGCTCACTGAAACCTGTTTGCGCAGGTCACGCCCTCGTTATCATGGACTCACTGAGCCTCACGGCGGCTTACTGAGCCTCATGATCGCTTTACGTTCTCTCCTAAAGCGGGTGTCGCAGGTTCGAATCCTGCCGGGGGCACCAGCGAAAAGGCCCCGGACCGATCATGGTCCGGGGCCTTTGACATCAACGGAGGCGGTCACTGACGACCGGGACCCCTCCGCAGCAGGCGGTCCATGTGGCTCATGGCCTCGCGCTGGGTGTCCTGGACGACGTGGGTGTAGACGTCCATGGTGATGCTGATCTGGGAGTGGCCGAGGATCTCCATCACGACGCGGGGCGCGACTCCGGCCGCCGTGAGGAGGGTCACGGTGCCGTGCCGGCATCGGGCAGCCGGATCGCGCGTAGGTCGGCGGACTGGGCGACGCGGGTGGAGCTGGCCCACTCGCGCCGAGCAGGAGAAGGCCCGCCGTCCCGGCCCCGCAGTCGCCACGCACACCGCAGCGCTGATCACGACCCCACGGACAGCTTGGGGGCAAGCAGCTCCAGCACTTCCTCCCAGCGGTAGCGGTCGGCCCCGCCGCCGGCCTTCGGCCGGTGAGGCTCGTAAGAGCCGATCAGGACGCCCATCTCTCGCAGCCGGTCCAGGCTCTGGCGGTACGCGGGGTGGGTGGCCTGGGCGGAGTTCAGGTACGGCAGCACGGCAACCGGGACGTCCATGGCGGGCGCTTCGCACAGGATGCCCAGGGCGAGATTGTCTGAGATCCCGGCGGCCCACTTGTTGACCGTGTTGAAGGTGGCCGGGGCGACCGCGATCGCATCCGCGGGCCGAGTCGGGCGTGGTTCACCCGGTGATCGCCAGGCCGAGCGGATGGGGCGGCCGGTCTGGGCCTCGACCGCCTCCGCGTCAAGGAAGCCAAGTCCTTGTGGGGTGGCGATGACGCCGACGTCCCAGTGCCGCTCCTGTGCGGCGGTGATCAGCCGGCCGACGTCGGCGGCGACCCCGGCCGCGCAGACCACGATCTGGAGGAACGGCTTGTCGTGCTGATCACTCACGCGGGCACTCCCAGTTGGCGGCTGAAGTGGTGCAGCTCGGGCAGTGCCCGGCGGCGGTCACGGGCTGCCATGTCGGCGACCAGTTCGCGTACGGCCGGGCGGCGGACGTCCTGTGCCGCGCAGCTCTCGGCGATGCGCAGGGCCTGGTAGCCGTCGGCGAGTCTGCCCTGCTGACTGTAGGCGCGGGCGGCCTCCACCCAGAGCGCGGCCCGTCGCTCGGGCACGGGAATGTGCCGCCGCATGAGGGGCCGTGCGATTTGCAGAGCGATGCCGGCGTCGCCGAAGGAGACGGCCGCGCTGACCTCGTGCAGGGCGACGTTGGTGGGGCTGAAGTTCGCCCAGGCGTCCGGCCGGTCGAAGGCGACGTAGCGAGCCACCTCCTGGGCCTCGGTGAGGAATTCCTGGGTGGTGTCGCGGTCGCCGTTCCTGCTGGCGGCAGTCGCGCCGCGGAGCAACAGCAGGCCGACCGCTGCCAGGTACCGGGGCGAGCGCTGGTCGTAGGAGCCGGTGAGCTGGTCGGCTGTGTGGCGGACCATGTTCACGGCCTCGGCGGAGTGCTTCTCCCTCACCAGAACGTGGGCGTGAACGCGGACACTGGCGGCGAGGACGACAGGATCCCCAGACCGCTCCGCCTCGGCCATGGCCCGACCGGCCGCGAGCCAGGCGTTGCCCTGGTCGGCTCGCTTCAGCAACAGGCTCACCGACGTCTGGTAGGCGGTCGCAAGCAACCCGGACGCCTCCGCCGAGCCGGATGAGCCGCCGGCAGCCTGGCGCAGGTCGGCGATCAGACCCGGCAGGGCCTGCTCCAGCTCCGCGTAGTCGCACATGCAGAACATCCGGCGTACGGCCCGTGCCCGCTCCCGCAGCTCGTCGATGCCCGAGGAATGCCCGGTGGCGGCGGGACTCGTACCCGGCAACAGGACCTGGATCAGGTCGTGATGTGCCGCGGTGGACGACGGCGGAGCCGCGAGCGCGGCGACGCTCGCGGCAAGGAAGGTGCGGCGGTGCATGTCCTCGGTTCCGGGGTCGGCGGGGCTGGCATCGGGGGCGGTGGCGAGGCCGAGGCGTTGCGGTGAAATGTCCAGTACATGCGCGATCTCACGCAGCACGCGTACGTCCTGCGTGCCCCTGCCGCTCTCCAGGCGGCTCAACTTCGACTGGTGATACCCCAGTGCGACGGCGACGTCCTTCTGCGAGCGCCGCTGTAACACGCTTGCCTGACGGATCACTTCGCCGATCCGTCTCGCTTCACTCTGCGCCTGGGCCATCTGTGCCACGGCCCCTCCTGCCGTCGCCGATCCTGCCTGCTCAACCGAGCGTAGCCGAGCTGTGATTGACCGCGATGCAGCTCCTGCATAAGTGATGCAGCCCCAGCACACAGCGTGGCCCCGCCTGCCTTCGGAGCGGTTGCGTGGAGCAGCCGCACCGATCCAGGAGGCAACTGGTGAACGCGCACCAGTTCACTCTCTCCGTACCCGCCACACCGACTGCGGTCACCGCCGCCCGGCACCAGGCCGTGGACGAGATAGAAGGCTGGGATGCGGGGCTCACCATTGGGGTGGTGCACACCGCCGAGCTTGTGATCAGTGAGTTCGTCACGAATGCGGTCCGGTACGCCGGCGCCGACCCGGTCTCCCTGTCCGTGCGCCTCGACGAGGACGCACTGCGGATCGAGGTCTGCGACGCCTGCCCGCTGCTGCCCCAGCCAGGTCTCCCGGACCCGTACAGCGAGAGCGGCCGGGGCTTGTTCCTCGTCGCCGTTCTCACCGACCGGTACGGCGCTGAGCCGACGGCGATCGGAAAGCGCTGCTGGGCCGAGATCGATCTGCCCACCAGCCCGGACCAAGAGGTCGCCTTCTCCCTTCCTCTGCAAAGGAGTTGATGATGACGACAACCCGCGCCCCAAGCGTGGCAGCCGAGGTGATCGCCGTACGACCCGGCCCACCGCTCACCGGCACTGTGACCGTCGACGGATCCAAGAACGCCGCCCTCCCGCTGCTGGCCGCCGCTGCAGCCATCGGCTGTCCGGTGAGGCTGAGCAACATCCCGGCCAACACGGACGTCCACATCACGCTTTCGCTGCTGCAGCAGGCAGGCTGGCACAGGCCGGGGCGTACCCGTCCGGCACCTCGCTGACCTGCAAGTCCGAGAAGAGCAGGGTGAGACGGTACGCGTTGGTCTCGATGCGAACCTCATGGAGTCGATCCCAACGGCTTGTGTCCAACGGCGGGTCGCTTCCGACTAGGGGAGGACCTTCGCACTTGGGTACAAGCAGTGCCCCTTCACACCCCAGACGTATCCGTCGAGGTCAACGCGGGCCGCGTCCTGGCCACGTCTATCGACTCAGGCATCCTTCGCCGCAGGCCATGGCACACGCCGACCACGCTGAGTAAAGTGCCCTTCACCAACTTCAGGGGGCCGACGCTATGCCGAGACCGGTAGCGTCAAGGGCAAGGGGGGCAAGGGGGCGACTGTGAGCCAGTGGTTCGTTGCTTACAACCTGCACAGCGGAGACCCAGTTGATCCGTCGAGCGTGGATGGTGAGAACAAGTACGAGCGGGTACTTGACGCCCAGGCACAAACCCCTTGCAAGGCGCGAAAGCGGGCACGAGCAGCTCGTGGCAAGAGTGGCGCTGATGCGGACCGCCGACGTCAGGAGGAACTCCGCCGAAATGGCCTGTTGTGAACGTGGAGCAAGCAGTGCGGTCGTACCCCTTGGGTCCCTCGGTGACCGGTGGATCTCGCGCGAGTTCTGAGATCTACGGCTGACGTCAACGGCGCCGGACGGAGGCACACCCCAGCGGCTTCGTCCGACTGTCGCATCAGTCGACGGCAACGGCCGGCGCGGGCGGGGATCGAACTCCTGAAGCGGGTGTCGCTGGTTCGCGCATATGGCACGGGTGCGGCTGCGGGCAGAGGTGGGGCTTTCCAACCCCGCCCACGCCATGTGCCTGAGAGGCCCGTCTACGATCAGCCGCCATGGACTGGCTGGAGCGGATCGCGAAGCTGAGGCAGTGGACCAGGAGTGGAACCCGCGCTCCGCACAAGCCGCTGCTGCTCCTGTATGCCCTCGGCCGGTTCCAGGAGGACGCCGACGGCGATCTGCAATACACCGCGGTGGAGCAGGACCTGCAGCGCCTGCTGACCGCGTACGGCCCGCCCAACAAGACGACGCCCGCCTACCCCTTTCATCACCTGGTCAGCGACGGCTTATGGGAAGTGCGCACCGATCGCGGGCCTGGCAGCCCCGGA
Source organism: Streptomyces sp. NPDC014889 (assembly GCF_043081205.1). NCBI lineage: Bacteria > Bacillati > Actinomycetota > Actinomycetes > Kitasatosporales > Streptomycetaceae > Streptomyces > Streptomyces sp. NPDC014889. The sequence continues at coordinate 255,002 of NZ_JBIBWH010000006.1, forward strand.
AGTGGGGTCCGGGACCTCCGGGAGACGGGCGCCACCGGACGACTCGCGCCGGACTTGAGAGCGGCGCTGCGACGCAAACCGCAACTGCTCGGCAGAATCGCACGATTGCTGCTCGACCTGCACTTCCCACCCTCCCTCCACAGCGAACTGTGCGAAGCCGTCGGCCTGGAACTGGAGCCGGCGGAGACCGAGCAGCTCTCGACGGCACGCAGGCAGCGGGACCCGCGGATGCGGGAGCTGGTACTGACCGCCTACGAGTACCGGTGCGCCTTCTGCGGTTACGACGGCAGGATCGGCGCGGTGCCAGTCGGGCTGGAGGCCGCCCACGTGCGCTGGTGGGCGTTCGGCGGCCCCGACGACATCGAGAACGGGCTGTGCCTGTGCTCGCTGCACCACAAGCTCTTCGACAAGGGTGTCCTCGGTGTGGGAGACGGCCACCGCATCCTGGTCTCACAGCGCTTCGTCGGCCACAGCGCAGCCGCCCGCGAGCACGTCATAGCCCTCGCGGGCCGTCCACTCGTCGGCCCACAGCCCGGCGCGCGCCCTGTTGCTGCCGCTCACCGCGACTGGCACACCCGTCAGGTCTTCCACGGCGAGCCGCGCCCTGCTACGACTGCCTGACCGCTGCAGCCCTCATGAGACACCCCCTTCACAGAACGTACGTTCGACCTGAAAGATGGGCACGGTCGCGTGCCAGTTCGGTACGTCGCTCGTTAGGCAGCGCAGTCGAGGCGCCAAGGGGGCAAGCGTTGATGGCCCTTGCCCAACTGCTACGGGAGGGGACTCATGGGCGATCGCAGCACAATCGAGTGGACTGAGGCGACCTGGAATCCCACCACAGGCTGCGATCGCATCTCCCCCGGGTGCGACAACTGCTACGCCCTGACGTTATCCAGACGCCTCAAGGCGATGGGGGTGGCGAAGTACCAGATCGACGGGGACCCCAGGACATCGGGCCCAGGGTTCGGCCTCACCCTCCATCCGGACACGCTGACCATCCCGCGTCAGTGGAAGGCCCCCCGCATGGTCTTCGTCAACTCAATGAGCGACTTGTTCCACGCCAAGGTGCCCTTGGACTTCATACAGCAAGTCTTCCAGGTAATCGCTGACACCCCACAGCACACCTATCAACTACTGACGAAGAGGGCCCGCAGGCTCCGGCGACTAGCAGGCCAACTCGACTGGCCTCCCAACCTCTGGATGGGCGTCTCCGTCGAGAACGCGGATCACCTGGATCGCATCGACGAACTGCGGCAGGTGCCAGCCGCAGTGCGGTTCTTGTCCTGCGAACCACTGCTCGGCCCTCTGACAGGTTTGCGTCTGGACGGCATCGGTTGGGTGATCGCAGGTGGAGAATCCGGCCCCCAACACCGCCCCGTGCAAGAGGAATGGTTGGTCGAGATCCGCGATACCTGCAACAAGGCCGACGTGCCGTTCTTCTTCAAGCAGTGGGGTGGCCGCACCCCCAAGTCCGGAGGCCGTGAGCTCGCCGGCATCACGTGGGACCAGATGCCGCCCCGGCTGCGCGTGGCAGCAGTGCAGTAACGGCCAATCTTCAAGGAACGCCGTACGCGCTCTGGTGGCATATAGCAACGGTGTGTGACCCTCTCCCCAGCAGGGCCGTATCGGAGCAGGGGGAGCGGTCATGGCCATACCGAAAGATGCCGTGTGGGAACGCGATCCGCACACGGCCGCCAAACACGACTTACTCAAGCGGTACTTGGAAGCGTGGGCGCCCATTCTGCTGTCGCGGAACGACGTGATCACCTACGCGGAAGGGTTCGCGGGCGCTGGCGTCTACAAGCAGGGCGAGCCCGGATCTCCCGTCGTCGCCTACGAGGTCTTCGCCCGCGCTCTGCACCGTTTCCCGAAGCGCATGCGTCTGATCCTCATGGAGGAAGACCGCCGACGGGTAGAAGAATTGCAGCGCCAGATGGCCCTCGCTCAATCGAGGCACGCGGACGACATCACTGCACGTCTGTCGGTCGACATCGGACAGGGAGACTTCCACCCGGCCCTCCTGAGGAAGCTGCAGAGCACCGGCAGGCTGGGCAAGCCCCTCTTCGTCCTCCTGGACAGCTTCGGTGGGCCCGACATCCCGTACTCGCTCCTGCATGAACTCGGTCGCTACCGAAGCACGGAAGTCATGGCGACCTTCGAACCCGCCTTCCTCACTCGGTTCGCCGAGAGACACGACGGCCACCGGCAACTCGGTGACGAAGCCTTCGGCAGCCAGGAGTGGCAAGACGTATTCCGGCAGCCTTCCTCGCAAAAGTTCACGTTCCTGCGCGAGCAATACCGGGCCACGCTGCGCCAGGCCGGCTTCACGCACACGCTGTACTTCGAGATGGTCGACGAGGGCGGCAGGAAGCTCTACCTGATCTTCGGCACCCAGCACGAGCGGGGACTGGAGAAGATGAAGGACGCCATGTGGAAGGTAGACCCTTCCTACGGCGTCCGCTACCGCGACCCCAGGGACACCGAACAGCAGCTGCTGGATCTCGTATTCGAACCGGATACGGCTCCACTACGACGGATCCTGCACGACTTCATATCCGAAGCACCCAACGGGCGAACTGTCCCGGAACTCCAGCGCTACACCCTCTTGGAGACCGTCTACCGGCCCGCCCAAGTGATCACGGCCGTCCGACAGTTACGTGAGTCGGGCGCCGTGACGACGGAACCTCGTGCCATCAACAGCAAGACCCGGGTGAGCGCGGTAGCGACACCGCCCCCTCCTGGTCCGTCGGCTGAGCAGGGTGCTCTCTGGTGAGAGGTCCAGAGGGCACGTCCAGGGCACATGAGCCTGGAAAACGGTGTTGACCCGTGAGAACTACGGAGGGGGATTGTCGCAGGTCAATACCATTTTCGCCACGAAACCCCAGGTCAGCACCCCGCCCCTCCCATTCGCTGCACGACTGGAAGAACGTCTCGCACTTGTCGACAGGTAGAGCCGGCTGCCGTCCCTTCGGGCAGACCCCGTCCGAACGGATTCAGCACACATGAGGCCGGGAAACCTCGTGAACACGCGAGAACTACAGAGGGGCGTTTTCCCAGGCCAGAAACCTGATGGCTGAGGTTTTCGCAGGTCACAGCACCGCCCAGGAAAAACTCCTAAAGCGGGTGTCGCAGGTTCGAATCCTGCCGGGGCACAGAGAAAAGGGCCAGCTCAGGAGGGGTTTCCTTCCAGGCTGGCCCTTCAGCGCTGCCGGAGTCGTGCCACAGGCGTGCCCCTACGGGCCCGCAGGGTCCGCTTCGGAGGGGTCAGAAGCCGCTCCCCCCACCGTGCCGGATCATCTCACCGAGCCGATCGGCGATGGCCCGGTCCCGGTCGCTTGTCATGTGCTGATAGATCAGCGCAGCGCGCGAGCTGCTGAGGCCCATACGATCACTCGCGCCAAATCAGCTCCGGCGACAGAAGCCCACGGCATCTGAGCCGTCAGAGCCGTGGGCTTCTTCAGGCCCGCTGGTCAGCGGGACCGATGATCAGTAGACCGGCTACTGACCGCAGCTGCCGGCGCTTGCCGCGCCCGTTGAGACTCCACCGACCGCGTGGGCATGCAGACGCCCAGGGACCTTCAGGACGTCGTTCGACCCGTCGCCCAAACCTCAACGGGCGCTATCGCAGCGGCGCGCTCCAGCCGGCGAAAGAGCTGCCAGAGCACGACCACCTCAAGAGGATCCCGAGGGGCTTCTGCCATCAGTGGGTGACATCGGCGTCCGCGTCTGGCGGACACGGGTCGCGGCATTCGCCCAGGCATCGTGGGTGTCGGGCCTCACCGTTGTCGGCGAGCGTTTACGCAGGGCCGACAGCACCGAGGCGCACGTGTGTTGAGGATCGTGCACGTGGACTGACCAGCCCCCCACGGCGAAAACTCACGAGCCCGATGTCACAGCCGTGCGATAGAAAAGCCTTTCAGCCGCGGCATCCACCACAGACACGTGGAGGGATCACGGCATGGTTTTCGACACGTCCTGGGGGGATTGATGTTCAGAAGACGGGCGGCTTGGGCCGTCATTGGCACCGTTGCACTCCTGTTGGCCGGCACCCCGGCAGCGAACGCCGTGGAGGGGCGGGCTCCTGACGTCCGGTGGGCGAACAGCGTCGAGGACGACCTCGGCACCCTGGCCGTCAGTGTCACCTCCGACAGCGCCATCACGGAGATCAGGGCCCATATCGTCTCCGATACCACAGACCAGGAGGTCGCCGTCGTGGAGAACGACGCGTTCGTCCTCGTCTCCGGCACGCCAGACGACGGCGTGTGGCACACGAAGCAGCCTCTGGACCTTGCCGACCTGGGCGTCTACACCGTCCGCATCGAGGCCACGGACAGTGACGGCGACCGCACCACCGACAACTCCGCGGGCCGTCTCGTCTACTACGTCACGCCGGTATTCGAGGACGTGCGCACCGACCGCACGGAGGTCGACATCGACCACCGCCAGGTGCGGGTCGACGGCATCCTGAAGGGACGCTGGCCGGCGACGCGCGAGCTGAAGCCCCTGGCAGACCACCGGGTGGACCTCGATGTGGACTACTGGACGGAGGACACCGTCCGCACCGATGCGGAGGGACGCTTCTCCGGCACGGTCACCGTGAACGACGCGGTGCCAGTCCAAGCCATTTACCGGCACGACAAACCCTACGTCCTGTACGGCGAGTCCCCGTCGATACAGATCGGCGTCCGGCAGGTAGCCACGCGCTGGACCGTGCAGGCCCCGGCGGAGGCCCAGACGATCGACCTCGGGCAACCGGTCACTTTCACGGCGACGTTGGAGCGCGAGACCCCGCAGGGCTGGCTGCCCTTCGGGGGCCAGAGCGGTGGAGTGCTCTTCGAGCCCTCCTCCGGTGGTCAGTTCGAGACCGTCGGCTACTTCACGACGGGCGAGGACGGCAAGGTCACCTTCACCCACGCGCCGTGGGAAACCGGCAGCTTCCACGTGGGGTCGCACAGTGACGACCCATTCATCGCCTCCGCCTCCGCGGACAGTGCCCAGATCACCGTTCTGCGTGCCTCGGTCTTCACTTCGCTCTCGGCCACCCGTACACAGAGCCACGGTGTGCACGTCGAGGGTGCAATGGACTTCCCCGACGGCTGGACACCCGCCACCATCCTGGTGCACATCCAGTACTCGCCTAACGGCAAAGAGTGGACAGACCTGCTCACGGCAGAGGCCTACTGGCGCGGTAGCGGTTACGCCTTCTCGGCCGACATCCCTGATGTAAAGAACGGCAACTTTCGCGCGCACTTCGAGGCGACCGATTGGTTCCGTGCAGCGACGTCGGAGACCGTGAAGGCGAAGGGCTGACATCAACGACGCCGGATGCGGACGCACACCAGCGTCTCCGTCCGGCTGCCACACCGGCCGACGACCGCAGCCGAAGCAGCTGCGGACCGAACTCCTAGAGCGGGTGTCGCAGGTTCGATTCCTGCCGGGGGCACCGTATGTGGCCTGCTGTCACTGCCCCGCGATCATCGGCCGCGGGGCAGTGACAGCAAGTCTTGCCGGCAGTTTCCTCTGCCGGCGTCGCCGAGCAGGCAGTCCCTGCGGCTCATGGCCTCCCGACCGACGTCTCGGACGACCCGAACTGGTATGAAGCGACATCCTCCGCCTGAGGACACTCGTCACCGTCGGCGACCGGAAACCGCTTGGCCGTGCAACCACAGGCTGTCTCATGTATCCCACTTCTCGTACGACTGTCCGAGGGGCGGTCACGCTAAAAAGGGGATGTAGTGAGAAGTGTCGGAAGATCCCGTTTGGCCGCCGCGACCGCGGTGGTGGTCGCGATGACGGGCACTCTTGTCGCGGTCGCCACCTCCCCGGCGTCGGCGGCTGCCTGCGCGACGAACACCTACACCCGGCAGTTCTTCGCGAACACCAGCTTCTCGGGCGCGCCGAAGCGCACGGACTGTGACACCGCGATCAACGAGAACTGGGGCACCAAGTCGCCCGGGGTCCCCGGCGTCGCCAAGGACAACTTCGGCGTCCGCTGGACCGTGAAACGCGACTTCGGCTCGGCCGCTTGGAGTGGGCCTGCTCCGACATGACGGCCTGCGCCGGCATCACCGAGCACCGCCTGGAGCGCTGGAACGTGGCCACCAGGACGTACGAACCGGTCACCTCCATCGCCGCGGCCCCGAACCGTATCTACCACTCCGCCGTGCCCCTGCCGCTCGGCGAGACGTCGTACTTCCGGATCACCGGCATCCTCGCCGACGGCACACCGGCCGCCGTGGTGCACTACTCGGCGGCCAAGGGCGACTACGTGTGAGCCCGGGAACCGTGCCGACGACTTCGCGGCGGTCACACGGATTCTGACCGAGGCGGATCAGCGGGAAACGTCTGCGGCGGACCCTGATCGCTCGGGGAAGCATTTGTCATGCGCGCAACGGCGACGAGGGCCGCGACCTTGAGGTCGCGGCCCTCGTCGCGCTGAACATCGGCCACCGCGACACCGGGGTCGACGAGCGCCTGTCGAGGGGAAGCGGCCAACCGGCCCTGATCATTCGGCTCTGCGCCACGGCGCACCGGGGCAAGCGCGCCAGCGATCCGCATCCATGACTCAGAGTGAGGTGCCGCTCCAGCTCCACGAATCGTCACGGGCCTCCCGCAGCAGGACGGCGAAGACGTCGCATGCAGGGCGCGGACCGCCAACTGCTCCTGGGATGGCTTTCATCCAGAACGGATTCAGCACATATGAGGCCGGGAAACCCCGTGAACACGCGAGAACCACGGAGGGGTGTTTTCCCGGGCCAGACACCTGATGGCTGACGTTTCCGCAGGTCACAGCCGCGCCCGGGGAAAACTCCTGCAGCGGGTGTCGCAGGTTCGAATCCTGCCGGGGGCACAGCGCCGAGGGCCGGTTCAGGAGCTTGATCCCCGGAACCGGCCCTACTGCGTGACCGCGTCCGTTCCACGCTCGCCCCACGAAGTCCGATGCGCTCCCACCGCCCCGGTGCCTTGGCGTCAGCCCTCGTGGGGCACTTTCGGACAGGTGACCGGTACGACGGTGAGGAGGTCGTCCAGCCCTTTGAAGTCGTCGGGGTTGGTGGTGAAGAGGGGAAGGTCCTCGGCCACGGCGATGGCGGCGATCATCAGGTCGGCCACCCGGCGGCGCGGCTTACGGCCCGCACTGATCACCGCGGCACAGATGCGACCGTAGATGCGGGCTGCCTCGGCGTCGAAGGGGATGGGGTCGAACTCGTTCTCGGCGCGTTGGAGAACGTCGAGCCTGCGGGCGCGTTCGGCGTGTTCGTCGTAGCCGCTCTGTTCGTCGTCGCGACGGACCTCGTGCGGACCGGCGGACAACTCGGCCAGGGTGATGGCGGTGATCGCCATTTCGTCCGGCAGTTCCTCGGGCGCCACCCACCGGCGCAGAATCATGATGTTGGTGTCGAGGAGCCCCTGCTCGTACGTCGAGCGGTCAGCGGGCATAGGGATCGTCCAGGTAGGTGTCGGCCGTGGCGTCCTGGTCGGCACGGAACGTGTCGAGGTCGATGTCGGGGGCAGTCCTGGACATCGCGGCGAACTCCTGGCGAGAGACGAACCGACGGCGTCGCCGCAGAGGGACGAGCTGGCCGATCGGGTGTCCGTCACGGGTGACGGTGAACGACTGGCCGCCCTGTATGGCGTCCATGATCTCCCGGGACCGGCTGCGCAGATCCCGCTGGGTGATTTCGGGCTGAACGCTCATACCAGTCACCGTAGCACTCGGTGCCACTGGGTAGCACTTCACCCGCGAACGCAGCAAGCGACCGGGGCGAACCGGGGGTCGTCACGGGCGGCCACGGCGACCTTGCGGGCGTGATCGACCAGCGCGGCCGGGACCGGCACGGCCGGGGGTTCGGGTCCGGGGTGGCGGGTGCCGGCGGAGCCGGGGAGCGGTCCGCGGGGGTGCCGCCCATGAAGGCCGGGGCGGGCCAGGCGGCGACGAGGATGCGCAGCCGGGCGGGAACGTCGTTCAGGTCGAGCAGTCCGGCGGTGGCGACGTTCGCGCCGAGCGAGGCGACCAGGGCGATGAGGAACCAGCGCGGTCCCGTTGAACGGTCGACGGAGGCCCTGCTGGCGGCAGTCGCCCCGCGGAGCAGCAGCAGGCCGACCGCTGCCAGGTACCGGGGCGAGAGAGGACTGGACGGCGCGAGGCACCCCGGTGCCCGGCACCCGGCCCTCGGCGCGCTGCACCGCACGCTCAACGCCTCCCGGCCGACATTCGTCTACAGTTCCGTAGACGGTCTACTTCGATGTAGTCGATCGTTTCCGGCGTTCATTCACTCTCCAGTTCACAGGGAAGGCCCCATGACCAGTCCACCGCACCTGGCCGTGCAGCTGGCCGTCAACGTGCTCGACGCCCATTCGCTGCTGGCGGCTTTCGGCGTGCTGGGTGTCGGCGTGGTGCTGTTCGCCGAGACGGGACTGCTGATCGGGTTCTTCCTGCCCGGTGACTCCCTGTTGTTCACGGCGGGCCTGCTGTGCACGGATACAGGGAACCAGGCAGTGAAACTGTCCCTGGCGCCGCTGCTGGTCGCGGCGGCCGTCGGCGCGCTGGCGGGGGCGCAGTGCGGATACCTGCTCGGCCGGAAGGCGGGCGGTGCGCTGATCGCCCGCAACCGTTCCCGGCGACTGCACGAGGGGGTGAAGCGCGCAGAGGAGCTGCTGGAGCGGTACGGGCACGCAAAGGCGGTCGTCCTGGCCCGGTTCATACCGGTCGTGCGGACGGTGCTCAACCCGATGGCGGGCGCGCTGGAGGTTCCGGTGCGGACCTTCACACTGTGGCAGGTGATCGGCGGCCTGGTCTGGAGCGTCGGCCTCATCCTCGCGGGGTACGCGCTGGGTTCATCGGTCCCGAACGTCGACCGATACCTGTTGCCGCTGGTCGCACTGATCGTCGTCCTCTCCCTGGTTCCCCTTCTTGTCGAGATGCTGCGCGCCCGGCGGGGCGCCGACGCGCGGGGAGGGAACAAGTGATCGTCGCCTTTTGACGGGTCCTCCATCGACGGCTCCGCCTACTCGGATACTCGGACGTGGTGCGCCTCGCCCAGCACTCGCCCGTCCGGCTGGACGACACGCTCTCGGCCTGGTCGACGTACGGGCCGCCAGTTTTCGTTCTCCTGGCCGCGGCGGCCCTGGGCCCGCCGTTCGTCTCGCGCCGTCCCGGAGCGGTCGCGGTCGTAGCCGCGCCGGCGATACGGGCATCCCGGTGTGGGTCGGCGCACACTGTCCACACGACGTCCTGCCCGGTGGCCCGCCGCCAGGCGCCTGGGCGCTCTGCTGCTGACCTCATGAGCCTTTGAGAGGTGCCGGAGAACCATGCGCCCCAAGATCCTGGTGGTCGAGGACGATCATGCCCTGCGGGACGTGCTGCGCCGGGGGCTGTACGACGAGGACTTCGAACCGGTCCTGGCAACCGACGGCGCCACCGCTCTGCGGCTGGCCAAGGCCGACATCGCGGCGGCCGTACTGGACGTCGGCCTGCCCGACGCGGACGGACGGGACGTGTGCCAGGCCATGCGTGCCAACGGCTTCCTCGCTCCCGTTCTCTTCCTGACCGCCCGGCATCAGCTCACCGACCGCCTGTCCGGCTTCTCCGCCGGGGGCGACGACTACCTGCCCAAGCCCTTCCACCTCGCCGAACTCGCCGCCAGACTGAGAGCCGCACTCCGACGGACCGCCACCACGACGGTGGCCTCGGCCGGTGACCTGGTTGTGGACGCGGTGGACCACAGCGTGACCGTTCACGGCACCCGCGTCACCCTGTCCCCCACCGAGTTCCGGCTGCTGGCCGGCCTCGTCGCCGCAGACGGAACCCTCGTACGCCGCCGCGACCTGGTGCGGGCCGGCTGGCCCGAGGGCGCTCAGGTCAGCGACAACACCCTGGACCAGTACCTGAGCCGGCTGCGCCGCAAACTGCGTGACGCCGGCAGCGGCTTGACGATCGACACGGCGCGCGGGATCGGACACCGTCTGTCGTGAACCGTGCCTCGCGTGTCCTGCGGCGCCTCGCCCCGCGCACCCTGCGCGGCCGCCTCTCGCTGGTGGCGCTGACCACCTCGGCCCTGCTCATGACGATCCTGACCGTCGTGTTCAACGCCGTGATGGACCGGCACCTGCAGCACCAGGCGGACGACGAACTGCGCAACCGGGCGGCAGCGGTGGCCACGACCGTCGACACCACCGGACCCCGGGTGCGCGTCCTGGAAACCGTCCACGACCGTCTCCTCGACGCCAACGTGTGGATCTACGCCGGAACGCAGCTGCTCGAGAAGCCGCCGTCCACCACCGCTGGTGACCCGCCGGCCCAGGCCGCCGACCGGCTGGCCACCCAGCCGAAGGACGCCTGCGCGACCGTCCAGGCACCCGGTCACCGGCCCGTCCGGCTGTGCGCCCGGCGCGTCTCCGGCCTCCGCGCCACCGCCACCGTCGTCACCGCCCTGGACCTGACTCCGTACCGCAGTTCGGCCGACACCCTGCTGGTGGGGTCACTCATTCTTGACGCCGTGATGCTCGGCTGCACCTACGTACTCACCCGCCTGTCCGTCGGCCGGGCACTGCGCCCGGTGCGGACGATGACCGACCAGGCCACGCAGTGGAGCGCCGTGGGCTCGGACGAGCGCTTCGGCACGGAGGACCACCCGGCCGAACTCGCCCGCCTCGGCGCCTCCCTGGACGCGCTCCTGGACCGCATACGCACCGTCCTGCGCCACGAACAGCAGCTGACGGGCGAGCTGTCCCACGAACTGCGCACCCCGCTCACCCGGATCATCATGGAACTCGACTGGTGGCGGGCCCGCCCCCGCACGGACGCCGAGACCAGCGCCACCCAAGGGGTGATCGCCGAGGCCGCCCAGTCCATGCGCACCATCTGCGACACGCTCCTGCACCACGCCCGCGAGAACGCGCTGCACCCGGAGACATCCCCTGGAACATCCGACGTCGTGCCCGTCCTGGACCGCCTGCTCCAGCGCCTCGACACGCCGGACCAGGTGAAGACCGCCGTGGAGAGGGAAGCGCCGGTGCTGGAGGCGGGTGTCGCCCCCGCTCTCCTGGAACGCGTCCTCAGCCCGCTGCTCAGCAACGCCGTCCGCTATGCCCACTCCCGCGTGACCGTGTGCGCGCGGCGCGTCCCCGGCGCCGTGCGGATCGACGTCGTCGATGACGGCCCAGGGGTGCCGGAGACGTTCGGGGACGAGTTGTTCCAGCCCGGCCGGCGCGCCGATCCCGGCGACGGGCACGACGGCGCGGGCCTGGGGCTCCCGCTCGCGCGACGCCTGGCCCGCACCGTCGGCGGTGAGGTGTCCTACGACCCCGGGCACACACCGGGGGCCAGGTTCACGGTCAGGCTGCCCGCCGGGTGAACAGTGTCCGCCCGTCCTTCACGACCGGCGTTCCTGCACGTGGGCGTACGCCATCAGCCCGAACAGCACGGCGAGGAGCACGGCGGACGAGCCCGCGGTCCCCAGATCCAGGCCGCCCTTGGCGACCGGCTTGGTGAGGAAGTCGCCCGCGGTGGCGCCCAGCGGACGAGTGAGGACGAAGGCGATCCAGAACAGCAGCACGTTCGGCACCGCGGGCACCTTCATCAGCGCCACCAGCACGGCCAGCAGTCCGGTCACGAGCAACGCGCCGCCCAGGTAGCCGAGGCCGGAGCTGTCGGAGAGGAAGTCGCCCATCGATGTGCCAAGGGTGTTCGAGACGAGGATCGCCGCCCAGAACAGAGCCTCACCTCTGAAGGTGACGATGTCACGGATCTGGAACGTCATCCCGCTCAGCTTCCAGGCGAGGAAGATCGCCAGGAGGATCGAGATCAGGATCGCCGCTCCCTCCGGATAGCCGAGGCCCAGGCCCTGCGGTCCCCAACCCAGCTTCGTCGCGCCGTTCGAGAGGTACTTGGCACTGGCGTCCCGGTTCATGAAGTCGGACATGGTCGTGCCGGCCATGGAGGTCGACAGGATCACGGTCCAGTAGAAGAACGGGTTGTAACGGCTGGAGCGCAGCTGGACCACCAGCGTCACCACGAAGACCAGGAACAGCGCGACCGTGGTCAGGAAGTAGCCCAGCTTCAGGGTCTGCGCGAAGAGGTCGCCCGCCGTCTCGCCCAAGGTCGTCGCGGCGATCTTCATGATCCAGAACGCCAGCGTGACCTCGGGCAGCTTCTTCATCACCGACTTGGTCGTACTCGACGTGGCCGCCACGTCGAGGTCGGTGAGGACCTCCGCATTCTCCATTCGGTGTCTCCTGTCCAGTCGCACGACAGGGCGCTCTTCCCGTGTGAGGGGTCGAGCGCCCTGTTGAATTTGCCGGCCGCAGACGGTGGCCGTGATCTTCGACCGTGACACAGGGAGCCTGAACGCATCCTGAACGCCTGCCGTGTGGCAGGTCAGGCCACGTGTCACTGTGGCAGGTCAGGCCACGTGTCACTCGGAGACCAGATCGCCCCCACCGGCGCTGGGGTCCGGCGGGTGGGTTGGGCCGTTCCGGTGCCCTCGTCGGCCCCGTACTCTGTGCGGGGCCGACGGTCTTTCTGGGGAGCGTGGGGAAAGTGAAGAGCGAGGAGCTCGTAGCCCTCTTCGACGGCCGGGGCCGGATCGAGCTGACGCTCAACTTCTTGGAGAACCTCATTACGGGCAACGTCGAGGAGATCGCCCACGCGCTCGGCTACCGGCTGCTGTCCACCGAGGTCACCGACGGCCGCACCCGCATCCGCTATCGCTTCGAACGCGACGACGCGCCGCTCGCACGCCGCCGGGCCGAGCTGACCGTCGCACGCCTGCGCGCGGGCGGCCCGGTGCTGCCGGCGTGGGAGCCGCCCCCGCCCCCTTCGCTCCCGCCACCGCTGCCGCCCGGATCATGGCCGCCCCTGCCACCTTCACGATAGGAGGGCGGCAATCCAGATGCTGTGGTCATTGCTGCGGGTAAGCGCTGCTCGGGAAGCCAGGGTGCGGGTAACGCGGGGGGACCGGCATGCGTCTCGGCAGGGGCACACGTGGTGAGGTCATGACGCGCTGTGGAGCGGATGCCATGGACGGTGACTCGGCGCCACGATCTGTAACCGCGCCACGGTCTGTAACCGGCGGGGCGGCGCTCAGGGGGTCGGCGGGCTCGTTCACCGTGCCCGGGGCCTGCGCGAGTCCGTTGGCCCACAGCTGGTCGACGCGCGAGCGCTCGGTGGCGTTCGGGTAGCGGTTGGTGCAGGACGGGCCGGCGTAGCCGCCCGACATCAGCTCACTGCACGGCCCGCTGTAGTCGTCCGGCAGGCCCAGCACGTGCCCGGTCTCGTGGGTGACGACGCGGACCGAGTCGTACTGCTGGTTCTGGGTGTAGTCGAGGAAGACGTAGCCATCTCCGTGGCCGTTGGTGGAGGCGTAGGACCCGCGAGAGTCGTTGCCCTCGTAATAGGAGAAGTCGGCACCGCTCGACGCCTCCTGGAGCTTGACGTTGGACTCTGAGCCGTTCCAGATCGAGGCCGCGCTCGATATCTGCGAACGGAAGCTCGGTGCCCGGGAGGCGTTGTAGTAGACAGTCACCGCCTGCGCGTTCGGCTGGGCGGCGCGCTTCTCGGCGACGGACTTGAGCACGGCCTCGAAGAACGCCTTGTTGTTCGCGGCCTCCTCGGCCGACCCGGCGTACCGGGCCACGGAGGTACCGGCGGCAGCGGACGGGGTGGCGGCGGTCTGTGCGCTCGCCGGCACCGCCGCGCCCAGCGCGCTGGAGGCCAGACCCAGGCCGAGAGCGAGGGCGAGGACTCTCGCGGACGTTCGGGACGACTTCATGTGGGGGGCTCCTACTCACTCGGTGACGCCGAGCGCCCGGTGCGGGGTCGACTCCGCGTGAACACCGGTTCCGAACTGCGGCGACGTCCTGTGGGTCGTCATTCTTAGGACGGCTCGACAGGGAGCGCAAAGGGTGCCCACCACTACGTCGCCTCGTAGGTCCCGTGACCTCGCCAGGGCAGTGCACGGGTCTTACGGGCCGCACATGGCAGCAGGAGGGGACGCTGTCGCGGCGTCAGAAGCCTTACAGCACGGGGCAGCGGGCGTGCGGTTCGGCCGGGCGGAATTCCGGGACGCGCGACGGAATCCAAATACGACCCAAGACGGACAATTCCACAGATGCCTGCCATGCCGCATCTACTAAGTGCGCCGGTTGATTGGTGGAGCGCTGTGACCGACGTCATAGAGCATGAGCTTTCATTTCCTTCGCGCTCCACCGGCCCGGGGCCCAGGGAGTCACCCTCGGCGCTGGGCGGCACTCCTCACCGCTGAGCCGCCGCCGCTCAGTCCAGGAGAGCCATTGTCAAAAGCTGTGGATCAGTAGCTGTTCACGCTGTCGCCTGGTTCGAAGCGGGCTCCGGCCGTACGGGAGATGCGGTCGGGTGCGTAGGGGTGCCCGATCCCTGCGGGAAGGCATGGGCGTGGCTGCGTCAAGAGGACCAGCCGGGCCCGTGCCGCACGGCCAGTAGGGCCACATCGTCGTCGTTGTCCGGTGGGCGTGCCCGGGCCAACAGCTCGTCGGTGAAGGGTTCCAGGGGGCGACGGACCAACGCGGCGGCGTGCCGGCGCAGGCGTTCCAGGCCCTCGTCCAGGGTGTGGCCCGGGGACTCGATCAGGCCGTCGGTGTAGAGGAGCAGGGTCGCCCCGGGCGGCAGTTCCGCCGTCGCGTCGGGACGGGCCTGCTCGGGTGTGACGCCCAGGAGGATCCCGTGACCGTCAGTCAGATAGCGGGCCACACCCTCGCGGGTGACCAGCAGGGGAGGTGGATGACCCGCGTTGGTCCACGACAGCTCGCACCGGCCGTCGGCGTTCTCACACATGCGGGCGAAGACCAGCGTGGCCATGGAGACCTCGGCGATGTGCAGGGTCGCCTGGTCGAGCCATTCCACGATCTTGCTCGGTGGCTTCTGCTGGGATACGGCGTAGGCCCGGAGCATGTTGCGCAGCTGGGCCATGCCGGCCGCAGCCTCCAGGTCGTGGCCGACGACGTCCCCCACGGCGAGGGCGGTGGCGCCGTCCGTCAGGGTGAACGCGTCGTACCAGTCGCCGCCGACGTGGGAGGCGTCCGGCGCGGGCAGGTAGCGGGCGGTCATGCTGCGGCCGGGCGCGCGCGGGAGCTTCGGCAGCAGGTGGCGCTGCATGGTTTCGGCGACCTGGCGTTGGCGCTGGTAGAGGCGGGCGTTCTCCAGAGCGAGACCGGCGCGTCGGGCGATGTCCTCCAGCAGGGCGGTGTCGGCCGCGGTGAACCGCTCGGGCTGGTCGGCGCGGCCCAGGGTGAGGGCGCCCATCACGTCGTGCAGGCTGCGGAGCGGGACCACGATGGCCGAGTGCATGCCGGTCGCCTCGAACAGGCGCCGCTGCTCCACCGCGATCCCGGAGTCGGGCGGGCCCTGGTAGGTCTCGGGGCCGGCGAAGGAGGAGGCGACGCCGCGCAGGGCGCGGGACAGGGGCATCGGGGACTCCTGCGGTATTGGCGGCATGGGCCCCTGGAGGTCCTCCCGGAAAATCACGGTGCCGCCCTCGGCATGGGCGACAGCGAAGCGCCGGACTTCGTCCCGCTCGCCGATCAGGTCGATGACGGTCCAGTCGGCGATGCGAGGCACCACGAGGCTGATCAGGCGGCGCAGCGCCTCGTGGATGTCCAGGGTGGAGGTGAGCAGAGTGGTCGTCTCGGCGAGGAGAGCGAGCCGTTCCAGTTCGGAGAGCCGTCCGCCGGCCGGTGGCCGCTGGGCGGGGCATCCGGGGCGCCGTGCGGAGTGGAAGAGGACGAGCGTGGCCGACGGGCGGATACCGAGGTCGCAGGAAGTGGCCAGCCATCCCACCGGCAGCAGCGTGCCGTCTCCGCGCTCGAACCACTCGTCCTCACCCTGCCGCGTGCGCCCGCCGAGGACGCTCTCCCGCATGCGGCACTGGCTCCTTGGCGCGGTTTCCCCGCGGCTGGTGCGGTGCAGCAGGTCGTGGGCGTCGCGGCCGACCAGATCAGCAGCGGGGCGGGCCAGGAGCTGTTCGCCGCGCGTGTTGACGGCGACGATCAAGCCCTCCTCGTCAGCCAGGTAAGCACCCGTGCCGAGGGTGTCGAGAACCCGGGCAACCGCTTCCTGCGGACCATCCGGGCCCGTCATCTCTGCCTCCCGTCACCCGAGAGATCGCCAGGGCCATCCCTGCGATCCGGGTTCCCCCAGGGGACATAGGTGACCCTCGCGGCAAGAAGTGAGTGCCACGCGTCCCGCCGCGAGGAGGGCCCCGTGGGCGGCGCCGATGTTCTCGCCCGGGGTCCCGTCGGCGAGGGGCGGCTTCGTGCCGCTGCCGGTACGGCCCCGTGGGGCCGGGGCCGTACCGGTTCGGTTCAGGCGGCGGTCACTTGGTGAAGGTGAAGTACTTCCAGGCGCCGTGAGTCGTGGAGTTGACGTTGTCGCCGGAGGAGCCGTTGATGTACGACGAGCGCATGCGGGCGCGGATGCCGGACTGGCCCGGCGCTTCCAGGCGCACGGCCGACTTGCCGCTGGTGCCGAGGGCGAAGTACTCGTAGCCCGAGTCGTACCACTTGCCCTGGTAGTACACCTGGAGCTGGAAGCGCTGCTTGCGGCCGGGGTAGTAGTTCATGGACGTGGTGAACACCGGGTCGGTCTTCTTGTGGAAGTAGTAGTACTTCGTGGAGCCGATCTTGCCCGTCTTGTAGTGCTTGGAGACGGCGGTGGAGACCTTCACCCGGGCGTACGCGGTCGACTTGACGGTCTTGGCGGTGTAGCGGGCGTCTCCGCTGAAGACGGCGCTGACGGTGGTGTCACGGGTCATGCTGACGGTCGCCGACAGGTTGCCCTTGGAGTTGACCTTGGCCGTCTTCAGCAGCTTCTTCGGCTTGTCGGGGCCGAAGGGGTCCGCGTAGATCGAGACGGTGCGGTTCTTGTACGTCGTGCCGAGATGCGCGGTGAAGGTGACCTTCTTGCCGTACGAATACAGCTTGCCCTTGTTGTTCAGGGTCAGCGCGGTCGCCTTGCGCGAGACCTCCACCGCGCCCGAGCCGGAGGCGGGCATGTGGGTGGCGTCGCCCGCGTAGGAGACCTTGTAGGTGACCTTGCCGCCGGCGGGCGGGGTGTCCGTGAAGGAGAAGGTGCCGTCCGCCTTGGTCTTGACGGCGGCCAGCGCCTTGCCGCTCGGCGACTCGACGTCGGTGCGGGTCACCTTCAGGGCGGTGCCCGCGGCAGGCAGGGTCTTCGAGGTCAGTTTGCCCTTGACGGTGAGCTTCTTGGCGCGCTCCGACTTGGCGGGGGCCGACACCTTGAGGGTGAGCAGTTCCTTGGTGGGGTCGGTCAGGGCCCGCAGGGTGTGGGTCCCGTAGGTGTTCACGGAGACGGCGAAGACCCGGCTGGAGTCGGGCGCCCAGGCGAGCGCTCCGTCCACGAGGGTGTCGGCGCCGCTGCTGTTGCCGGTGTTGGGGAAGTCGTACTCCCGCACCGGCACCCGGTCACCGGGCCGGTGGATGTGGACGTCGGGGTCGTACCAGGAGAAGCTGCCGCCCGCGATGGTGCCGTCGGGCGCGACGCGCACGGCGTTCGGGTACGCGCCGACGGGGTAGCCGGCCAGCTGGGTGAGGTCGGTGGTCGAGTAGGCGCCGATGCTGTAGCCGGGGCCCCACGAGGTGAGCACCTGGCTGCCGTCGGGCATCAGGTCCAACTGCTTGACGCCGCTGCCCATGTCGCCCTCGGCGCGCAGGGTGGCGCCGTCGGCGGAGACGTCGTACACGGCGAGCGTGGAGGCGTTGCCCGCCACCAGGACGCCAGGGACGGCCGGGTCGGCGGCGAGCAGCGTCCCGGCACCCTGGTAGGGGTCGGCGTCGCCGCGCTGGCCGAGGTGGACGACGGGCTCGGGGCCGGAGACGTCGAGCGAGCCGAAGTCGCTGCCGTAGGAGAACCAGATCCGGCCGTCCACCACCTCCAGGTCGCCGGGGGCCGCGTCGAGCGGGTAGCTCGCGGTCTGGGTGTACGTCCTCGTCTCCACCGAGACGATCCGGTTGCCGTTCTTCACGGCGGCGTACACCTGTTCGGAGTCGTCGGACAGGGCGAGGCCCGTCACGCCGGAGAGCCCGGTGAGCGTCGCCTTCACGGCGCCCGTGTAGTCGGTGACGACGATCTTGCCGGTGGTCGGGTCGGAGACGTAGACCCGCTGATGGGTACCGTCCACGACCATGTCGCCGACCGAGGTCACCGGAAGGACCTTCGCGGAGTCGGCCGCCGCCGGACCCGCCACACCCGTGGTCAGGGCCACGGAACTGAGGACGATCGCGAGTGCCGTCGCGATCGAGACGCTACGTCTGCGCACAGTGATGGAACCCCCACAGAAGAAGCCCGGTCCTCGCCGGGCGGAAACGGACAGGCCGCGATCCCCCCGCGCACCGAAGACGGGTGCGTGGACGCTGCCGAAGCAGCAGCGTATGACATGCCAGTGACAAACACCGACTGGAAATTCCGGTTCCGGGCGCCCACCGCTGCCCGCCCGTCAGTACGTGCTCGTCCATGCGTCCGGGCGGGGTTCCAGGATCGCGGTGACGACCGTGCTGGACGAGGTCATGACGTCGGCCATGAATCGCCGGCGTCCGATGCCGAGGTGCCGCAGCGCCGGGCCGTGGTCGGTGACGACGAGCAGGGAGGCGGCGAGGAGAAGGAGTTGCCACAGGGCCATCACGGGACGCCGGGTGGCGCGGGGCAGTTCCGCCAGGGAGGCGTGCAGGCGTTCGCAGTGGAAGGGGACATGGCGCTGTTCGTCGGACAGGATGCGTCCCGCCACGTCCGACGTGAGCGCGTCGTCGGTGCCGTCGCGCAGGGCCCGGTAATAGCGCAGTGCCACCACCTCCGCGACCATCAGCACCAGCAGTTCCATGCGCAGGCCCATGAGGCGTCGCAGCCGTACGAAGACCGTGTCCGTCCAGTGGCCCGACAACGTCGGTACACCGCCCGCGGCCAGCAACCGGGCGAGCAGACGGGCGTGGTTCTGCTCCTCGGCGACGAACAGCCGGACCGCTCGGGCGTAGTCGGTGTCACCGGCCTCGTCCGCCTTGCCGATCAGGTTGGCGCCGTCGCCGTCCTCGCCGACCTGGAAACGCTGGATGCCGGCCCACACCGCGGGGTGCAGCGACGCCCCCTGTCCCCAGTCCGGGTCCCCCTGGGCGCGCCTGCGCTCGCGCTCGTCCTCGAACCGCCGCGTCCACTTGGCGAAGTCACCCATATCCGCGTCCACCGGTCTCCCCTCCCCTGGGCACAGCCACCGTGCCTCGGAGAGGGACGACGCGGGCGGGCAGCGAACCGTTCCGCCGATGTCCGCGGCCGGACGCCGCTGTGGCGGGCCCGTCAGCCCAGGCGGCGTACCGGGTTGCCCGCCAGGTAGGCCTGGATGTCCTCCACCGCGTCGCCGTAGTACGTCGCGTAGTTGGACTGCGAGACGTAGCCGAGGTGGGGTGTGGCGAGCAGCCGTGGCGCGGTACGCATGGGGTGGTCGGCGGGGAGTGGTTCGGCGTCGAACACGTCCACTGCGGCGCCGGCGATACGGCCCTCGTGCAGGGCCGCCAGCAGCGCGTCCTGGTCGACGATGGCGGCGCGGGAGGTGTTGATCAGGTAGGCGGTGGGCCGCAGGAGGGCGAGTTCGGCGGCGCCGAGCAGGCCACGGGTGCGGTCGCTCAGCGCGAGGTGGACGGAGACGAAGTCGCTGGTCGACAGCAACTCCTCCTTGGACGCGGCGAGTTCGACGCCCACCTCGTCGGTGCGCCGCTCGGTGAGATTCTGGCTCCAGGCGCTGACCCGCATCCCGAAGGCGAGGCCCACCTGCGCGACCCGGCTGCCGATCCTGCCGAGGCCGAGCAGGCCCAGGCGCCGGCCCTGGAGGTCGGCGCCGACGGTGGACTGCCAAGGGCCGCCCGCGCGCAGCGCGTTGTTCTCGGTGACCAGGTTGCGGGCGAGGCCGAGCAGCAGCGCCCAGGTGAGTTCCACCGGCGGGGTGGAGGAGCTGCCGGTCCCGCACACGGTGACGCCGCAGCGCTCGGCGGCGGCGTAGTCGATGACCGAGTTGCGCATGCCGGAGGCGACGAGGAGCTTCAGGCGGGGCAGGCGGTCGAGCAGCGTGGCCGGGAAGGCGACCCGCTCGCGCAGGGTGACGACGATGTCGAAGTCGGCGAGGGCGCCGGCGAGTTCGTCCTCGTCGGTGATGTGCTCGCGGAACGTGACGACCTCCACCCGGTCCTCGACCGGGCTCCAGTCGGCGGAGGCGAGGGCGGCGTCCTGGAAGTCGTCGAGCACGGCGCAGCGCAGGGGCATGTCGGTTGTCTCCGTCGTTCGTCGTTCGTCTTTCCTCGTTCGTGCTGATCAGGCTGCTCGATCACACCGGTGTCCGGCAAACCTGATGGACCGCGTGCGACGAGGGCCCGTATTGTCGGGCGCCGGCAGCCAGCCACAGGGACGACCACACCCGAGACGATCAGAGGTGCCATGACGGACGCCATGAGGGACGCCACCGACCCCAACTCCGACGCCCCCGCCGCCGGATTCGCGGACATCCCGACGACCACGCTGGCCGACCTCCTCGGCCGGGCGCAGGTCATGGACATCGGCATCCGCCCGCTGTGGACGCCGGTGCCCCGCGTGGCCGGGCCGGCGTTCACCGTGCGGTGCCCTCCCGGTGACAACCTCATGCTGCACGCGGCCATTCACCGTGCCGCCCCGGGCTCCGTCATCGTCGTCGAGTCCGGCGACCTGGACTACGCGCTGGCGGGCGGAAACGTGTGCGCCGTGGCGCAGCGCCGCGGTGTCGCGGGCTTCGTGCTGGACGGTCTGATCCGCGACCTGGGCGAGGTCCGCGAGGCCGGCTTCCCCGTGTTCGCCCGGGGCGTCATCCCGATCCCGGGCGGCAAGAAGGCCGTGGAGCCGCTGAACACGGAGGTGACCTGCGGCGGGGCGAAGGTGAACGCCGGCGACGTCGTGGTGGCCGACGAGGAGGGCGTCGTGGTCGTCCCGGCGGCCCGCCGCGAGGAGCTCCTCGCCGCCGCGCGGGCCAGGCCGGCCAAGGAGGCGGACGAGACCCTCGACGCGTGGGAGGCGGCCCACCGCGCCCGCGTCGACGGGATCCTGCGCGAGCAGGGCTTCGAGGGGTGACCACACGCCCAGGGGTCGGCCGCGTCCCCGGCCGGATTCACAGTGTCGGAAACCGGACGTAGACCCCGCCCTCGGTGTTGAGGACTGTGACCTGGGAGTGGGAGGCCGCGGGGTCGTCGCCGAGCTTGCCGTCGATGACGGCGTACCAGACGCCCCATCCGGGGTCGCCCGGCAGCTCGATGAGCCCGCCCCGGACCGTCCCGTGCGCCGTCTCCACCTCGACGACGGACGCGGTGCCCTTGCCGCCGTAGTACAGGCCGGAGAAGTACGCGCGGTCTGCCGTGATCTCGGACTGCACGGTGACTCCGGGGGTGCCCCGGTCGATGTTGCCGTCGGCCACGCCCCGGAACTCCGGCTCGGGCGAGGAAGGCGTCGTCCAGTGCTTGCCCTTCGCCGTGAGCCACAGCTCGAAGCCGGGGGCCGCCGTCACGTGCTCACCCGAGGCGACGACACGGGGCCTCGGAGCCGGGGCCGCCGAGGAGGCGGACGGCGAGGGCGAGACGGACGCGGGCGCCGCCGGAGACGCGTTGCGGTCGGCGCCGGGTTCCGTGCCGCCAAGCACGACCACGGCCAGCGGGACCAGCAGCAGCCCGCATCCCGCGCCGAGTACGGCCGTCCGCCGCCTGCGCCGGATCCGCCGCCCCCGGCGCTCCACGTCCGCCAGCGGCAGCGGGGGTGGCTGGATCTCGTACGCGGCCTCGGCCAGCGCCTGGCGCAACCATTCGGTCCCGGCGTGTCCCGGGCCTGTGTCTGTTTCGGTTCTGGGGTGGTTCATCAGCGTGCTCCGGTGACGGGGTGGGAGCGGTCGGAGGCGTCGGAGGCGGCGGAGAAGGCCTCGAAGGCCGGGTGGGAGCGCAGAGCCGCCAGGCCGCGCCGGGCATGGGTCTTGACCGTTCCGAGCGAGCAGTCGAGCACCTCGGCGATGGCGGTTTCGGGGAGGTCCTCCCAGTAGCGCAGCACCAGCACCGTCCGCTGCCGGGCGGAGAGCGTGGCGAGCGCCCGCGTGACCGCTTCGCGGCGCTCGACGGACTCGGCGTGTCCGTTGTCCGGCTGGTGCACCCGTTCGGGCAGGAACGGCATCAGCAGATGCGTGACCCGTCTTCTGCGGATCCGGCTGAGGTTGTTGTTGACGAGGGAGCGTCGTACGTAGAAGTCGACGTCGTCGGGCGGGATGCGCCCCCAGCGTGCGTACACCTTGGCGAGGGTGGTCTGCACGAGATCCTCGGCTTCGTGGTAGTCGCCGGTGAGCAGGAGCGCGGTCCGCAACAGACGGGTCCAGGCCGCACTGGCGTAGGCGGCGAAGTCGTTGCTCCCGGAGGAGGCTGCGAGTCTCTCGTACTGCGGCACGGACGCGGTTCCCTGTGGGTCGGGTACGGGGAGGAGGTGAGCCGGGGAGCTCCGGGGGCGGGGACCGCGCGGGCCCCCGCCCGGGAGGTCAGCGCAGCTTCAGCTGGGCGTAGATCTTGCCCTTGGTGTCGTGGACGGTGATCCGGGACACGTAGTCCCAGGAACTGTTGTCGGTCTTGACGTCGGCGACGGCGTACCAGACGCCCCATCCGGGCTTGCCCGGCAGCTCGATGAGCTTGCCGCGCACCGTCCCGTCCGCCGTCTCGACCTCGACGTCGGACGCGGTGCCCTTGCCGCCGTAGTACAGGCCGGAGAGGTAGACGTGGTCGGCCGTGCCCTCCGCCTGCATCGAGACGCCGGGGGTGCTCCGGTCGATGTTGCCGTCGACCACGCTGCGGAACTGCGGTTCGGGCATGGAAGGCGTCGTCCAGTACTTGCCCTTCGCCGTGAGCCACAGCTCGAAGCCGGGAGCCGCCGTCACGTGCTCACCGGGGGCGACGATGCGGGGCGTCGGGGCGGTCTTCTTCCCCGTCGTCCGCGTCGGCGTGGAGGCCCGGGTCTTCGAGGCGGCAGCGGCCTGGTTCTGCGCCGCCCCCGCCTGCACGACCGTGGCGTGCGGCGCCTTCGCGGGTGCGGCGTGGGCCGCCGTGGCCGTTCCCGCCACGGCGACGGCGACGGCCGCGCCGGTCAGGTACTTCAGCGTCCGTTTCATGAACGGGCAACTCCTCGCGGAACACGGACCCCTGGGGGGATCCGGAATGGCTGGTGGAAGGAGGGCGCCTCTCCACCCGTTCAAACCCCGCCGGGACCGGTCCCGGATGACACCCCGCGCGGATTTTCTTCGCGGAGCGGCGGTGTACGCCGACGCGCGACCGGGCGCCGGTCCGGCGCCGCTCACCGCCCGGTGGCGATAATCGTCGGGTGAACGGCGGTGAGGTGCGGCGGCGGCTGCTGGGCGATCTGCTGGCGGTCGGGGCGCCGTACGGGCTGGCGCTCGCCGGTGGGGACGCGGTGCGGGCCCACGGCCTGGTGGACCGGCCCGGCCGGGAGATCGACGTGGCCACCGAGAGCCCCGTCGAGACGGGGGACATCCTCGCGGCGGTACGCGCAGGCCTGGAGGAACGAGGCTGGCGGGTCCGAACATCGGAAACGGAACCACTCGCGGGCCGGCTCGTGGTCAGTGGCCCGGTGGCCGGTGGCGCCGAGGTCGGGGGCCCGGAGATCGGAGGCCCGGAGATCAGGGCCGGAACCGGGCCCAGCGCCGAGGCCGGAACCAGGGCCGGGCCCGAGACCGGGGCCGGAACCGGAACCGGAACCCGGCCCGAGGCCGGAACCAGGGCCGAAGCCGGGACCGGAACCGGAACCGAGACCGGAACCGGAACTGAGACCAGGTCCGAGACCGGAACTGGAACCGGAAACAGGGCCGAGGCCGAGGCCGAAACAGGGACAAAGGCCGGAACCGAGGCCGGGGCCAGGGCCGAGGCCCGGCCCGGGACCGAGGCCGGAACCCGGCCCGAGGCCGGGACCAGGGCCGAGGCCGGGACCAGGGCCGAGGCCGGGACCAGGGCCGAGGCCGGGACCAGGGCCGAGGCCGGGACCAGGGCCGAGGCCGGGACCGAGACGGAAGCCGGACCCGAAACCGAGACCAGGGCCGGAACCGGAACCGGGACCAAGGCCGAGGCCCAGGTGGAGTTCGCTGTGCAGGTGGGCAAGGAAGTGCTGTGGCGGCCGTTGGAGGTGGGTGAGTTCGGGCCGGTGCTCTCGCTGGAGGATCTTGTCGGCACCAGGGTGCGCGCGCTGGCGGGTCAGGGTCTCGCCCCGGACCTCGTCGACGTGCACGCCGCCGCCGACCGGTGGAGCCATCCGGAGCTGGAGGAACTC
Source organism: Streptomyces sp. NPDC014889 (assembly GCF_043081205.1). Lineage (NCBI taxonomy): Bacteria > Bacillati > Actinomycetota > Actinomycetes > Kitasatosporales > Streptomycetaceae > Streptomyces > Streptomyces sp. NPDC014889. The sequence continues at coordinate 279,357 of NZ_JBIBWH010000006.1, forward strand.
GGCCGCCGCCATGCCGGTGACGTCTTCGACCTCGCCGATCTCCAGACCCGTCTCGTGGGCGCCGAGTGGATCGACGACCGGGAGTTCGCCGCCTGCGGGCTCGGCGACCGCGCGATCGCCGAGCTCCGCCGCTGGGCCCAGGAGTGGGCGGACGACATCGGCGAACGGCTCGCGGAGTCCGCGGCGCCACTCGACGACGAGTGACGCCGCCCATGCCCTCCCCGCAGGGTCAGCCGGTGAGCACCGTCACTCCCTCGGGCGCCGACACGTCCACCGATCCGTCCGCCCGCACCGCGATGTCCAGCCGGTTCCCCCCGGCCTGGAGCCCGGTGACCGTCAGCGGACCGTACGCGCCCGCGAAGCCCGGGGCGACCGTCAGGGTGCCGGCGGGGATGTCCGCGCTCAGGCCGAGGGCCGACTGGAGGACGAGCACCGAGGACGCCGCCGCCCACGCCTGGGGCCGGCAGGACGCCGGATAGGGCGCGGGGCGCGGACCGGCCCCGGCGCCGTGGCCCGCGAAGAGTTCGGGCAGCCGGGCCTCGAACGCCGTCGACGCCGTCAGCAGGCCGTCCGCCAGCGACGCCGCGGCGTCCGGGAAGCCGGACCTGACCAGGCCGTGCACGGCGATCGCGGTGTCGTGCGGCCAGATCGAACCGATGTGGTAGCCGTACGGGTTGTAGCCCGCGGCCTCGCTGCTCAGCGTGCGCAGACCGTGGCCCGAGTCCAGGTCGCCGCCGGAGAGCCGGGCCGCCAGGATCGCGCTCTCCTCATGGTTCAGCAGCCCCGTGCCCAGGAGGTGACCGAAGCCCGAGGTGACCGAGTCGGCCGGCCCGCCGTCGCCGTCCAGCGCGACCGCCGGGTACGGGCCCCGCTCGTCCTCCACCCAGAAACGCTCGCGGAAGCGCCCGGCGAGCCGCTCGGCCCACTCCTCCCACTCGTCGGCCCCCGGGCGGCCGAAGGACCGCAGCAGCGCCGCTCCGCCGCGCGCGGCCTCGTAGGCGTACGCCTGCACCTCGCACAGCGCGATCGGCGGGTGGGCGAGGCTGCCGTCGCGGTAGCGGATGGAGTCGCCGGAGTCCTTCCAGCCCTGGTTGGCCAGGCCACGCCCCGACTGGTCGACGTACTTGAGGAAGCCGTCGCCGCCGGCGTCCCCCTGGTCGCGCATCCACGCCAGCGCCGACTCGGCGTGCGGCAGCATTCGCTCGACCTCCTCCGGCGCCAGGCCCCAGCGCCAGGCGTCATGGAGCAGGGAGATCCACAGCGGGGTGGCGTCGACCGTGCCGTAGTACACCGGCGGGAGCGAGAACGTGTCGCTGAACGCCGAGGTGTCGCGCCGGACTTCGTGCAGGATCTTGCCCGGCTGCTCCTCGGAGGCCGGGTCGGTGACACCGCCCTGGCGGCGGGCGAGGGTGCGCAGGGTGCCGGCCGCGAGCTCGGTGCCGAGCGGGAGCAGCATGCGCGCGGCCCAGAGCGAGTCGCGGCCGAACAGGGTCAGGAACCAGGGGGCGCCTGCGGCGAGGAACTGGTCCGGCCGGTCCGCGGACGAGCGCGGGTCGGTCAGGCGCAGGCGGTCCAGGTCGGCCAGCGACTGCTCCAGCCAACGGTCGAGGCCCCGGTCCGCGCTGCGCAGGACGGGGGTGCGCCACGGCAGGGCGTCGGCGGGGGGCGCCGGGAACTGGTCGCCGTCCGCGTGGGCCGCGGTGCAGCGCAGGGTGACCGTCCACGAGGTGCCCGGGTCGAGGGCGATGTCGTACGACAGCCGGCCCGTCGGCACGTCCAGCGTGTCGGGCGCGGGCTCAGTGGCCAGGCGCACGGTGAACCCGTCGTCCGCCCAGGACAGTTCGCCGGTGCCGTCGGCCCGCGCGGGTGCCGCCTGGGCCGGGCGGCCCGACTTGACCTGCTCCATGGTGGCGAGGTCCGTGCCGGCCGTGACCGTCAGCCGGAAACGGACCGACCGGGTGCCCGCGTTGGTGACCTCGAGGGCCTCTTCGAGCGCTCCGGCCCGCGTGGTACGGCGGCGGTGCAGGGCGACCGCGGGGTCGGCGGTCACCTCTCCGAGCCCCCGAAGGATCGCTCGGAAGTGGGCCCGGTCCGCCCCGCGCAGCCCGTGCCCGACGGGCGCGAGCGGGATGCCGTCGGCCGCGACGGTCAGCCGGGAGAGCGCCCGGCGGTCGCCGTGGAAGAAGCCGTCCGCGCCGTCGTCGAAGGCCCCGTCGGCACGCGAGATCACGAAGCTGGGGGCGTACAGCGTGACGACCGCGTCGTGCAGGAACGGCTGAAGGCCCTCGGTCACCGCGGGGGGCGGCGTGACCGAGCCGTTGGTGTCCGGGGTCTTGACAGTCGAGTCCAAGGAAGTAGAACCTCTCAGCGTTTGATCGTTCCAAAGACATTAAGTGACTCGTCAGAGCGCTGACAATGCTTTTGGAACGCTAAAACCGCTCCTCGTTCCCTCTGCACGCCGGAGGCCGCAATGCCCCGCTCCAGCAACGACCCGCCCGCCAGGGGCGGTCCGGTGACGCTCGCCATGGTCGCGCGCCGGGCCGGGGTCTCCCCGCAGACCGTGTCGAACGCGATCAACTCGCCCGACCTGCTGCGTGCCGAGACCCTGGAGCGGGTCCGCCGGGTGATCGACGAGATGGGCTACCGCCCCAGCCGTGCCGCGCAGACCCTGCGCACCCGCTCCAGCAGGCTGATCGGCTACGGCATCCAGCCCGTTCCGGCCAGCAGCCCCGTCCTCGACCGGTTCCTGCACGCCCTGTCGCAGGCCGCCGACGAGGCCGGGTACCGGATCCTGCTGTTCGCCTGCCGGCCCGGCACCCCGACCCTGGACGGTTACGAGGAGCTGCTCGACCAGCACGAGGTCGACGGCTTCGTGCTCAGCGGCACAGAGCACAACGACCCGCGCCAGGCCTGGCTCGCCAAGCGCGGTGTGCCGTTCGTCGCCTTCGGCCGGATGTGGTCGCGGCGGCAGATCGGCGACTGGATCGACGTCGACGGCGCCTCGGGCACGGACGCCGCCGTGGAGCACCTGATCGGTCTGGGGCATCGCAGAATCGCCTTCCTCGGCTGGGGGCGCGGCTCCTCGGGCGCCGGTGACGACCGCGCCGAGGGCTGGCAGCGGGCCATGAAGCGGCACGGGCTGCCGACCCGCGGGCGGCGCGCGCAGAGCGTGAACGACATCGACGCGGCCCGCGCCGCCGTGAAGCCGCTGCTCGACGCGGGGGCGACCGCGGTGGTCGCGGCCAGCGACGTGCTGGCGCTCGGCTGCTATCAAACGCTGCGCGAACGCGGGGACGTCCCCGGTCGTGACGTCGCCGTGGTCGGCTTCGACGACTCGCCGACCGCCGGGCTCCTGTCTCCTGCGCTGACCTCCGTCGCCCAGCCGCTGGAGGACGTCGGCCGGGAGTGCGTACGGCTGCTGCTGGCGCGGCTGGCCGCCCCTGACGCGCCGCCCGAACGCATCCTGCTGCCGCCGTCCCTGGTCGTCCGGGACAGCACCCGGGCCGCCCCCGCCGCGACATCGGAGGCGACCGCGACCGCGATCACCGTCTGACTCCGGGCGGTCCGAGGTCCCGACGGCCGCCGGACACCCCCGGCGAGCACCGTCCCGGCCGGCACCATCCCCGCCGGACCGTCCCGATCGACACCCTCACCCGGCCGGTGTCACCCCGGCCCCGCCCCGGTCGACACCGCGCCGGTCGTCCCCGTACCGACCCGGCCCGGACCCGACCCGGATCCGTCCGAGTCGGCGCCGCCCCCACCGCCCCGCCCCGACCCGGTCGGCGGTGGCGCCCAACCGTCCCCGTCCCGTCCCGAGTTCTCCCCTCCTCCACCCCCGGCCGTCTTCCGCGCCGCCGGGCGGAGCCGTACTCACCATCCCCGAACCCCGGAGGAATCCATGTCCCACCGTTCGGCCGCCACGGCCCTCGCCACCTGCGCGGCACTGCTGGTCACCGCGGGCTGCTCGTCGAGCTTCGGCGACGACAAGAAGACGGAGCAGGACACCGGCTCCCACCAGAACCTGACGGTGCTGATAGCCAGTTCGGGCGACGCCGAGACCAAGGCCGTCAAGGAGGCGGCCGCCGCGTACGCCAAGCAGTCCGGCAACAAGGTGACCGTCGACGTCGCCAAGGACATGAACCAGCAGCTCGCCCAGGCGTTCGCCGGGCACAAGCCGCCGGACGCCTTCTACGTCAACTCCGACCAGTTCGCGAACTACACCAGAGGCGGCTCCCTGTACGCCTACGGCGACCAGGTCAAGGACGCCGACGACTTCTCCGAGCAGTTGCGCGCCTCCTTCACGCACGACGGCAAGCTGATGTGCCTCCCCAAGGACACCTCCACGCTCGCCCTGGCGGTCAACACCGACCTGTGGAAGAAGGCGGGGCTGACCGAGAAGGACTACCCGGCCGACTGGGACCAGCTGAAGAAGGTCGCGGGCAAGCTGACCGGGAAGGGCACGACCGGGCTGGTCGTCGGCGCCGAGCACGCGCGGCTCGGCGTCTTCATGAAGGAGGCCGGCGGCTGGATGACCAACGCCGACCAGACGAAGATGACCGCCGACAGCCCGGAGAACGTGCGGGCGCTCCAGTACGTGCAGTCCCTGCTGAAGTCCGGCTCCATGAAGTACGCCAACCAGGTCGACACCAACTGGGGCGGCGAGGCCTTCGGCAAGGGCAAGGCCGCCATGACCATCGAGGGCAACTGGCTCGACGGCGCCATGAAGGCCGACTACCCCGACGTGAACTACAAGGTGGTCCCGCTGCCCGCCGGTCCGGCCGGCCAGGGCACGCTCGCCTTCAGCCAGTGCTGGGGCGTGGCCGCCGAGAGCGCCCACCGGGCGGCGGCCGTCGACCTGGTGACGTACCTCAACTCCAGCGCGCAGCAGCTCAAGAACGCCGACGCGTTCGGCGTGATGCCCTCGCGCACCAGCGCCCTGGCCGAGTACGCGAAGCAGCACCCCGCCGCGAAGGCGTGGGTCGACGCCAGCGCCTACGCGCAGGGTCCGGTGACGCTCGCCGGATTCGACAAGGTGCTCGGCCAGTTCAACACCGACCTCGCGGGGCTGGCCACCGCCGACCCGAAGAAGATCCTCGCCGACCTCCAGCGCAACGGCGAACGCGCGCTCACGAAGGGCAACTGAGCCACCGTGTCCGCGCGTACGTCACACAACCCCCGGCCGGAGCCGCGTTCCCGCGCCGGCCAGGGGCCCCGTACGGCCGGCCCGCCGGGCGAACCTGACACGCCCGGCGGGCCCGGCCCGAAGTCGGCGGCGCCCGCCCGGCGGGTGCGGCGCCGCTCGGAGGGCGCCTGGGGCTGGCTGTTCGTCAGCCCCGCGGTGCTCGTCCTCGGCCTGTTCCTGGTCCTGCCGACCCTGATGGCGCTGTGGGTGAGCCTGCTGCACTGGGACGGACAGTCCAACCCGTTCAGCGCGCAGGCGGACTTCGCCGGCCTGGACAACTACCGGACACTGCTCACCGAGGACGGCCTCGACCGCACCCTGTTCGCGACCTCGCTGCGCAACACCGTGTACTACGTGCTGCTGACCGTGCCGCTCCAGACCTTCCTCGCGCTGGGTCTCGCGCTCGTCGTCAACCAGCGGCTGCTGCGTGCCCGGAGCGCCCTGCGCACCGCGTTCTTCTTCCCGTCGGTGACCAGCTCGATCGCGGTCTCCACGATCTTCCTCTTCCTGTTCCAGGGCAGCGGTGCCGTCAACACGGCGCTGTCCTGGATCGGGGTGAAGGGCCCGAACTGGTTCAACGACCCGCGGGGAGTGCTGTCCCTGCTGCTCGGCGGGCTGGGCGTGGTCGACACCGGCCATCCCTCGGGTGTGCTGGCCGACCACTCCTTCATGGGGCTGTCCTGGTTCGAGTGGCTGTCCGGGCCGTCGGTCGCGATGTGCACACTCATCCTGCTCGCCGTGTGGACGACCTCGGGCACCTTCATGCTGATCTTCCTCGCGGCGCTCCAGGACGTGCCGCGCGAGCTGGAGGAGGCGGCCGCGATCGAAGGCGTCAACCGCTACCAGATGCTGCGGTACGTGACGCTGCCCGCGCTGCGGCCCGTGCTGTTCCTCGTGCTCACCCTGGGTCTGATCGCCACCTGGCAGGTCTTCGACCAGGTGTACGTCATGAGCCAGGGCGCGCCCGGCAACACCACGCTCACGCCGGCCTTCCTGTCCTACTCGACCGCGTTCGGCGACGCGGACTTCGGGCAGGGCGCGGCCATCGCCTTCATCCTGCTCGTACTGATCCTGACCATGACGGCCCTGCAACGCTTCCTGCTGCGCGAGCGCGCGGCCCGTCCCCGGAGGAACCGATGAGCGCGCAATCGACGGCCGCCCGGGCGCAGGGGCGTCCGGTGCTCGGACGCTTTCCCCGGCCCCTGCGGATCCTCGGGTACGCGCTGGTGGTGGGGTTCGGGCTGCTGTATGTCATGCCGTTCGCGATCCAGTTGGTGACCGGGTTCAAGACGGACCCGGACGCGGCGGCCCACCCCCTCGGGCTGTTCCCGGTCACTCCGACGACGGCCGCCTACCAGCGGCTGTTCGGGATCAGCCAGGCCGGGGAGGGTGTGCCGTTCCTGCGCTGGCTGGGCAACTCGGTGTTCGTCGCGGTCGTCATCACCGCGGGCCGGGTGCTGTTCGCGTCGATGGCCGGGTACGCGCTGGCCCGGCTGCGCTTTCCCGGCCGCGCCCTGCTGTTCGGGTTCCTCCTCACCATCATCGCGGTGCCGCCCGTGGTGCTGCTGATCCCGAGGTTCCTGGTGCTCAACACCTTCGGGCTGTTCGACACCTACGCCGCCATGATCCTGCCGCTGCTGGTGGACGCGGCGCAGGTCTTCATCATGAAGCAGTTCTTCGAGTCGATCCCCCGGGAAGTGGAGGAGGCCGCGCGGGTGGACGGTGCCGGCGTCTTCCGCACGTTCTGGTCGGTCGTCCTGCCGATGGCCCGGCCCGCCCTGATCACCGTGACGATCCTGGCCTTCCAGGGCTCCTGGAACGAGTTCACCCACTACCTCGTGGCCACCCAGTCCAGCCAGTACGAAACCCTGACCACGGGCCTCGCCCGCATGGTCTCGGGCAGCCTGGGCGGCGGCACCCAGTACCCCCTCAAACTGGCCGCGGCCCTGCTGTCCACCCTCCCCGTGGCCATCCTCTTCTTCTGCTTCCAACGCCACTTCGTCCAGGGCGCGAACGCGGGGGCGGTCAAGGACTAGGGCAACCACACCGGGCGGCGCGGTCCTCCACCCCACGGCGGACGACGCAACCCACCGCGCCGCCCATAACGTTTCTGCAGGTCAGCGCGGGCTTTCTTGGATCACCTGGGATGGTGAACCGGGTGGGAGCCCCACAACTCGTCCGGCCTGGGCGCGGTTGTCCCCTGCGATTGGCAAGAGGCCATGAGGAGGGGATCATCATGGCCATTCCGCAGGTCGCGCGTCTCATCACCGCTGTTGGTGCCGCCGTCGCGCTGGTTTTCACCTCGGCGACGGGCGCCAGTGCCACGGCAGTCGGCTCGACACCCGTTCGGACCTTCGAGTACAGCGTGGGCGGTGTGACCATGAAGGTCCCCACGGGCTGCATGTTCACGCACATCATCCGCGGCAGCGCACTCCGGATCACCTACCAGAACGCCGGTGTCGACTGCGCCTTCGTGGGAGCGCTCAGCAGTGGCTTCTGCAACTGGCGGATCGACTTCACCTACGCGGACACCGGCAACCGCACCTACCGCACCTCGCGCGGCAGGACGCACGACGAATGCAAGATCGACCCCATGCGGAGCAACTCTCCTCAGACTCTGCCTCGTTATGGCAAGACATGCGCCCACCTCTACGTCAACGGCGTGCGGCGGGTGAGCCAGTGACATCACGTCACGAAGTGAGCCGAGTATGAGCGAGCAGCAGCGGCAGCAGGGGAAGGCGGACGGGCCGGCGGAGGAGCGGGCCGGCGTGACGCGGCGGTGGGCCGGGTTGTGTGGATTCGGGGTGGGGTTCGGTGTTGTGGTTGCCTTCTTTGCGTTCTTTCCCGGGTTGCCGCATGTCATCGACTGGGGTGCTCTTCTTGTGGCGTCGGGGGTGGGGTTGGTTGGTCGGTGGGGGTGTCGGGCCTGGGTGAAGCGGGGGTGCCCTTCTCGGTGTTGAGGCGGCGGGACGCTGCGGCGAGGGTCAGGGTGATCGCCGTCGAGGCCGCCGCTGTTGCGGTCATCGCCGTGGCGGGGGAGGTGAGTTGGGCGATCGTGCCGGCCAGGGCGGCGCTTGCGCCCTGGAGGGTGAGCATGCCCGCGGAGTGGAGGCCCAGGGCGTGGCCGGCCAGTTCGTCGGGGGTCGAGGCCATCAGGCGCTCCTGCTGGACCAGGCTCGCGCCGAAGCCGACGGAGGCGAGGGTCACCAGGCAGGCGGCCACCGGCAGGGGCGGGTGCAGGACGAAGAGCAGGTACGGGCCAGCCAGGAGCAGCAGCAGCGGCGTGGCCGCCCGGCGCCGTACCGCCGGGGGCAGCAGGCGGCCCACCGTCACGTCGCCGGCCAGCATCCCGAACGCCGCGCACGCGAACAGCGTGCCGGCCGCGGCGGGGGGGTAGGAGACGTACAGGGATTCGCAGCCGACCACCAGGCCGTTGGGGAGCCACAGGCCCAGGTAGGTCAGGCGGCGCGGGCGGGACGACCACAGCAGGGCGTTGGTGCGCCAGGTCGCCGAGATGGACGGGCGGCCGGAGGTGCGCGGCCGCCGCCGGGTCAGGCCGAGCCGGAGCACCCCCGCCGCCACGGCGTACAGCGCGGCGGACAGCAGCAGCGAGACCCGTGGTGACAGGACCGCCACCAGCACCCCGCCCGTCGCGAACCCGATGATCTGCATGATGCCGCTCATCATGTTGAACACCGAACGACCCAGCAGATAGCCGTCCTTGGACAGGATCTCGTTCAGCAGGCCCCAGCGGACTCCCCCGCCCAGGGAGGCGACCAGCCCCTGCGCGAGGACCACGGCGAAGACCGCCCACAGCGCCAGACCCGGCAGCGCCAGCAGCGCCGTTCCCGCCGCGAAGGACAGGGCGACCGCCACCAGCGCACGCCGTGGCGGCAGCCGGTCCGCGCCGGACAGGAACAGGGTGGCGCCGAGCACCTGGGCCAGCGAGGGCCCGAACATGCTCACCGCCGAGAGCAGGGGCGAGTCCGTCGCCCGGTACACCAGGGTGGCGAGCGCGAGTCCGCTCGCCGTCTGGGCCACCGTCTGCGCACAGGACGCGAGGAAGAGCGGGGTGAACTGCGGGGTGCGGAACAGTTGCTGGTAGCTGCGCATGCGGCGGAGTCTCGGGCGGGCACGGGGCCGGTGGTTATTGTTTCGCACAGGTGCGAAAGGTCGCCGGGGGAGAGTCCATGGGCTGGTGGCAGATCAACGCCGACACACTCGCCGGGAGCCGGTTCGTGCTCTCACCGTTCGCCGAGACCTTCGCGAGCCTGCAACTGCTGCACGCGGGCGCCGGCAGCCACCCCGGCGAACAGGCGTGGCTGCGCGCGCAGCTGCCCGCCTACCGGCGGCTCCTCGCCGACGACCCCGTCACCGCGCTCCTCGTCCGCGCCGGACTCGGCCGGGACTGGCTCGCCGACTTCCTCACCCCCACGCCACGGGACGAGGAGTCCTTCGAGGACGGCGTCGAGCGGGTGCACGCCACCGACCCGGCGGCGGCCCGCGCGCACCTGCGGACCTCGCTCGCCGGGCCACTGCCGGCCGCGCTGGAGCGGGACGACCTGCCCGAGCGGGCGGCCCGGCTCCTGGAGTTCGTCTGGGCGAATGCCGTACGGCCCTCCTGGGCCCGGCGCCGGCGCGTCCTCGAAGCCGATGTCGTGGCCCGGACCGCGCAGGTCAGCCGGGGCGGCTGGGCGGCGGTCCTCGACACCCTGCGGCCGGGCACGCGCTGGCTCGGCGAGAACCGGTTCCAGGTCAACCTGCACGAGTATCCGCCGCGCGAGATCTCCGGCGCCCAGCTCGTCTTCGTACCGGTCACCCCGAAGGCCGGCTGGGTGTCGTGGGACGAACCGCGCCGCCGATACGCCGTCGTCTATCCGTGTGCCGGCGCCCTCGCCGACGCCGACGCGCGCCGCGCCTCCGTGCCCACGGGTCTCGGCGCCCTCCTCGGCCGCGCCCGCGCCGAGGTCCTGATCCTGCTCGGCTCCCCGCTCAGCACCACCCAGCTGACCGCCGTGACCGGCCAGACCCTGGGCTCCGTGGGCCGCCACCTGCGCGTGCTGCTTGACGCGGGCCTGGTGGAACGCCGCCGGTCCGGACGCTCGGTGCTGTACTCACGGACCGGCGCGGGCCAGGTCCTCATCGAGGCGGCGGGCTCCCGGTCCACGGCCCGCGGTTAGCATCCGCTCATGACGACTTCAGACAGCAACAGCGCCCTGGCCCCGGACTCCCCCCTGGCCGTCGAGATCGGTGCGCTTCAGGGTGGGTCGGCCGGGCTCGCGCGGTACGCGGGGCAGGTGGTGCTCATCGTGAACGTGGCGTCCAAGTGCGGGCTCACCCCGCAGTACGCGGGACTCGAACAGCTGCACGAGCGGTACGCCGGGCAGGGCTTCACCGTGCTCGGGGTGCCGTGCAACCAGTTCATGGGGCAGGAGCCGGGCAGCGCCGAGGAGATCGCCGCGTTCTGTTCCGCCACGTACGGCGTCACCTTCCCCATGACCGAGAAGGTCGAGGTGAACGGGGAGCAGCGACACCCGCTCTACGAGCGTCTGACCGGCTTCGCCGACGCCGAGGGCCACAGCGGGGACGTCCGCTGGAACTTCGAGAAGTTCCTGGTCGGCCGGGACGGCAAGGTCGTCGCCCGCTTCTCCCCGCAGACCGGCCCCGACGCCCCCGAGCTGATCGCGGCCGTGGAGGAGCAGCTCGCCTGACGAGCCCTCCCGGTGAGGTGACCACCCGCCGGCCCGGAGGCGGGGGCTTCCGGGCCGGCGGGGCGGTCATTTCTTGAGCTCGTCCGGGCACGGGGTGCCGCGCGGGAGCTGGTAGGGCGCCGCCAGCCGGTAGGTGCCCGCCTTCGGTGCGAGGAGCACGGTCCACCTGTCGCCCTGGGAGTCCCCCTCCGTCTCCATGAGGCAGCCGTTGACGTTGTCGTACGTCTTCGGCTCGCCCTCGGCGCGGTGCTTGGAGGCGTCGGTCTCCTGGGGCGCCTTGAGGCTCTTGCCCTGCTCGTCGACGAGGCTCAGCCAGGGCGAGTACGGGATGCGGACGAGGACGCGGCCCGCCCTGCGCACCTGGAGGGTCATCTCACCCTGTTCGGCGCGTTCGACGACCGCGTCCGGCTCGGCGAGCGGCGCCGGGTCGGTGACCTTGAAGAGCTGCCAGTTGGCGTCGCCCCAGATCTGTTTCAGGTACGGCATGCCCTCCCGCACCAGCGCGCGTTCGCGCTCGCCGCCGTTGCCGTCGACGTCGCCCTTGGGCAGCACCACGTAGTGCACCGCCCACCGCTGCAACCAGTCGTGGTAGTTCGCCGAGTTCAGCGTGTCGTCGTAGAAGAGCGGGTTGCGCTGCATGTCGGCCTGGCGGTTCCAGCCGCGGGCCAGGTTGACGTAGGGCGCCAGCGCGGAGGCCTCACGGTGGGAGCGGGCGGGGACCACCTCGACGCGGCCCTTCTCCGCGCCGGCCCGCTGCAACTGGTTGACCAGGGGGGCCAGCTCGCGCGCCCAGGAGGCGGCGGGGGTGGTGTTGAGGGTGTCGTCGACCGACTTGAACCCTATCCAGCCGACGAAGCCGACGACGGCCAGCACGATCGCGTACCAGGTGCGCGAGCGCGGGACCGCGAACGGCAGCGCCGCCACCAGCACCACCCCCGCGAACAGCATGGCCAGCCGGGTGATGTTGGAGCCGATCTGGGAGCTGATCAGCCAGACCATGACGACCGCCAGGCCGTACACCGCGGAGGTGATCCGGACCGTCTTCCAGTCCCGGGGTACGAGGACGACGGCGAGCACGGCGTAGATCAGCGGCAGGATCACCGAGGCGAACGCCATCGGCTGGGTGCCGGAGAAGGGGAACAGCCAGGCCGAGGCGGCCACCACCGCGGCCGGGGCCAGGCCGAGCGCCCAGGCGCCCGGACGGCGCTTCTGGAGGAACAGCGCGACCGCGATCAGGCCCACGAACAGGCCCGCCACGGGCGAGGACATGGTGGCGAGCGCGGCCAGCGGCGCCGCGACCAGGGCCTTCGCCCAGCGTTTGAAGCGCCAGCGGTGCGGCCAGCAGAACACGGCCGCGACCGCGCCCAGCGCGAACATGGTCCCCAGGCCGTAGGTCACCCGGCCCGACACCGCGTTGCACACCAGTCCGAAGACACCGGTCAGCGCGGCCCACAGCGGGTTCCTGACCGAGCGGCTGCGCATGAGGACCAGCATCAGCAGGCCCGCCGAGACGGTGCCCGCGATCATCATCGTCGTACGGACGCCGAGGAGGGACATCAGGTACGGCGACACCACGCTGTACGACACCGGGTGCATGCCGCCGTACCAGGCGAGGTTGTACGCCGAGTCGGGGTGCCGGCCGACGAACTCGGCCCAGGCGTCCTGCGCCGCGAGGTCGCCGCCGCTGTTGGCGAGCGTGAAGAACCAGACGACGTGCAGCAGGCCTGCCAGGGCCGTGACGGACAGGACGGGGTGCCGAAGCATCCGCTCCCGGACCGCCGTGACCGCGGCCCGGACGGGGGACCCCTCGCCGGGCCGTTCTCCGTCCCGGTCGCCTCCAGGGCCGCCCACGGGGTCGCCCACCGGGTCGTCCTGCCCTCGGCGCTCGCCGTCAGTGTCCGTCGTGGACGCGCCTATTCGCGGTCCGTCCTCCGGGCGGCCCGGATCGGCGTCGTCGGCGCGTGTCGGATCCGCTGTGGCCACCTGACGGCTCTCCCCGTGTCCTGTTCTCTGTTCTTGCCTGTTCGCAGCCGCGTCCGGCGACCGGCGACGTGTCCGTTTCGTGACGCTAGCACGCACCCCGCCGGGCCAGCTCCCAGGTGGGGCTGGCCGACGGGGTGCGCGGGGACGACGCGGAGATCAGCCGACGCGGGTCAGCTTGGCCGGGAAGCCCGGCTCGGCGAGATCGTCCTGAAGGGCCACGGGCACCTTGACGGCGCTCTCCGCGCCCTCACCGACGGTGAGCAGGCCCACCTCCGCGCCGGCCTTCGCGGTGTGCGGCAGCGCGTCCTTGGTGGTGAGGGACAGCTTCAGCCGCAGCCCGCCCCAGCCGACCGCGGTGACGTCCTTGGTGACGACGACCGGCGTGCGACCGCCGAGCCGGTCGTCGACGTACCCGACGACATCGCCCTTCTTCAGGATCTTCGCCGAGGTCGGCACCTCCTTGGCGGCGACCAGCGCGGTCTTGCTGACCGCGTTGACCGTGTCGAGGATCGACTGTCCCTTGTGCTGGCCGAGGATCGCGCCGACGATGGTCACCGTCCGGCCGCCGACCTCCTTGCGGGCGGCGAAGAGCAGGTTGCCGCCGGCCGCGGTGGTGGAGCCGGTCTTGATGCCGATCGCGCCGACGGTGTACGGCAGCTGGTTGAAGTTGGTCCAGTACTTCCCGGTCGGGTCCGTCCAGCTCGCCGCGCTGGTGATGGCCACCATGGCCGGCATCCTCATGGCCACGGTGCCGAGCTTCACCTGGTCCTCGGCGGTGGAGACGGTGGTCTTGTTCAGACCCGAGGGGTCCGTGTACGTCGTGCGGGACATCCCGAGTTCCTTGGCGGTGGCGTTCATCTTCTTGACGAACTCCGCCTCGGAGCCGGCGTCCCAGCGGGCCAGCAGGCGCGCGATGTTGTTCGCGGAGGGGATCATGACGGCGGACAGGGCCTGCTTCTCGGTGAGGAAGCTGCCGGCCTTGACGTTGTCGAGCGTGGACTCGCCGTCCTTGTAGTAGCCGGCCTCCTTCTCCGCCGTCGCGTCGACCTCGATCTTCGGGCCTTCCTCGCCGGCCTTCAGCGGGTGGTCGCGCAGGATGATGTACGCGGTCATGGTCTTGGCGACCGAGCCGATGGCGACCGGCTTCTGCTCGCCGAAGTGGTCCATCGTGCCGACGCCGTCGACGTCCATCCAGCCCTGGCCCTCGTCGGGCCACGGCAGCTTCACCTGGTCGCCGTCGAACGTGTAGGTGTCCTCGGCGGTCAGCGCGAGGGTGGGCTCCGGCAGCGGGCGCACGGCCTGCACGACCGCAAAGACGATCACGAGGAGCAGGACCAGCGGGGTCCAGATCTTGACCCTGCGCACCGCGGTGCGCAGCGGGGTCTCCGGGGGCGGCGGAGTGTTCGTGAGCTCGGCCAGCAGGTCGAGCGGCGGCTTGGGCGGCAGCGGCTGCTGGGTGGTCCGCTCGGGGCCGACCTGCGGAACGGCGGCCGTGGCGCCCGCGGGCATGGGCCTGGGCGCGGCCGTGGGCGGCTGGGCGGGCGTGGGCGGCTGCGGGGGCTGCGGCTTGCGGGCCGGCGGGGTGTCGAGCGGCTTGAGCGCGACGAACTTGCTGGTCCGCTCGGCCTCGGCCTCGGGCGGCCGCTTCTTGCCGCCGCCCAGCTTGAGCATGGTGGTGGGCTGGTCGACCTGGGGCTTGGGCTTGGCGGCACCGCCGAGCTTCAGCATGGTGGTGGGCTGGTCCACGGGCGGCTTCTCACCCGGACCCGCCCCCTCCGGGCCTCCGTCACCGTCGTCGTCACCGGCCTCGGGAGTGTCGCCGTCCCCGGCACGGTCGCCGTCGCCGTCGTCCTCGGCGTCGCCGGGCCCTTCGGGGCCGGCCTCGGGCCCGGTCCCCGTCTTCGCACGCCCGGCGGCGTCGGACGCGGTCCCGGCCTCGGCCTCGGCCTCGTCCTCGTCCTCGGCACGCTCGCCGTCGTCGGAGGGGTCGGCGTCCTCCGCGTCGGAAGCGTCCACCGCGGCCTCGTCGGCGTCCCGGGGCTCGACCCGGTCCTTGCCACGCGCGGCGTCCTCGGGCTCCTCGGCGTCGCTCTCGGGCGCGCCCCCGGCCTTCGCGGGCTCGGCGGCGTCGGCGCCCTCCGAGGCCCCCGAGGCGCCCTCCGGAGCCTCCGCCTCCGCGTCGGAGGCCTCCTCCGAAGCATCCGCGCCGGTGTCGTCCCCGGACGCGGCCTCCGCGTCCTTCCCGCTCTCGTCGGAGTCCACCCACGCGGCCATCGCCGCACGCAGCCGTGCGTCACCCGCCGCGCCGGTCTCGTCACCGTCGGAGGCGGCCTCGGAGGCCTCCTCCTCGCTCTCCGCGGCGCCCTCGGCGTCGTCGGCGTCGTCGGTCTCCGTCTCCGAGTCCGGCTCCGACTTCGTCTTCACATCCCGTACCGAAAGCACCCGAGTGGCCGTGTCGACCCCGCCGCGCCCCTGGGAGCCGCCGGACGCGCCGGACGACCCGGCCTCGTCCGACTCCCCGGTCAACGCGAGGCGCGGGTCGCCCGCCTCGTTCCTGGACTCGGGAACCGAGCCCGCGCTCCCCGACGTCGTTCGTGCCGACGACTCGCGCTGCTTCGACCTGTCGGGGGACTCGCCCGCCACCGATGCCTCCTCATGTGCGGCACGCCCAACATGCCGCTACCGAACCGTGAATCACGATCTGAACCGCCACCCGGACGACACAGCCGAACCCTTGGCCGTACCGCTGTCCGAACCATGTACCAGTGTCCTGTGTGCGGGCCAAACCCATGCGAGAGACGAGAACGACATACCTACCGGTTCCCTTACGAACCGGTCACGCACCCTCGACAGACCAATGTGAGAGGGGTCACCCTGTCATTCATCCACGCGGGGAGGCATGGATGGGCAGGAGCCGCAGAACACTTCCGGAGGAGCTTCTGCTGCTGGCATTGGACCCGGCCACGGGTACCACTGCACAGCCGCAGTCGCTCGACCTGGGTCTGGCCGGAGCGCAGCTAGTGGAGCTGGCGCTGGCCGGACGGATAGCCCCAGACGGGGATCGTATCGCCGTGGTGGTGCCACGGCCGACAGGAGATCCAACCCTGGACTGCGCGTTGGAGTTGCTGCGAAGGCGCGGCGCTCCGGTACGGGCCGTCCACTGGATCGGCGGGCCCCGTCTCGGGCTCCGCCAGACCTACCTTTCGCATCTGGAGCGGTGCGGCATGGTGCACGCCGTGGCCGGCCAGATGTGCGGGGTGCTGCCGACGACTCGCTACCAGGCGACGGACAACGCGATCAGCCGGGAGATCAGGGCCCGGCTGGACTCCGCGATCCGCACCGGCGTACCGCCGGACCCGCGGACCGCGGCGCTCGCCGCGCTGGCGCACGCGGTCGGCCTCGGCAAGCACCTGTACCCCGGCAACGAGGGACGGTCGTCACGGTCCCGGCTCAGGGACCTGATCCGGCACGACCCCATGGGCGGCCTCGTGGCACACGCCGTGATGGACGTCCAGAACGGCGTGGGGGCGCAGCCGCGCCGCGGCGCGGCCACGGCCGGCCGCCAGGGCGGGGCGGGCGCCAGGCCCGTGGCGGAACCCGCTCGCGGCGTTCCGATGCAGCCACGCCGCGGCTCCATGGCCCGTGCCGTGGCCCACTGAGCCGCACAGCACAGCACAGCACCACACAGCACAACGCCGCACCGCAGTCCCCATTCCCGGTTCGACATGGGCGGCGGGGCCGTACACCTCGTACGCGTCCCGCCGCCCACGCGGCCACGTCCGGGTGCCCCGTGCGTTCCCGAACTGACGGGTACCCGCTGCATATCCGGCGTTTCCCAGCGGTAGTAAGCACCTTGGTGGCAATCTGCTCAGCAGCAGATACGCAAAGTAGAGGCATGCGGCCGGAGGTGCACGTCCCGTGGCGTCCAACGTCAATCCCACTGTCAGGCGACGCCGACTGGGTCAGGAGTTGCGCAGGCTGCGCGAACTCAAGGGCATGACGGCCGAGGAGGTGGCCGAGCGGCTGCTGGTGTCCCAGTCGAAGATCAGCCGCCTGGAGAACGGCCGGCGCAGCATCAGCCAGCGTGACGTCCGCGATCTGTGCGGGGTCTACGAGGTGGAGGACCACCGGATCGTCGACTCGCTGATGCAGATGGCCAAGGACTCGCGCCAGCAGGGCTGGTGGCACTCCTTCGGCGACATCCCGTACAGCGTCTACATCGGCCTGGAGACGGACGCGGCGAGCCTGCGGATCTACGACCCTCAGGTCGTCCCGGGGCTGCTTCAGACCCGCCAGTACGCGGAGGCGCTGATCGCGGGCGCGCTGCCGGAGACGGCGCCCGCCGACATCGAGAAGCGGGTGCAGGTCAGAATGCGCCGGCAGGAACGAATCTCCGCCGCCGAGAACCCGTTGCGGCTGTGGACGGTCCTGGACGAGGCCGCCCTGCGCCGGGTCGTCGGCAGTCCCGCCCTGATGCGGGAGCAGTTGGAGCACCTGGTCGAGCAGACCCGGCTGCCGCACGTGACCGTGCAGGTCATCCCCTTCGAGATGGGCGCCCACCCCGGCCTCAACGGGCAGTACGCGATCCTGGAGTTCCCGGACACGGCGGACTCGAGCGTCGTCTACATCGAGGGCGTCACCAGCGACCTGTACCTGGAGAAGGCGAACGACGTCCAGAAGTACAGCGTGATGTACGAGCACCTGCGGGCGCAGGCGCTGAACGTGGAGCAGTCACGGCAGTTCATCGCGGATATCGCCAAGGAGCACGCGCGCTGAGCGCCACGGCTTGAAGGTGCCGCACCGTACACCTTCACCAAGCCACGGCGGAAGACTCCTTTGGAATATGCCATCCGTAAGGATGAATAGTCGCTTCGGACTTGGAGTGCGGCGGGTAGCGTCGATCACGCCATCAATCACAACCGTTGGCGCAAACCACTCCACTCGCAATCCGGAGCAGAAATGGCAATTCGTCAGGGCGTCACGGAGACGTGGACCAAGTCCTCGTACTCCACGGGCAACGGCGCGTGCGTCGAAGTCAAGTCACCGGTGGTCGCAGCCATGGCGGTCCGGGACTCCAAGGTCCCCACCGGCCCGGCGCTCGGCTTCCGCGCCGACGCGTGGAACACCTTCGTGGCGTCGCTCAAGGCTTGAGAAGACCACCGCACGACAACTGCAACAAGCACCGATTGATGAGCCCTCTCGACGAGTTCGCCGTCCTTGCCGAGGGGGCTCCGCTTGTGCCCGGACACCGGCTCGACCCGATCCATTCATGTACATGAACCAGGTTCATCGAGTCGAACATCTTTGCCTGCTCTTGACCTGACGCTTGCTTGTCGTGCCCACGCCATCGAACCCACGATGAGCGGGCACTTCGCGACCTTCCTCGCCCCTACCCCGTTCAGGCGAAGTGCCAACACGCTGAGCGGAGTTCACAAGGCGGACCCTGGAAGGGAGCCATGAACCCATGAACGGTCTCGACTGGGCCGTACTCATCGGCTACTTCGGTGTCATGGTGGCCATCGGCGTCTGGTCCCACCGGCGCGTCGACGACGTCAGCGACTTCTTCACCGCGGGCGGCAAGATGCCCTGGTGGCTGTCGGGCATCTCGCACCACATGTCGGGCTACAGCGCGGTGATGTTCACCGGTTACGCGGGCATCGCCTACACCTACGGTGTCACGTCCTTCGTCACCTGGTCCTTCCCCATCGCGCTCGGCATCGCCATCGGGTCGAGGCTGTTCGCCCCGCGGATCAACCGGCTGCGGTCCCGGTTGCACGTGGCCTCGCCGCTCGAATACCTGAAGAACCGCTACAACCTGCCCACCCAGCAGGCTCTCGCCTGGTCCGGGATGCTGCTGAAGGTCGTGGACGTGGCGTCCAAGTGGGCCGCCATCGCCACCCTGCTGTCCGTGTTCACGGGCATGTCCCTCAACCACGGCATCCTGATCACCGGCGTGATCACCGCCATCTACTGCACCATCGGCGGTCTGTGGGCCGACGCCCTGACCGAACTGGGCCAGTTCGTCATCCAGCTCCTGGCCGGCATCACCATGTTCGTGGCCGTGGTAGCCGAACTCGGCCCGCACGGCGGCTTCTTCGGCGTCTGGGACGAACCGGCACTGCACGGCCACGCCGAACCGCTGGTCGGCCCGTACGGGACCGTGTTCCTGCTCGCGTTCCTCTTCATCAAGCTGTTCGAGTACAACGGCGGAATGCTCAACCAGGCGCAGCGGTACATGGCCACCGCGTCCGCCCGTGAGGCCGCCCGCTCCGCGCGGCTCTCCGCCGTCCTGTGGCTGGTCTGGCCGCTCGTCCTGTTCTTCCCGATGTGGATGTCGCCGCTGCTGGTCCACGCGCAGAAGCCGGACGGCTCCGACTCCTACGCCCTGATGACCGAGCAGTTGCTGCCGCACGGCCTGCTGGGTCTGGTGATCGTCGGCTTCTTCTCGCACACGATGGCCATGTGCTCCTCCGACGCCAACGCCATCGCGGCCGTCTTCACCCGGGACATCGCGCCCGTCGTCTCCGCGCGGGCACGGGCCTGGAACCAGCGCGGCGGGCTGGTCGCCGCCCGGCTGACCACGGTGGTCTTCCTCGCGCTGTCCATGGCGGTGGCCACGCAGGTCAACTCGCCGACGTTCAAGGACATCATCACCGTCGTCATCAAGTGGGTCGCCGGTCTCATGGGACCGATCGCCATCCCGATGATGCTGGGCCTGCTCCGCGCGTTCCGCCGCTCCGGTCCGACGGCGGCGCTCACCAGCTGGGCGGCGGGCCTGCTGGCCTTCTGGCTGGTGAACTACCCGATCAACTGGAACGTCGACGGCGGAGTGCCGTTGCAGTACCAGGTGTCGGTGCCGCTCGCGGTCTCGCTGGTCCTCTACATCGGCATCGGGTTCGTCAAACCGGAGGACACACCGGAACGCCTCGCGATCATCGAGCAGGTCAACACGGACGGGGACGGCGACCTGACGGGGGCGGCCGCGGTACCGGCCCCGGCGGGCGCGGGCGACGACGTGGTGGGGAAGCAGCCGTAGCGGCGCGCGGCCCGCGGGCTACCGGGTCCCGCGCGGATACCGTGCCAGCCACGCCGGGGAGGATCCGGTGGGCCCGTGCAGCGCGGGTCCCTGGGTCATCTCCATCGCGAAGTCGTCCGCCAGGACCAGCAGAGTGGGACGGCCCTCCAGCTCGGCCAGCCAGGCCGGCGGGAGGGCCGTCTCCCCGTGCAGGGCGCCGAGCAGCCCTCCGGTGAGGGCACCGGCCGCGCCGGAGGACCCGCTGTGGTTCACCGACAGGCACAGCCCGTGGCGTACGTCCTCGCTCACCAGCGCGCAGTAGACGGCCACGGCGAGCAGGCCCTCCGCGGTCCCCCGCCCCGCCAGTTCCTCCACCCGGTCCGGGGTGGGCATGCCCTGCCGTACCGCGCCCAGCGCGTGCTGGAGGGCGTCCGACACCGGCTGGTGACCGGGACGTGCGGCGAGCAGCGCCAGCGACTTCTGCACGGCGCCGTCGAGGCCGTCGCCGCGGGCGAGGGCGTGCACGATCACGGCGTAGGCGCCGGCGGCGAGGCAGGCGACGGGGTGCCCGTGGGTCTGCGCCGCGCATTCGACGGCGAGCTGCGTGACGAGCTGCGGCTCCCAGCCGACGAGCAGCCCGAAGGGCGCCGACCGGGCGACCGCCTCCGGACCGGCCTCGGCGGGGTTCTTGGGCGCTTCCAGGGTGCCCATGGTGTCGTCGCCGAACCCGATCAGCAGCGGCCTGCTCGGGCCGCGCCGGGCGTACAGCCACTCCTCGCGGGCCAGCCAGCCGTCCTCCTCGCGCCGCTCGTCGGGTCCCCAGTCCCGCTGGGTGGCGGCCCAGCGCAGATACGCGCGGTGCAGATCGGTGGGCGGATGCCAGGCCCCGGTGTCCCGGCGGACCTGCGCCCGGATGAGCCCGTCGACGGAGAACAGGGTGAGCTGCGTGAGGTGCGTGACGGCACCGCGGCGGCCGTGGGCGGCCACGAGATCGCGGATCCCCTCGGGCCCGTGGGCCTCCCGGATCGCCCCGAGGTCCAGCGAGTCCACCGGCGCCCCGAGAGCGTCCCCGACGGCCACCCCGAGCAGCGTCCCCCGCACCCGGCTCCGGAAGTCCTGCTGCTCACCACGCCCCCAGACACCCCCGGACGACGCACCCACGCTGAGACCTCCCCGGCAGTTACCCGTCCGAACGCCCAACAGTTCAGCACAGTAATCGAACAGGAACGGTCTGTTCAGGGGATGGACCAGTGAGGGAGGTGTGGCGAAAGTGATCGGAAAGCTTCAGCGAAAAAACCGCGCCATGACTCAGTCGAGCGTCTGAGGATCACGCGTCCTCGATGGCCGCCATGACCTCGGGCGAGTTTCTGATCAGGATCCGGTGCCGGTAGGCCCGGACAACAGCTGCGGCACCTTCGAGGTCGTCGGTTGGGGAGGCTCCTACAGCGGCGGCCAGCTCTTCCTCGAACCGCTCCCGGTCACCCGGGAATCCGTAGCGGCCAAGGGCACTGCGCAGATCGTCCACAGTGCGGATCTCCGGGAGGGGCAGGCTGCTTGTCATCCGGCTCACGCGGCCGCGGCGGATGGGCGGCAGTCTCTGCAGCGGCCTGGGTCCGGGGACCTGAACGCTCTCTCGCAGCCGTCGCAGGTCTGGAGCGGGGCCGGGCGCAGGGCGGTCGCGGGTGGTGGTGGGGCGGCGGGGAGAGGTGGCGGCAGGAGGGAGGCGAGGCGGTGGGCCAGGAGCGCCGCCGGGTGCTTGATCGGGTCCTCGGGCAGGCCTGCCGTGAGCGTTCGCGTCACGGCCGTGGGCGGTACGCCCCGCTCCAGCCACTCGGAGACCGCCGGCGCCAGCCGGTCCACGTCCCGTTCGGTGAGGAGCAGGCGGGAGTCGTGGGCGCGGAGGCCGGCCAGCAGGTCGTTCGCCGTGCGAGGTGCGGGCGGGGCCGAGGCGGCGGGAGGCCCGGGCGGGGCGGCCGGGCGAGCGGGCTCGGATGGCCGGGCGACTTCGGCGCGCTGCGGCTTGTTGTACGAGGTCGTCCGGGTCGTCATTCGGCCCGATTGAAGACGCTCCTTGGCGCGTGAGAGGTAGCCGTGTTCCTCCAGCTCCCGCAGGGCCGCGGCGATCCGGATCTCTCCTTCGGGGAACTTCCCCGCCAGCGTCTTGATCCCGATCGGGGTGCCCTTCGGCAGCGACTGGATGTGCACAGCCAGGCCGATCGCCGTCAGGGACAACTCGGCGTGCTGGGCCAGATGGTTGCCGACCACCGTGAAGTTCTCGTGGTGGGGTTCGTTCATGTGGATGACGCCGCCCGAATGGCCGGACTTGGCGCGTGCGGGCGCGTTAGGGTGCTTGCTAGTCATCGGGAAGGTCTCTTCTTCCTCGGTGATCAGGCCCTCGCAGTGGGATGCCAGTCCCGGCGAGGGCCGATGCATGTGTGCGGTTGGTGGAACAGACGCTGCACCACGATCGCCTCGCCACGCCAGCCGAGCGGGGCATATTCACTCCGCCGGGTGATCGACGGGGGCGGTGGGGGCGGGTTCGGTTCTTTCCCCGGTTCTTTGGTCTTTGGTGTCGGGCGACACCGGGTCACCGGTCTCCGCGACGCGGTGCGAGTTCGGCCCAGACCGTCTTGCCGTGGGCGGGCGCTTCCGTGACGCCCCAGCGGTCGGCGAGCGCGGCCACGAGCAGCAGGCCCCGTCCCGACTCCGCGTCCGCCGTCACCGGGTCCGCGATCCTCGGGAGCCGGTCTCCACGCGCGTCGGTCACCTCGATGCGCAGGACGCCGTCCCCGTGCAGCTTCATCGCCAGCCGGAAGTCCCGCCCCCTGACCCGCCCGTGGAACGCCGCGTTCGCCGCCAGCTCCGCCACGATCTGCACCGCGTCCGCCACGTCCACTCCCCAGTCGTCCAGTTGGCGTTCGGCCAGCAGGCGGGCCAGTCGCGCGCCCCGGCGCGTCGCGGAGAGCTGCACGGCGAAATGGATCGGCGGAGCAGCGATCGATAGGGGGAATTTCTTACTCATGTCACCCAGAGTCGTCATCCATCCCTAGGCTGAACAGCCATCACCGCGGTACGCAACGTGACTGTACGAGCGCGCGGCGGAGTCGTCCGGCTCGTACGTCGGGAGGGGATGACACATGGAGGACGAAGAGGCCGAGGCCGTACTCAGGACGGTCGGCCGGCAGATCAAGATGTGGCGCGAAGCCGCCGGGCTCAAGCAGGGCGAACTCGGCGTCGCCATCGGGTACAGCGACGAGATGGTCTCCTCGGTCGAACGCGGACGCCGCATCCCCAAGCCCGACTTCCTCGACAAGTCCGACGAGGTGCTCGGCGCGGGCGGCAAGCTGTCCGCGATGAAGGCGGACGTGGAGCGGGCCCGGTACCCGAAGAAGGTACGGGACCTGGCGAAACTGGAGGGTGAGGCGGTCGAGTTGGGGGCGTACGACAATCAGCAGATCCATGGCCTGTTGCAGATTCCGGCATACGCCCAGGCGTTGTACGCGATGCGTCGCCCCTCGTACACGGAGGACGAGATCGAGCGTCATGTCGCCGCGCGTATGGCCCGTAAGGCCGTGTTCGAGCGAGTGCCCCGGCCGCTCATCACTTTTGTCCAGGAGGAGGTGACGCTGCGGCGGCCGATCGGCGGCAGAATGGTTCTGCGAGAGCAGCTCGAACGTCTGCTGGAAATTGGGCAGTTGCGGCACGTCTCGGTTCAAGTGATGCCCACGGACCGTGAGGACCACGCGGGTATGGCGGGGCCGCTGCGGCTCCTGAAGCTCCGGGACGGCAAGACCCTGGGGCACTGGGAGGCTCAGTTGCACAGCCGGGTGATCAGCGACCCGAGAGAGGCCCAGATCCTCGACATGCGCTATGGAATGATCCGTGCGCAGGCCCTCTCACCTCGGGAGTCGCTGTCCTTCATCGAGAAGATTCTGGGAGAAGAGACATGACCACCACGCTCAACTGGTTCAAGAGCAGCTACAGCAGCAACGACGGCCCCGATTGTGTCGAGGTCGCCATAGCCACCCCCGCCCCCTCCGCCGCCACCGTCCACGTCCGTGACTCCAAGGACCGGGACGGTGCGCGGATCGTGTTCGGGGGTGCGTCGTGGAGCGCGTTCCTCGGCGGGGTCGCTAGCTGACGACCTCGACCCTCGTTCCCCTCTCCGCGAAGTTCCACAGGGCCGTGCCGTCGGGCTTGCCCATGCGGATGCCGCCCGTCTTGGCGTCGGCCGCGGCCGGTGGGGGTGAGGCGCCGTCCACGGCGTTGCTGAAGGCGATGAAGACGCCGGACTTGCCCGCGAAGTACATGATGTGCTCGATCTGGACGCCGTCCGAGCCGGTCGTCGAGGGGACGCGCTGGGAGATGACGTAGGCGCCCGGGTCGGGGCTCACCGTGCCCGGCCAGACCGGGAAGGTGCGGGTGGGCTTGTCGCTCTCGTCGACCAGCCACACGCGCTTCTGGGCGAGGGCGTAGACGATCCGGTGGCCCACGCCCGAGTCGGCGGGGACGGCCGGCGGGGCCGCGGGCTTCGGCTTGGGCTTCGCCGAGGGGCTCGCGCTCGCCGAGGACACGGGTCGGTGGTCGGCGGTCGGGGCCGTGGGGTGGGAACCCTGGTCGGCCTTCACCGCCAGGACGGCCACCGCCGCGACGGCTCCCACGGTCAGGCCGCTGACCCAGGCCCACGAAGGTATTCGGGCCGCCATGGGCACGCATCTCCTCGGTGCTACTCAACCCCTCCGACGGGGGTCGGATCATCGTACTGCGAGCTGCGTCTGCCTCTGTTCATTCCAGGACCGGCAGGAGGTCCGGGAGGTGGCCGTCCGAGGCGGCCGCCGCGCGCCGGCGTTCCTCCGGGACCTCGCCGTAGAGCGTGGTCCTCGGCTTCGCCGGGCGTCCGGCCGCCGCCGCCACCGCGACCAGGTCCTTGACGGACTTGTAGGAGCCGTAGGAGGAGCCCGCCATGCGGGAGATCGTCTCCTCCATCAGCGTGCCGCCGAGGTCGTTGGCGCCGGAGCGGAGCATTTCGGCGGCGCCGGCCTCGCCCAGCTTCACCCAGCTCGTCTGGATGTTGGGGATCCAGGGGTGCAGCAGGAGGCGTGCCATCGCCGTCACCGCGCGGTTGTCCCGTACGGAGGGGCCGGGCCGGGCGATGCCCGCCAGGTACACCGGAGCGTTGGTGTGGATGAAGGGGAGCGTCACGAACTCGGTGAAGCCGCCGGTCTGTTGCTGGATGCGGGCGAGGGTGCGCAGGTGGCCGAGCCAGTGGCGGGGCTGGTCCACGTGGCCGTACATCATGGTCGAGGAGGAGCGGATGCCCAGTTCGTGGGCGCTGGTCACGACCTCGATCCAGGTGGCGGTGGGCAGTTTGCCCTTGGTCAGGATCCAGCGGACCTCGTCGTCGAGGATCTCCGCCGCGGTCCCGGGGATGCTGTCCAGGCCGGCCGCCCTGGCCTCGGTGAGCCACTCGCGGATGGACAGGCCGGTGCGGCTGGCGCCGTTGACGACCTCCATCGGGGAGAAGGCGTGCACGTGCATGCCGGGGACGCGTTCCTTCACCGAGCGCGCGATGTCGAAGTAGGCGGTGCCCGGCAGGTCGGGGTGGATGCCGCCCTGCATGCAGACCTCCACCGCGCCGACGTCCCAGGCCTGCTGGGCCCGGTCGGCGACCTGGTCGAGGGACAGGGTATAGGCGTCGGCGTCGGTGCGGCGCTGGGCGAAGGCGCAGAAGCGGCAGCCGGTGTAGCAGACGTTGGTGAAGTTGATGTTCCGCGTGACGACGTACGTGACGTCCTCGCCCACCACGGACTTGCGGACGTCGTCCGCGATCCGGCAGAGCGCGTCCAGGGCCGGGCCGTCCGCGTGCAGCAGCGCCAGGGCCTCGTCGTCGGTGAGCTTCGTGGGGTCGTCGGCGGCCGTGCGCAGGGCCTGCCGTACGTCGGTGTCGACGCGCTCCGGTGCCATGCCGGGGGCGGCCGCCTCGCGCAGGGCGCCCCAGTCGCCGTACACCTCGTCGAAGTCGCCGCGGCGGTCGGCGGTGCGGCCGTCGGTGTCGATGGTGCGGTGCAGGTCGGTGCGGCCGGTGGCGGTGAAGGCCTCGTCGGGCTCCTGCCAGGGGCGGCCCTCGACGACCGCGTCCGGGCGGGCCAGGCCCGTCGCGGGGTCGGCCAGGGCGCGGACGTGGGGCAGCAGCCGCGGGTCGAGCCAGGGTTCGCCGCGGGTGACGAACTCGGGGTAGACGCAGAGCCGTTCGCGCAGTTCGAAGCCCGCCGCGGCCGACTTCTCGGCGAGCTGCTCGATCCGGGGCCAGGGGCGTTCGGGGTTGACGTGGTCGATGGTGAGCGGGGAGACGCCGCCCCAGTCGTCGATACCGGCGCCGATGAGCCGTTCGTACTCGGCGTCGACCAGGTTGGGCGGGGCCTGGAGGCAGGCGGACGGGCCCATGATGTGCCGGGCGACGGCCACCGTGGCGACGAGTTCGTCGAGTTCGGCGTCGGGCATGCCGCGCATGGCCGTGTCCGGCTTGGCGCGGAAGTTCTGGATGATCAGTTCCTGGATGCCGTGGTGGGCGCGGGCGACCCTGCGCAGCGCGAACAGGGACTCCGCGCGCTCCTCGTACGTCTCGCCGATGCCGATCAGGATCCCGGAGGTGAAGGGGACGGAGGAGCGGCCGGCGTCCTCCAGCACCCGCAGGCGCACGGCCGGTTCCTTGTCCGGGGAGCCGTGGTGGGGGCCGCCCGGCTCGGACCACAGCCGGCGCGCGGTCGTCTCCAGCATCATGCCCATCGACGGGGCGACGGGCTTGAGGCGCTGGAAGTCCGTCCAGGTCATGACGCCCGGGTTGAGGTGCGGCAGCAGGCCGGTCTCCTCCAGGATGCGGATGGAGACGGCGCGTACGTAGGCGATGGTGTCGTCGTAGCCGTGCGCGTCGAGCCACTCGCGCGCTTCCGGCCAGCGGTCCTCCGGCTTGTCGCCGAGGGTGATCAGGGCTTCCTTGCAGCCGAGTTCGGCGCCCCGGCGGGCGATGTCGAGGACCTCGTCGGGGGACATGAACATCCCGTGACCGGCGCGGCGCAGCTTGCCCGGCACGGTGACGAAGGTGCAGTAGTGGCACTTGTCGCGGCACAGCCGGGTCAGCGGGATGAAGACGCTCTTGGAGTAGGTGATGACGCCGGGCCGGCCGGCGGCCTCGAGCCCGGCGTCGCGCACCCGGGCGGCGGAGGCGGCGAGGTCCTGAAGGTGCTCGCCCCGCGCCTGGAGCAGCACCGCCGCCTCGGCGACATCGAGCGCGACCCCGTCCCGGGCCCGCTTGAGCGCACGACGCAGCGAGTTCTCGGTGGGACCGGTTCCGGAGACCGCGGAAGTCGTCATCCTTCGAGCATAGGCTCGCGCTGATCAACGAGCCCAGACCCGGCTACGGCTGCTCGGTGTCCTTCGGATGGCCGGGGGACGCGTAGACCAGGAGCACGGTGCGACGCGCCTCGCCCACGAGATAACGCACACGGCCTACCGCCGTCACCTCGTACTCCCACTGGGGATACTCGCGGCCCCCCAGGTTGCCCGTCGCAAGGCGCCCGCGCAGGCGGTGCTGCCTGTCGGGATCAACGCGCGACACTCGCGGCGCAGCGCTTCGTAGCAACGCCGCGTGTTTCCCGGTGCCTCGGCTCCCAGCTCGCCCCAGCCTTCGGCCGCGTCGTTCGTCGCGAAGCGCAGGCGCCATTCCTGGTCCACCGGGGGCGGCGCGACATCGTCGCCGCGCTTCGGGCTCACGGCGCGATCACCTCGCCGTGGTCCTCGTCGGGCAGCCGACGCGTCAGCCGCGCGGTCAGGTCGGGGTCGGCGAGGATGCGGGCCGTCGCCCGCCACTCGACGACCACCCGGTGGAGATTGGCGTGGACGTCCAGTTGCGCGGCGTCGTAGGTGGCGTCGATGAGTTCGGCCACGAACTCCCGCAGTTCGTCGGCCGACAGGTGACGGACCCATGGGAAGACCGTGGGCAACGCCCGCACTATGGCCCGTGCGCCGCCGTCAGTGCCGATGAGGGCGCCGAGAAGCCTGGCCGTGATGTCGGCCGTCTCCTCACGCTGCTGATCATGTCGCGCCGTCGTGAGGTAGAGGTCCTCTCCGTCCCTCCGCGTGATGTGCACACGCTGGGCCCGGTCGAGTGTGTCGGCGACACGCTTCGAGTTCTTCGAGAGCTCCGAGAACGAGACCGTGGGTGTGGACATGGCTTCACCATACTTCGGAATGTATTCCGAAGTCCGTAGCTGCGCTCGGCGGGCCGGCCTCGGACGCACTCCGATCGTGCCGGGTACCGCCGTGGCGCCTACGTTGGAAGGCGTGACCTTTGCCGAGGGTGCCGGGGGTGCGGGCGGCGGGCGGGAGGCCCGGGTGGTCCGGGGGACGCTGGCGCCGGGTGCGGTCGACTACGTGTACGTTCCCGTCGACGTTCCGGACGGGGTGCGGGAGATCAAGGTCTCGTACACCTACGACCGGCCGGCCGTTCCCACGGGCACGCCGGGCAACGCGCTGGACATCGGCATCTTCGACCAGCGCGGCATCGAACCGGGCGGCCGGGGATTCCGCGGCTGGTCGGGCGGGGCGCGTACGGAGTTCTTCATCCGGGCGGACGACGCGACGCCGGGGTACATCGCCGGGCCGGTCGACGCCGGTGTCTGGCACATCGCGCTCGGGCCCCACACGGTCGCCCCGCAGGGCCTGTCGTACGCGCTCGACGTCACCCTGACCCTCGGCGACCCGGGCACGGCCGTACCGCCGGTGTACCCGCCGCAGCGGGCCGGGGGGCGGGGCCGGGCCTGGTACCGGGGGGACTGCCACCTGCACTCCTGGTACTCCGACGGCCGCCGCACCCCCGCCGAGATCGCGGCGCGGGCCAGGGTGGCCGGGCTCGACTTCATCAACAGCTCGGACCACAACACCCATGCCTCCCACGCCCACTGGGCGGACCACGCGGGCGACGACCTGCTGATCATGCTGGGCGAGGAGGTGACGACGAGGAACGGCCACGTCCTGGCCCTGGGCACCGACCCCGGCACCTTCGTCGACTGGCGCTACCGGGCGCGCGAGGACCGCTTCGGCCGGTTCGCCCGCGAGATCCGGCGCGCGGGCGGCCTGGTCGTGCCCGCCCACCCGCACGCCACCTGCGTCGGCTGCGCCTGGAAGTTCGGCTTCGGTGAGGCGGACGCGGTGGAGGTGTGGAACGGCCCCTTCACCCCGGACGACGAGACGGCGGTGGCCGCGTGGGACGCCACGCTCGTCGCGGCGGCACGGGGCGACCGGCCCTGGCTGCCCGCGATGGGCAGCAGCGACGCCCACCGGCCGCCGGACTCCGTGGGCCTGCCCCAGACGGTCGTCCTGGCCGACGGCCTCACCCGGGAGGCCGTCCTGGACGGCATCCGCGCGGGCCGCTCGTACGTCGCCGAGTCCCGGCGCGTGTCACTCGCCTTCACCGCGACCGGGGCCGGGGGCGAGCAGGCGGGCATCGGGGAGCGGCTGCGGGCGGCCCCGGACACCCCGGTGACGGTCCGCCTGGAGGCCTCCGGCGTACCGCGCTGCTCGGTCCGCCTCGTGACCGACCAGGGGGCGCTCCTCACCAGCGACCCGTTCCCGGTGTCGGGCTCGGGGGTCGTCGAGTGGCGTACGACCCCGGCGTACGCGGCCTATGTGCGCGCGGAGCTGCGTCACGAGACGGCGGTGGGGCCGCTGCCCGGCGTGATGGCGGCGCTCACGAACCCGATCTTTCTGGGCCCGGGCCCGCCCGGCTGACCGCCGGACACCCGTGCCGCGCCCCGCCTTCGGCGGCAGGGAGCGTGCGAAGAGGATGTGTGGGCCTTGTGTCGTGGGATGTACGGGGCTGTGATCGCCGTCTCGGGAGCTGACGCATCTGCCGTGAACAAGGCAAACTGGCTCTGCTTGTTGACGGTTCGACAGGGCGCCAGGGGGCAGCGATGGAAGGTGTACCGCGAGTGCCTGAGCAGCGGTGTCCCGAGGAATCGGCGACGCTGCGCTTCAGCGTGCTCGGTCCGGTGCGCGCCTGGCGCGGAGGGCAGCTGCTTCCCACCGGATCCCCGCAGCAACGCGCCCTGCTGGCAGCGCTGTTGCTGCGCGAGGGACGCACCGCGACCGCGGCCGAGCTGATCGACGCGCTGTGGGGCGAGGAGCCGCCGTCGCAGGCGCTGGCGGCGGTGCGGACGTACG
Organism: Streptomyces sp. NPDC014889; assembly: GCF_043081205.1. Classification (NCBI taxonomy): domain Bacteria; kingdom Bacillati; phylum Actinomycetota; class Actinomycetes; order Kitasatosporales; family Streptomycetaceae; genus Streptomyces; species Streptomyces sp. NPDC014889. The sequence goes on from NZ_JBIBWH010000006.1 coordinate 309,466, forward strand.
CCTCCCGGCTGCGCAAGGCGCTGGACCCCGGGGTGCTGGTCAGCGAGTCCGGCGGGTACGCCGTGCGCGGTCCGGGCGAGGGCGCGCTCGACCTGGCCGAGGCGCAGGAGCACGCGGCCCGCGCCGACAGGGCCCGGTCGGCCGGTGACCTGTGCCAGGCGCGCGAACTGCTGCGGCGGGCGCTCGCCCTGTGGGACGGGGAGCCGCTGGCCGGCGTGCCCGGCCCGTACGCCGAGGCGCAGCGGGTGCGCCTGGAGGAATGGCGCCTGCAACTCCTGGAGTCCTGCCTGGACATGGACCTGGAGCAGGGGTGCCACGCGGAGGCCGTCTCGGAGCTGACGGCGCTGACGGCGGCCCACCCGCTGCGGGAACGGCTGCGCGAGCTGCTGATGCTGGCGCTGTACCGCAGCGGCCGGCAGGCGGAGGCCCTGGCGGTGTACGCCGACACCAGACGCCTCCTCGCCGACGAGCTGGGCGTGGACCCCCGCCCCGAACTGCGCGAGCTGCAACAGCGCATCCTCCGGGCGGACCCGGCCCTCGCCGAGCCGTCCTCCCCGGTGGCCGAACCGGCGGTGGTCGCCGTACGCCCCGCCCAACTCCCGGCGACCGTTCCGGACTTCACCGGCCGCAGCTCCTTCGTGGCCGAGCTGAGCGAGGTGCTGGCCTCGGCCGAGGGGCGTGTGATGGCCGTGTCGGCGCTGGCCGGGATCGGCGGCGTGGGCAAGACGACGCTGGCCGTCCACGTGGCCCACCAGGCGCGGGCCTCCTTCCCGGACGGCCAGTTGTACGTGGACCTCCAGGGCGCCGGCGCGCGGGCGGCCGAACCGGAGACGGTCCTCGGCTCCTTCCTGCGCGCGCTCGGCACGGCGGACTCGGCGATCCCGGACTCCTTGGAGGAACGCGCGGCCCTGTACCGCTCGGTCCTCGACGGCCGCCGGGTCCTGGTCCTGCTGGACAACGCACGGGACGCGGCCCAGGTCAGACCGCTGCTGCCGGGCACGGAGGGCTGCGCGGCCCTGATCACCTCCCGGGTGCGGATGGTGGACCTGGCGGGCGCGCACCTGGTGGACCTGGACGTGATGAGCCCCGACGAGGCGCTGTCCCTGTTCACGCGGATCGTCGGCGAGGAGCGGGTGGCGGGCGAGCGCGAGGCGGCCCTCGACGTGGTCGCCGCCTGTGGTTTCCTGCCGCTGGCCATCCGTATCGCGGCGTCCCGGCTGGCGGCTCGCAGGACCTGGACGGTCTCGGTCCTGGCGGCCAAACTCGGCGACGAGCGGCGGCGCTTGGACGAGCTCCAGGCGGGCGACCTGGCGGTGAAGGCCACGTTCGAGCTGGGCTACGGGCAGTTGGAGCCCGCGCAGGCCCGCGCGTTCCGTCTCCTGGGCCTGGCCGACGGCCCGGACATCTCCCTGGATGCGGCGGCTGCCGTGCTGGACCTGCCGGCGGACGACACCGAGGACCTGCTGGAGTCCCTGGTCGACACCTCGCTCCTGGAGTCGGCGGCCCCCGGCCGCTACCGCTTCCACGACCTGGTCCGCCTCTACGCCCGCGCCTGCGCGGAGCGCGACGAGCACCCGCCGGGCGAGCGGGAGGCGGCGATGTCGCGGCTGCTGGACTTCTACCTGGCCACGGCGGCCCGGGTCTTCGCCATCGACCGGCCGGGAGACATGTTGGTGGACCACTTGGAGGAGCCCCACTCCGCCGGACTGGACTTCGCGGACCGTCGCGCCGCGCAGGACTGGCTCTACTGCGAGGCGGTCCCGCTCCTGGCCTGCGTACGGCAGTCGTCCGGCGCCGCCACACTCCGCCGCGCCGTCGACCTGCTGTGGGCCGCGGTCGATCTCGCGGAGTCGGGGGCCAACTCCAAGGAGTACGAGGCGACCGCGGCAGCACTGCGCGATGCGGCCCGCGCCGCATCGGACGGCCGGGCGGAGGGGCGGGCCATCCTGGTCCTCGCCAACGCGCGCCACTGGTCGGGCCACTTCGACCGGGCCGACCAGGAGGCGCGGCAGGCACTCGCGCTGTCGGAGGCCGCGGACGATCCGCTGCCCTGCTGCTGGGCGGTGAACATCCTGGGGGCGTTCGCCTTCTACCAGAGCCGGTTCGCGGAGGCCGAGGAGTACCTGGAGCGGGCCATCCGCGACTTCCGGGCCTGCGACGACCTCGCCGGCGCGGCGGCCGCGTTGTGCAACCTGTCCCGTCTGCATCTGGAGACGGAGCGCGCCGAGAGCGCCGCCCGCCTCGCACGGCAGGGCGTGGAGATGTACGAGCGACTCGGGCACTCGCTCAAGGTCGCGAACGGCCACTACGCCCTCGGGATGGCCCTCGGCAAGAACGGTCAAGTGGCCGACGCCGCCGCCCACCTCGGTGCGGCGCTCCAGGTGTTCCGCACCAGCCGTCAGCGGCTGTGGGAAGGCATGGCCCTCTTCCGGCTCGCTGAGGTCGATCTTCTCGCCCAGCATCCCGCGCGGGCCGCCGCCAACGCCGAGATGGCACTCGCCGCGCTGCGGGGCATCGGCGGCGACTGGCGCCGCGGCAACGTCCTCACCGTGCTGGGCACTGCCCTGAGCGGGCTGGGCCAGTCCGGGAGGGCCCGGGTGTGCTGGCAGGAGGCGCTGGAGATCTACGAGCGGCTGGGCTCCCCCGAGGTCGCGGAGGTGCGGGCGCTGCTGACCCCTGCCGCGGTGGCGTGACGCCCCGGCCGAGGCGTTCATCATTCGTTTATGGCGGCCCGGCACCCTCTTCCTTGTCGGTTTCGTCGCGTCGGGGGGCGGACGAATCGCCGGCGAGGTCGCCGCACTCGCCATCTGGGCGGGCGACTCGAAGGGGCCCGTCCGGCCACCCACGGGGGAGTGACCGGAGGGCCCCCACCACCTCGAACGGCACACAGCAACGGGAGACAGCAGTATGAGCGAGACCAGCAAGGACAAGCCGGTCGTCAAGCCGACCAACACGCACATCACCGACGCCGAGACCGGCACCGGGGTCAAGCCGCTCAACACGCACATCACCGACGTCGAGAAGGTGGGCGACGGCGGCACGGACAAGCCGGACAACACGCACATCACGTCCGACCCGAGCTAGGGCTTCCTCTCACACGGGGATCGGCCGCGGTGGCACCGAGGGGGAGCCGCCGCGGCCGAGGTGTGTCCGGGGCAGGTCAGTCGGCGGGCGAGGCCGTCGGGTCCGGCTCGCAGTGGTCCACCGCCGGGAGGTGGCCGCCGTCGAGCCGCACCTCGGTGGTCGCCCTGCCCTTCGCGGGCACGGCGACCAGGGGGGACGAGTTCGTCAGGAGCAGGGTTCCGTCGGCGTCGTAGAAGGCGACCCGGGCCTGGAACTCGGCCCTGCTGTCGTTGGGGTTGTCGATCTCGACGGTCGCGTACGGCTTCTTCCGCGTCGCGCAGCCGATCAGCCTCACCGTGGCGTCCCGCAGCGGCCGTGCGGTGCTGCCGCGGCCGCGGGACGACGAACTGTCGTGGTTCTGGTGCGAGCTGCTGCACCCGCCGCCCCCGCCGCTGTGCCGGCTGTGGCCGCGGCCGTGTCCGTGGCCCCGTGAGAAGCCCGTCAGTGCCAGCAGCACCGCCGCCAGTACCGCCGTCAACCTGATTCCACGCCCCCGTGTCGTCATGGCGTTCACCCTATCGGCGCAACGACCCACCATGACTGTGCGCGGGATCGGCGCGGGGTCAGGTGGTGCGGGCGGTGCCCGTGCCCTTCTCCGCGTCCAGGGCGTACACGCAGCGATCCTTGCTGCACGCGTACACGACCCCGTCCCTGACCACCGGCGAGCCGGTGATCTCGCCGCCGGTGGCGAGCTTCCAGCGCAGCCGGCCGTCGTCGGCCTTGAGCGTGTACAGCAGGTGGTCGGTGGAGCCGAAGTGGATACGGCCCTCGGCGACCACCGGTGCGCCGACGATCTCGCCGCCCGCCTGGAAGCGCCACTTGGGCGTGCCGGTGACGGCGTCCAGGGTGTACAGGCCCCGGCCGCTGCCGACGTGGACGTGCCCGGCGGCGACCAGGACGGGGGCGACGGAGGCGCGGGACTCGGTGGCGATGCGCCAGCGGTCGCGGCCGTCGGTGGCGTCGAGGGCGTAGACGGTGCCGAGGTAGTCGGCGAGGTAGACGCCGCCGCCGCTCACCGCCGGGCCCGGCGCGAAGGCCGGCGGGCAGAGGAAGACCGCGGGCGCCTCGAAGTGCCAGCGGACGTGGCCGCTCGCCACGTCCACGGCGAGCACACGGGTGCCGGCGCAGAGGTAGACGTAGCCGTCCGGGGCCGGGGTGACGCGCACCGGCACGCCGCCGCAGGAGGCCGCGTCGCCGATCGGGTAGGACCAGCGCTCCTCGCCCGTGCGGGCCTCCAGGGCGCGCAGGCGGGCGTCCTGCCAGACGTACACGGTGCCGTCGTGGACGACGGGGCCGGCCTCGGGGGACTCGAAGTCGGTCTGGCAGCCGGCGATCTCCCACAGCTTCTGGCCGCCCGCGGCCTCCCAGGCCTGGACGCCCCCGCCGCGGGTGCCGGTGACGACCGTGCCGCGGTCGGCCTTGAGGGAGTACACCCAGGCGTCGGTCTGCACCCGCCACAGGTCGGTGCCCTCGCGGGCGTCCAGGGCGAACAGGGTGGGCCCGTCGGAGGCGTGCACCCGGCCGTCGGCGACCGCCATGGACCAGGCCACGTCGCGGGTCTTGAAGCGGCGGCGGCCGGTGGCCACGTCCAGGGCGTGCACCTCGAAGGAGGTGACGTAGACGAGGTCGTCGGCGACGGCCGGGGTGCCCCAGACGTCGTTGGACATGCGGAAGCGCCACGGGCGCCAGCCGGCCGGGGTCTCCGGCGGCGCGGCCGGTAGGGCGGGGTCGGCGCCGTTGACGCCGGGGTGCGGCCTGGACCAGGTGGCGGCCAGGCCCGCCTCCGGCGGGGGCGCCTTGACGGCGGCGGCTCGGGCGTCGGCGACGCGCGGTCCGGGGCCGATCGGCACCTGGGCGCCGGCCAGCCGCACGGGTCCGGAGTCGGGGACGCCCACCGGCGCGGGCCCGGCCGGCGCCGGAACGGCGGGGCTGTGCGAGGGCGGGGGCGGTACGGCGACGCGGGGGCCGGGCGGGGCGGGCTGCAGGGCCAGGCGGCCGCCGCGGCGGGACTCGATGAGGCCGACCGCGGGCTCGGGCAGCCAGGCGGAGGCCGTACCGCTGTCGTCGGAGCCGGAACCGAACAGATGGGGCGCGAGCTGGGCCTGGAGGTCGGCCGGCTTGGGCCGGGCGGTGGCCTCCATCTGCATGCAGGACTCGATCAGTGGACGCAGCTCGTCCGGGAGCCCCTCCAGGTCGGGGCCCTCGCGCAGCAGCATGAACACGGTCTCGACGGGGTTGGCGCCGTGGAAGGGCGGATGCCCGGTGGCGGCGAACACCAGCATCGAGCCGAGCGAGAAGACATCGCTGGCGCCGGTGACGCTGCGCGAGTCCTTGGCCTGCTCCGGGGACATGTACGCGGGGGTTCCGACCGCGACGTTCGTCATGGTCAGCCGGGTGTTCGAGACGCCGGAGGCGATCCCGAAGTCGATCACACGGGGCCCGTCCTCGACGACGAGGACGTTCGACGGCTTCAGGTCGCGGTGGACGAGCCCGGCGCCGTGGATGGACTGGAGCGCCTCGGCGACACCCGCCGCCAGCCAGCGCACCGCCTGGGCCGGGAGCGGACCGCACTCGGTCACTATCTCCTCGAGGGAGGGCGCCGGGACGTAGGCCGTGGCCAGCCACGGCACGGCGGCGCGCGGGTCGGCGTCGACGACCGCTGCCGTGTAGAAGCCGGAGACCGCCCGCGCGGCCTCGACCTCACGTGTGAAGCGGACCCGGAAGAGCTGGTCCTCGGCCAGCTCGGTCCTGACCGTCTTGATCGCCACGCGCCGGCCGGACGCCGAGCGCGCGAGATAGACCAGCCCCATGCCGCCGGCACCCAGCCGTCCCAGCACCTCGAACGGCCCGATCCGCCGCGGGTCGTGCTGCGTCAGCTGATCCACCACTTGCCTGCCACCTCCCCGTACGAGCCGCGCCACCCACATATGTACGCGACCGAAGTGCAGCGTCTCACCACCGCACCGCCGTGGCGGCACGCACCCTGATTCTTCCTGTCCGACGCACAGGTTGCGAACCCGGCGACACATCGGGATGTCACGCCGCAAAACCCCCTCTTCCCGGCCGGGGGGCGGATTTCACCTCTCCGATCGCCTCTCCTTCACTTCTCCTTCACCTCTCCAGCAGGGCGAAGGACGCCCCCTGATTGTCGGCGACGACGGCGACGGTTCCGTACGACGTCGCGAAGGGCGGCACCTGCACCCGCCCGCCGAGCCGGGCGACCGTGCCGAGGGCGGCCGCCAGGTCCGCGACGCGGAAGTGGACGAGGAAGTGCGGCGGCATCTCGGCCGGGAAGACGTCGGAGACGGCGGCCCGGCCGAAGTCGGGCTCGGCGCCCGGCCCGAACAGGGCGTCGTGGAACAGTCCGCCGTAGAAGACGTTGGCGGTCTCGGTGTCGCGGGCGTAGAGCTGGGCCCAGACGAAGGTGCCCGGCTCGTGGCGCCTGCCGAAGCCCTGGTGGCTGTCCGGCTGCCACAGCCCGAAGACGGCGCCCTCGGGATCGGCGGCGAGGGCGGCGAGACCCAGGCCGTCGACCCGGGCGGGCGGGGTCACGACCTGCCCGCCGCCGGCCGTGATCCGCTCGGCCAGCGCCCGGACGTCAGGGGTCGTGAAGTACACGGTCCAGACGGTGGGCATACGGCCGTCCGTCTTCGGCGAGAGCGCGGCGACGGGCTCCCCGTCCAGCCGGGCCGGCACGGACGCGCCGTACGTCTCCTCCGCGAAGCTCCACCCGAAGAGCTCACCGTAGAACCGCTTTCCCGCCTCGACGTCGGGTAGCTGCGCGTCCACCCAGCAGGGGACGCCCTCTGTGCTCGCGGATGCCCTGTTTTCGGCCATGTCGCCAAAGTAGCCGGGTCGCGCGCGGCCCGCAGACCAGGCACACCAGCCTCTGAGAGCTCATGCACCCCATTTGCAGTCGGCCGAATCGCGCTCCGATCACTGCTCGGTAAGCTGACGACATGACAGGACAAGTGCGTACCGTCGACGGCCGCGTGGCCGGTCGACGTGGGCAGGCGACCCGGCAGAAGCTGCTCGACTGCCTCAGCGAGATGCTCAGCTCCTCCCCCTACCGGGACGTCAAGGTCATCGATGTCGCGAGGAAGGCGGGCACTTCGCCCGCGACCTTCTATCAGTACTTCCCCGACGTCGAGGGCGCCGTTCTGGAGATCGCCGAGCAAATGGCCGCCGAGGGCGCGGGATTGGCCGAGCTGCTGGAGGGCCGGTCGTGGACCGGCAAGGCCGGCTGGCAGACGGCGCAGGAACTCGTGAACGGGTTCTTCGAGTTCTGGCGCCACAACGACGCCATTCTGCGCGTGATCGATCTCGGCGCCGCCGAGGGCGACAAGCGCTTTTACAAGATCCGTTCGAAGATCCTGAACTCCGTGAACAACTCCCTGGCGGAATCGGTCACCGAACTCCAGTCCAAGGGCCGGGTCGACAAGGACGTGAACCCGGCGGCGATCGCCGGTTCGCTGGTCGCGATGCTCGCGGCGGTCGCCTCGCACCAGAAGGGCTTCGCCCCGGGGGTGAAGCAGGCCGAGCTGAAGCCGAACCTGGCGCTCCTGGTCCACCTGGGCGTCACCGGCAAGAAGCCGACACGATAACCGCACCCCGGCCCCGGACTCCGTCCGGGCCCCAAGTCCTGTCAGGCAGGCGGCGGTCCACACAGGTGGGCCGCCGCCTGCTGCCATGTGCGGGGGTGGACGTAAGAGGCCTCAGACGCGGTCGAGCCAGATCACGATGCCCGTCAGGTCGTGGAGTACGGCCGCGACGCCCGCCCGGACGGCGGCCGCGCAGCGCCCGGCGGTGAACGACTCCGGGTCGTACGTCGAGGACATGCCGAGCCCCTCGCCCCGGAACGACGCACCGGACCAGTCGACCGCCGTGACGTTGTGGGTCGGTTCGGCCAGTTCCGCGCCGACGACGAGGAACTGCTGCGACAGATGGCTCGCGGTGACCACCGCGAGGGGGTCGACGAGTTCGTTGCCCGCGCTGACGACCAGGTCCGGGCTCATGCCGATGGCCCTGTCGACGGCGGGAACGAGATCGTGGGGGCCGTCGGCGGCCACCGTCCTGAGGTCGGCGTGCTCGCTCGCGGCCCAGTCCTCGACCGCCGACACCAGGGCCCGGGTCGGACGGTCGTCGCCCGCGGTCAGCAGCACCACGCGGTAGCCCTTCGGCGGGTGCACGCCCTTCCAGGAACCGGGCCGTGGGGTGACCGTGGCCTCCGGGGTGGGCGGCGCGGAGGGGTCGGTGAACCCCGCGCCGAGCATGCCCACGGCGGTGGGCTTCCCGTGCGGCTGCGACCAGTCGTCGCCGGAGCCGCATCCGGTGACCAGCGCGGCGGCCGCGGCCAGCGTGGCAACGGCCCGAAGCGGGGAGCGCAAGGCGATCGTCCTCCGAGTGATGGTGGGTGCGCCGCCATCCTGCTATCCGCGACCGCCGCGGGTCGCCCCCGCGAGCGCCGATGCGGGGCTTGTTTCTCAACGCTTCGCCGACAGGCCGGAGTTTGTTCACCGGTGACATGCACCGTGCACGGGAAACCCCAAGGAGCCACCATGTCATCACGGGTTCGCCGCGCCCTCGTCGCCGTCACCGCGGCGGTGATCGCCTTCCTGGGCCTCGGCCAACCGGCCTCCGCCCATGGATTCTCATCCGTCGTGTACGTCCACGTCACGGACGGCGACGGCGGCCGCATACGCACGGTGCTGGAGCTGGAGTACGACCTCTTCGTCGTGTCCGCCGCCGACGCCGAGCACGACGATCCCCTCTTCCGGGCCGGCACCGCCGCCTTCGAGGCCGGCGACGCCCGGGCACAGGCCGCGGCGCTGGAGTCCCACACCGACTCGGCCGTCACGTACGTCACCGAGCGCTTCTCGGTCACTGCCGACGGCAAGACCTGCACACCGTCCCGGGCCGGCGACGTCACGATGGGCCGGCGGGAGGGCGTGCCGTACGCCTCCCTGCCGCTGGAGTGGGCCTGCCCCTCGGAGGACGGCGACCGCGAGGTGCGCAGCACGCTCTTCCCCGACTCGGAGGGTTACGTCCGCGGCACCAGGACCATCGCCACCTACGACCTCACCGGCCTCTCCGGCAGCGCCGCGCTCGACGCCGGTCATCCGTCCTTCTCGATCAGCCAGTCGTGGTACGAGCGGTTCTGGGAGTTCTTCCGCCTGGGCGCCGAACACCTGCTGACCGGTGTCGACCACATCCTGTTCCTGCTGGCGCTCATCGCCGGGTCCCGCCGCCTGCGGGAGATCGTGCTCGCGGCCACGAGTTTCACCCTGGCCCACTCGGTGACGTTCCTGCTCGCCGCGCTCGGCCTGGTGGAGGCGCCGGAGCGGATCGTGGAGCCCGTGATCGCGCTGTCGATCGCCGTCGTCGCCGGCTGGCACCTGTGGCGGTTGCGGCGGCACGACGACGACGTCACCCTCGCCGAGCCCACGGAACAGGGCCCGTTGGGCCTGGACCGGGCCGGCTGGCTGCGCCTCGGGGTCGTGTTCTGCTTCGGTCTCGTGCACGGCCTGGGATTCGCGGGCGCCCTCGGCATCGACGAGCCGTGGTCGTGGACCCTGCTGTGGTCCCTGCTGGTGTTCAACGTCGGTATCGAAGCGGTGCAGTTGGGGATCATCGTGATCGTCTTCCCGCTGCTCGCGCTGCTGCGCCGCCGTGCGCCGAGGGCGGGCGTGTGGGCGACCGGCGCACTGTGCGCGGGGGTGGCCGCCATGGGCCTGGTGTGGTTCGTGCAGCGGGTGCTCGGAGGCTGAGAGGGGCTGAGAACAGCCCAGCTCTAGCGCGAAGTTCAGCTGATCACTGGATCGCATTTGCGATTGATTTACCAAATCCGGAGACCTTGATGGCCTCCATTCCCTGCACCTCCGTGCACCAAAGGAACGAATCTGATGATTTCGAGACCCTCCTCGCCGGCCTCCGGGTCGGCGCGGCGCCGCGTGGCCACGGGTGCCGCCGCGGCATTCCTGGGCCTGACGGTGGCCCTCGGCAGCGGCCTGGCCTCCCCGGTCCAGGCGGCCGAGACCAGCACGTTCACCGGCATCATCCTCGGCGTCGGCGCCAACGAGTCCCAGCGCACCATGACCTGGTACTCCTCCGCCGACACCGCGCAGAAGGTCCAGCTCGTCCCGACGGCGCAGCTGGCGGGCGGGGAGTTCCCGGCCTCCGCCACCACCTTCGACGCCCTCGGCGGGGAGAACATCTCCACCAGCGGTGGCTACAACCGCCACGCCACGCTCACCGGTCTCAAGGAGCACACGGCCTACTCCTACCGGGTCGGCTCCGAGGGCAACTGGTCCCCCGCGTACTCCTTCAAGACGCAGGACTTCAAGGGCGACTACGACTTCCTGTTCTTCGGCGACCCGCAGATCGGCTCGTCCGGCAACACCGCCAAGGACCAGGCCGGCTGGCAGGACACCCTGGACGTCGCGCTCGGGGCCAACCCGGACAGCGAGTTGCTGGTGTCGGGCGGCGACCACGTCGAGACCGCCAACACCGAGTCCCAGTGGAACGCCTTCCTCGCCCCCGACCAGCTCCGCCAGTACCCGTGGGCCGCCACCATCGGCAACCACGACGTCGGCGGCAAGGCGTACGAGCAGCACCTCTACACGCCGAACACCGACCGCTCGGCGCCGCTGTACGCCAACGGCCAGCCGGGTTCCAACACGTCCGGTGGCAACTACTGGTACATCTACAAGGATGTGCTGTTCATCGACATCAACAGCAACAGCTACGCCTCCAGCCAGGGCGGCGGCGGCGACGCGGCGCACATCGGCTACGTCACGGACGTCATCAACAAGCACGGCTCCGAGGCCAAGTGGAAGGTGCTCGTCTTCCACCACGCGATGTACTCGCCGGCGTCCCACGCCAAGGACTCCGACGCGAAGGTCCGACGAGGCGACCTGCCGGCCGCCTTCTCCAAGCTCGGTGTCGACCTGGTGCTGGCCGGCCACGACCACGCCTACTCGCGTAGCTACCTGCTGAAGAACAGCGAGAAGCAGAACAAGGACGAGCAGCCCGGCGCAGCCGACGTGTACCCCGGTCCCGGCGGTGTGCTGTACGTGACGGCCAACTCGGCCTCGGGCTCGAAGTACTACGGCATCACCAAGCCGGACACCAGCGGCACGAGCGGCGCCGGCAACGGTGCCGACCCGCTGAACCCTGGCAACTACTGGTACAACTCGGTCCAGAACCAGGAGAACGTCCGCAGCTACGTCAAGGTGAAGGTGCGCAACGACAAGCTCGTCGTCGAGAACCTGCGCAGCGGCACCTGCGCGGCGCCCAACGCCGCGGTGGAGCTCGGCCAGTCCTCCTGCGTCAACACGCCCTCCGGTCAGCCGGTCGGCTCGGTCGTCGACAAGGTCACCGTGCACCCGTACCACGGCGACGGCCAGGACATCCAGGTGAACGTCCCGAACGCCGCCCCGGGCGAGTTCGGCTGGACGATCGACGGCTACAACGGCCTGGTGGACCTCGGCACCGCCAAGGACCACGACGGCGACTACTTCCAGGCCACCGGCAGGATCAACCCGATCCTCGTGTCGGACAGCCGCCGTTCGCTCGCCCCGTGGTCGATCTCGGCCGGCGTGGGTGACTTCAAGGACGCCGACAAGGTGTTCTCCGGTGCCTACCTCGGCTGGAAGCCGAACGTCCTCGAGGAGGGCGCCGGCGCCAAGGCCAGCGGGGAGGTGGCCTCCGGCTACGACGGCGGCGCGGGTCTGTCCGTCTCGCGCGGGCTCGGCTGGGCCGACCAGGGTCACCCCAAGGGCAAGGCCAAGCTGGGCGCCGACCTGGATCTGAAGATCCCGGGCAGCGTCGACAAGGGCGCCTACCGCGCCACCCTCACGATCACCGCTCTGAGCAGCTGACCGTGACCGCTTGACCAGGGGGGTGGGCACCTTCCGGCGCCCACCCCCCCCGCCACTCGTTCCAGACCCGCACCAGACCGCCCGAGGACCCCGAGATGCCCCTGCCCGCAACGCGCCGGAAGACCACGGTCACCGCACTCGCCCGCACCGCCGCCCTGGCGCTGCTCATGGCCTTCGCCCTCACCGGACTGCGGGCCGCCCCGGCCGCGGCGGACGGCGGCGACGTCACCTGGACGGTCAGGACGGCGCAGAACAGCTACGGGGCCGACCGGTCCAGCTTCAGCTACGCCGTGAACCCCGGCGGCCGCGTCGAGGACGCCATGGTGGTCTCCAACCGCGGCAAGTCCCCGCTCACCCTGGCCGTGTACGCCGCCGACGGCTTCACGACCGACACCGGCCAGCTCGACCTGCTCACCAAGGACAAGAAGTCCGTCGGCGTCGGCGCCTGGATCCACGCCGGCCGCACGAGCGTCGTACTCAAGCCCGGCAAGTCCCTCCAGGTCCCCTTCACGGTCACCGTCCCCCACAACGCCACCCCCGGCGACTACGTGGGCGGCGTCCTGACCTCGCTGCGGCAGTCCGACGAGGCCGAGGGCATCAACGTGGACCGGCGCCTCGGCATCAGGGTCAAGCTGCGGGTCAGCGGCGACCTCCGGCCCACCCTGGCGGTCGAGAACCTGCGCGTGGACTACTCCGGCTCGGCCAACCCGTTCGCCGCGGGCGACGCCACCGTCACGTACTCGATCCACAACACCGGCAACGCCGTGCTCTCGGCCCGGCAGACGGTGTCGGTCGCGGGCCCGTTCGGATGGCTGCGGACCGAGGCGGGCCGGATCCCCTCGCCGCCGGAGCTGCTCCCGGGCGAGAGCTGGAAGGTGAAGGTGCCCGTGCACGGGGTGACGCCCGGCATCGGCCTGACCGCGACCGCCACCCTCACTCCCCTGCTCACCGACGCGTCGGGCTCCACCACCGCGCTCGACCCGGTGCGGGCCACCGCGCACGGCTGGGCCGTCCCGTGGACGCTGCTGCTGCTCCTCGTCCTGCTGATCGCGATCGCCGTCGCGGCGGTCGTCCGCACCCGCCGCGGCCGCGCCCGGCGCAAGGTGCGCGAGGACGCCCGCGTGCGGGACGCGGTCGCACAGGCACTGCGCGAGAAGCGGGCGACCGAGGAGACCGAGGAGATCACGGAGCGTCAGAAGGCCCCGGAGGCCCCGGAGGCCCGGAAGAGCTGAGTTCCGGCACGGGGCGGGGCGATACTCGGGGCATGGAACCGGATCTTCACGAGCTGCTGGCGTCACTTCGCGTCTGGGACCCGGAGTTCACCGAACTGCCCGCTCTCGACCCCTCAAGTGCACCCGCCGCCCCGCTGCCCCTCTTCGCGCGGTGGCTGGCGGAGGCGGCGGCGGCCGGGCAGCCCGAGCCGCACACGATGTCGCTGGCGACGACGGACGAGGAGGGCCGGCCGGACGTCCGCATCGTGATGCTGCACGGCGCGGACGCCGCGGGCTGGTCCTTCGCCACCCACGCGGGCAGCCGCAAGGGCCGCCAGCTCGCCGCGAGCCCGCACGCCGCCCTCGCCTTCTACTGGCCGGTCCTGGGCCGCCAGGTCCGCGTCCGGGGCCCGGTCACGGTCGCCCCGCCGGAAGAGGCGCAGGCGGACCTGCACGCCCGCTCGACGGGCGCCCTGGCCGCCGCCCTCACCGGCCGGCAGAGCGAGGTCCTGGACTCCCTGGACGAGCTGGCCCGGGCCTCGGAGTCGGCCTGGGAGCGGGCCGCCGGGGCCCCGGACACCGAGGTCCCGTCCTGGACCCTCTACCGCCTCCGCCCCACGGAGGCCGAGTTCTTCCAGGGCGACGCCCGGCGCCGCCACGTACGGCTGCGCTACCGGCGCACACCGGAGGGCTGGGCCCGCGAACTGCTGTGGCCCTGACCGGGCGCCGTGCGGCGGCTCAACCGAAGTCGTACATCGCGAAGTCGGACACCGGCCGGTAGCCGATGCGCTGGTACAGCCCGTTGCTGGTCGGATTGGCGAGGTCGGCGAAGAGCAGCACCTCCTCGGCACCCGACTCCAGGGCGGCCCGGCCGGCCTCGACCGTGACGGCGCCCGCGTACCCGCGCCCCCGCAGGTGCGCCGGTGTGTAGACCCCGACCACCCGTATCTGCCCGGCGACCTTCGGGGTCGTGCCCGCCATGGCGACCGGCGTCCCGTCCGGGTCCTGCCAGAACATCACGTCACCGCGGCGCACGCGCTCGTCCGCCCAGCGCTCCGGGTCCTGGAGGCGCGGCTCGCCGACGGCGACCGAGAACTCCTCGAACCACCGGGCCAGTCGCTTCCGGTCCGCCTCGCCCGCCACCCTGGCCCGCCCCGGCGGGACCGGACTCGGCACCGTCGGCTCGCCCAGCCGGTAGAGCCGCATCCGCTGCCGCAGGCGTACCCCGGCGCCGGTGAGCCGCCGCCAGGCCCCGGCGAACGCGGCGGCGGTGTCGCGGTCCGCGGTGACACCGGACACCTCGCGTCCCGCGCCGGCCAGCCGGGCCGCCAGCGCGGCGGCCTCCTCCTCGGTCAGGGCGGTGAGCAGGAGCGGATGGGGAGGCGTGCGCAGGAAGGCCGCCCGCACGCCCGCCCCGCCGTCCCCGTCCAGCAGGCCGAACCCGGGGGCGGCGTCGCCGTAGTGCCGGTCGCCGCGCAGGCGCAGGTTCTCCGTCACCGTCAGGAGCACCGTGTGCCGTGCGGGCCGTGAACGGAGGAACTCCCCTCCACGCGCCAGGAATTGATCGACGTCGTCGGTCAGGTGCCAGTCATCGGTGGTCATCCCGGAAGTCATTGCCCCATGCTCCCGTCCACGGCCGCCCGGCGCTCGCGAATTCACCGGGCGTCCGGCTCCGGGTCCGTGGCCAGGCGCGCGTGCAGGTGCGCGTCCCGGAAGGCGTCACGGCGCCCCGACTCGAAGATCGCGCCGCGCATCGTGCCCTCGTACCGGAAGCCGCAGCGCTCGGCGACCCGGCAGGACGCCCCGTGCCCCACGGCGTGGTCCAGCTCCAGCCGGTGCAGGCGCAGTTCGCCGAACGCCCAGTCCGCCGCCACCTTCAGCGCCCGGGTGGCGACCCCGTGGCCGCGGGCCTCGGGCAGGACCCAGTAGCCGGTCGTCGCGACGCCGAGGAGCGGGCGGATGTCGTTGACGCCGATGTGCCCGAGCGTCGTGCCGCTGCCGGCGTCCGCTATCAGGAAGGACGCGACCGCGCCCTCCCCCGCCCGCAGGGCCCGTGCCCGCAGCGAGTCGCGGGCGCCGGTGAGGTCGGTGACGGGGACGAGCGGTGTGTTCCAGCGGCGGAACTCCGGGTCGGTGATGCCGCGCAGCCAGTCCCGCACGTCGGCGTCGGACTCCGGGTCCCAGGGGCGCAGCAGCAGCCCGTGCCCCGAGGTCCGTGCCGTCGCGAGGTTCCGTACGTCATGAGGGTCGGCGGTCATCGGCCCATTAGACACCGCAGGACACCCGGATCGCACAGGCGTTCATACGTGATCAATCCGCAACCGATACCGGCCTTGACCGAGTCCCCTCAACCGGTCGGGCGATTACTCTCATGTCCATGACCGACTCGACCACCGTCTCCGCGACGCGGCACGCCGACCGCCCCGTCTACGTCATCGGCGGCGGTCCGGGCGGGCTGGCCGCCGCGCAGGCGCTGCGCGCACGGGGGATACGCGCGGTCGTCCTGGAGCGGTCCGACCGGGTCGGGGCGTCCTGGCGGCGGCACTACGACCGGCTGCGCCTGCACACCACCCGGCGCCTGTCCGCGCTGCCGGGGCTGCCGATGCCGCGCCGGTTCGGCCGCTGGGTCGCGCGCGACGACGTGGTGCGCTACCTGGAGAAGTACGCCGAGCACCACGAGCTGGAGATCGTGACCGGTGTCGAGGTCTCCCGCGTCGAGCCCGCGCCGGACGGCACCGGCTGGCTGCTGCGCGCCTCCGGCGGCCGGGAGCTGACCGGCGGCGCGGTGGTCGTCGCCACCGGCCACAACCACACGCCCCGCCTGCCCGACTGGCCCGGCCGGGAGACGTACCAGAACGGCCCCGGCGAGCTCGTGCACGCCGGCCAGTACCGCGACGCCGCGCCGTACGCCGGACGTGACGTGCTGGTCGTCGGCGTAGGCAACACCGGCGCGGAGATAGCCGTGGACCTGGTGGAGGGCGGGGCCGCGCGGGTACGGCTGTCGGTGCGCACTCCCCCGCACATCGTGCGCCGCTCGACCGCCGGGTGGCCCGCCCAGTACACGGGAGTGCTCGTACGGAGGCTGCCGGTCCGGCTCGTCGACGTGCTCGCGCGGCCGCTGGCGCGGCTGAGCGTGCCGGACCTGTCGGCGCACGGCCTGCCCCGCCCCCGTACCGGCCTGTACTCACGGGTCGCGGAGGGCGCGATCCCCGTCCAGGACGTCGGTCTCCTCAAGGCCGTCCGCAAGGGCAGGGTCGAGATCGTGGCCGCCGTGGAGGGCTTCGAGAGCGGCAAGGTGCTCCTGGCCGACGGCACCCGCATCCAGCCGGACGCCGTCATCGCCGCCACCGGCTACGTCCGCGCCCTGGAGGGGCTGGTCGGCCATCTGGACGTGCTCGACTCCCGTGGCAGGCCGGCGGTCCGCGGCCGCCGCACGCCGAAGAACGCGCCCGGCCTGTACTTCACCGGCTTCACCAACCCCATCAGCGGCATGCTCCGCGAACTGGCCCTGGACGCCGGGCGGATCGCCAGGGCCATAGCGAAGGAGAACACCCGCAAGGGCGGGCGCAGGGTCTCCCGGCTGCCTGCCTGACACCCTGTCAGCTCACTTGCCCGTAGGGAGCGTTCACGCGACTACGGGGCTCAGGACCGTCGGCCGCCGCCGGATCACCAGCGCCATCAGCGCCGCCGCGGCGCACAGCGCGCCCGAGGCGTACCAGACCACGTCGTAGGAGCCGAAGACGTCCCGGGCGAGGCCGCCGAGGTAGGCGACCAGCGCCGCGCCGACCTGGTGGGAGGCGAGCACCCAGCCGAAGACGATCGCGCTGTCCTCGCCGTAGTGCTCCCGGCACAGGGCGAGGGTGGGCGGCACGGTGGCGACCCAGTCGAGGCCGTAGAAGACGATGAAGAAGATCATCGGCGGGTGCACGCTCGGCGCCAGCAGGATCGGCAGGAACAGCAGCGAGACACCGCGCAGCGCGTAGTACACGGCGAGCAGGCGGCGCGGTTCGAAGCGGTCGGTGAACCAGCCGGAGGCGATCGTGCCGGCCACGTCGAACACACCGATGACCGCGAGCAGCGAGGCGGCCGCCGTGATGGGCATGCCGTGGTCGTGAGCGGCGGGCACGAAGTGGGTCTGGATCAGGCCGTTGGTGGAGGCGCCGCAGATGGCGAAGGTGCCGGCCAGCAGCCAGAAGGGGCCGGTGCGCACCGCGGAGGACAGGACGGCCAGGGTCCGGCGGGCGGCCCCGGGCACGGGCTCCGGCTTCGGCACGAACTCGTCGGCCCCGTACGGCTTCACGCCCACGTCCGCCGGATGGTCGCGCAGCAGCAGCCAGACGAAGGGGACGACGGCGAGGGCCGCGAGCGACACCGTGACGGCGGCCGGGCGCCAGCCGTGCGACTGGACGGTCCAGGACAGGACCGGCAGGAAGACGAGCTGTCCGGAGGCGGAGGCGGCGGTGAGGATGCCGGTGACCAGGCCGCGCCGGGCGGTGAACCAGCGGTTGGTGACCGTCGCCGCGAACGCCAGCGCCATCGAGCCGGTGCCGAGGCCGACCAGCAGGCCCCAGCACAGCCACAGTTGCCAGGCGGCGGTCATCCACACGGTCAGACCGGACCCGGCGGCGATCACCACAAGGGCGGCGGCGACCACCCGGCGGATGCCGAAGCGGTCCATCAGCGCGGCGGCGAAGGGCGCGGTGAGCCCGTACAGCGCGAGGTTGATCGAGACCGCGGCGCCGATCGTGCCCCGCGACCAGCCGAACTCCTGGTGCAGCGGGTCGATGAGCAGGCCGGGCAGCGAGCGGAAGGCCGCGGCGCCGGTGATCGTGACGAAGGTGACGGCGGCGACGAACCACGCGCGGTGGACACGGGCCGCGCGGCGGGCGGACGGCGTTCGGGCCTCGGTGGCGGACGCGGGTTCGGTTGTCTGAGTCACGCCACAGAGCTTCCCGTACAGGAGCGGATCTCCTCCACTGGCCCGAAGGACAGCGTTCGCTAGGATCCGGCCATGGACAGGACCACGGACTTCCGCCCGCACCGCGTCGCCGTCCTCGCCCTCGACGGGCTGCTGCCCTTCGAGCTGGGCATCCCGCACCGGATCTTCGGCCGGCCGATGGACGCCGCCGGACGGCCGCTGTACGAGGTCGTCACCGTCTCGGCCCGGCCGCCCGGACCGGTGGAGACGGACGCCGACTTCTCGATCCACGTGCGGCACGGCCCCGAGACCCTTGCCACCGCCGACACCGTGATCGTCCCGGCCTCGTACGAGCTCGGCCCGGTCTACGAGAAAGGGCTGCTGACCGAGGAGCTGGCCGCAGCCCTGGCGCACATCCGGCCCGGCACCCGGCTCGCCTCCATCTGCACGGGCGTGTACGTGCTGGCCGCGGCGGGGCGTCTGGACGGGCGGCGCGCCACGACGCACTGGGCCGACGCCGACCGCTTCCAGCGGGTCTTCCCACGGGTCGAGGTGGACGCGGACGTGCTGTTCATCGACGACGGCGACGTGCTGACCTCGGCGGGCGTCGCGGCCGGGATCGACCTGTGCCTGCACATGGTGCGCCGCGACCACGGCACGGCGGTCGCCAACGAGGTGGCCCGGCGGACCGTCGTACCGCCGCACCGCGACGGCGGTCAGGCGCAGTACATCCACCGGCCGGTGCCCGATCCGCAACTGGCCACCACGACCACCGCGCGCGCGTGGGCGCTGGGCCGCCTCCACGAGCCGATCCGGTTGCAGGACATGGCCGCGCGGGAGGCGATGTCGGTACGGACCTTCACCCGGCGCTTCCGCGAGGAGGCCGGGGTCAGTCCGGGGCAGTGGCTCACCCAGCAGCGCGTCGAACGGGCCCGGCACCTGCTGGAGTCCACGGACCTGTCCATGGACCAGGTGGCCCGGGACGCCGGGTTCGGCACGGCCCAGTCGATGCGGCAGCATCTCCAGACGGCGCTCGGGGTGACACCGACGGCCTACCGGCGGACCTTCCGCGTGAGCGGCTCCGCCAGGTCCGAAGCGGGGGTCTAGCACTCGGCGAGTTTGTCCACAGCCTGTGGACAAACATCCGGGCGCCCCGAAGGCAGGGCGAGCCCGGCTGGCGGCGCGCCCCTGCCCGCCCCCATCCGGCAGCGCGCGCCGCCCTCCGATCCCGGCGTGCCGGTCCCACCCCCTCGGACCCTGCGGGGACCGGCCGGCGCCGACATCACGACCCACACTCGTCGAGGACTTCCGCTGCCCCAGCCCTCGTCGTCCCCTCGCGGCGAATCGCTGACCACCAGCGTGATCAAGCGGACACGAGGCGTCAACACCGCCCTGACGATTTACCCGTTATGCCCCTTCGTAACAGGGCGCGCACGGAAGCATCTCCCGGCGCACGGCCTCGCCACGGGGACACAGGGGCGCCAGGACACGGGACGACGGAGCGACGGGGACCCGGGAGATCGTGGTGGCCGCCGCTGCCGGTGGCGGGCCGCCCTACACCGCCCCGTACGCGAGACCCCCGTAGGCTCCGTACGCCCCGTAGGCCCCGTATGCTCCGCGGCCCAGGCCCTCGTACGTCGGGGCCGCGCGGCCGCAGTTCGCCGGCACCGCCGACTCCGCCGCGTCAACCGCCGTGACACAGCGGTCGAGTTCGCACCAGATGCGCTTGCCCACGCCGTCCGGGCACCAGCCCCACCGGTCGGCGAGGCCGTCGACGAGGGCGAGGCCGCGGCCTCCGGTCGACTCGTCGCCCGGGCAGCGCGGCACGGGCGCCCGGGTGCTGGCGTCGGCGACCTCCAGACGCACGGTGGCCGCCCCGGCCGGGCCGCCGGACAGGGACAGCCGCAGCACGGCCGGGCAACCGGTGTGCACCACGGCGTTGGTGACCAGTTCGGAGACGAGCAGGACGAGGGTCTCGGCGAGCGGCTCGTCCGCCGCTATCCCCGACCCGGCGAGCCGGGAGCGGGCCCAACGCCGGGCACGCCCCACCTCCGCGGGGTCGGGCCGGATCTCCAGCTGCACTTGAAGCACCTGCACCGCTCACACCATCCGAACCGGCGGACACACAGCCTCGCGCCTCACGAGGCCACGATCGTAGCCATTTTCTGCATGGCCAGAACAACAGCCAGAGCAAGGGTCACGGAACGTGACTCCGTTGAGAGACAGCATGGTTGACGTACCGTCACCGCAACAAGCGCTTCGGGCATATTCCCGCGCGAAGGAGTACCCGTGCGGCATACTGTGCGACGCTCGTCATGGGATGGCTCGGGCTCGAAACCACTCGCATCCCACACAAGGTACCCGAGCGCGACGGCGACTCCGGGACGTGACAAGTCACGCGCGGGACACGCCCCGCATCAACGCTCCGTGATCATCGAATGCCACGATCGGTGACATTCGCCTGCGGTGGACCACGCTGCCGGGCCACCCGACACCGCCGGCGTCACCGCGCGCGGGCACGACGCACGGCGGCCGTGGCGCCGATCGACGCTCCCGACTGCTCATGCGCCCGGGCGTGTTGCGCGACTCGCCCCGTGCGCGCGTGAGAGCCCCCTCCGCGGGACGAGGCGCCACGGAGGGGGCTCAAGTATGGCGTTTCCGCAGGTGGTTGGCGGAGACCGGCGCTATTCGGGGACGGTGAAGTAGCGGGCGAAGGCGGGCACGATCTCCTGCTCGCCCACCCTGCCGTCGCCGTCGGTGTCGAGCGCGGCGGCGATGAACCCGGCGGCCCCCTCGGGCACGCCGAGCACCCGGAGCACGCGCACGGTGTCCTCGATCGTGGCGGCGCCGTCGCCGTCGGCGTCCGCGACGGCCAGGGCGGCGTGCAGGAAGGGGCGGGCGATCTCGGCGAACCTCTCGGGGTTGTCGCGCAGGCGCTTGACCGCGCCGGTCACGAACTCCTCGCGGGTGATGCGCTGGTCGCCGTCGCGGTCGGCGATCCCGGCCATGCCCTGCCAGAAGGCCTCCGCGCCCGCGTACAGGGCCTGGCCCTTGTCGGAGCGGGCGGCGGTGGCGAACTCGGCGAGCAGCGAGCGGGCCGCCACGCTGAAGTCCTCGCGGTCGATGTAGCCGTTGCCGTCCTGGTCGAAGGTGGCGAACCGCGCCGCGATCCTGCGCTCGTACTCGCTGCTGACCATGTCTTACGGGCCGCCTTACGTGTGGGGTTGCGTCTGGCAGGGAGCGTACGACGCGCGGAGCGCTCCGGGGCCGCGAACACCACGGTCGGGCCAGGACCGGGGGAATTCCGGGACAACGGCAGGCTGCCCGTGGGAGAGGGAACGGCGGTGGGCGCCGGGGCGTACGGCCGGCTCAGGCGGACAGCGGCTCGTCGTCCACCGCGGCCGCCAGGTCCGCGTAGACGTCGAAGAGGCGCCGCACGCCGAGCGCGCCGAGGACCCGGTTGACGTGGGAGCCGTCGACCGCGCCGCGGGCCGGGAGGATCAGGCGCAGCCGGCCCTGACAGGAGCGGATCAGACGGCGGGCGGCTATGAGCACGCCGACACCGCTGGAGTCGCAGAAGAAGACCTCGGAGAGGTCCATGACGAGGTCGTGCCGGCCCTCGGCCACCGCCTCGTGGACTCTCTGGCGCAGGACCGGCGAGGTCACCAGGTCCAGTTCACCGGCGACCCGGAGCACGCTCCACTCGCCCTGTTCGTCGTCGGTCACCTTGAACGCCACGGCCCGCCCTCCGTCAGCCGGAACTCCCCGGAACCGCCCGGAAACGGAACCAGTTCCTACGCTTCTTTCCGCGCGACTGCCCAGCGGCCGTTCCCCCAAACGCCGTACAGCAAACCGAGACCGATCCGCCAGGGGCTTGTTTCAGTCACCTTCGGTCGTGTTCTATCCGAGTTGACCAGAAAGCGAAAGGCCAGGTGGGACAGAAGGGTCAAGTCGCCCAGCAACGGCCATAACACCCCTCACTCCCCCTACCACCAGCGGCACTTCAGGGGGCGCACATTGTCATAAAGGAGCGTGCGCTGTCGGACATGCCGACTACATTCGAGATGACCACGTCGGACACGCTGGACACCGTCGGACACACGGTCGGACACACAGACGGAAACGGGCCGGGACGCGGGGCGCGGCACGGCCGGGCGCGGAGGGGGCCGTATGGCGAAGAAGGACGCACCGCCCCACTGGGACCTCGGAATGCGGGAGCGGCTCCTGCGGGGAGAGGCGGCCGCCCTCGGTGAGCTCTACGACCGTTTCGCCTCGCTCGTGCACGGGCTGGCCCACCGGGTCCTCGGCGACGAGCAGGCCGCCGACCACATCACCCGCGAGGTGTTCGCCCACGTCTGGGAGCACCCCGACGCCTACGACCCCCGGCAGGGTCCGCTGCGCGCCTGGGTGGCCGGGCTGACCCACCGGCTCGCCGTGCAGCGGCTGCGCGCCACCGAGACCGCCGCGCTGGCCCGCGGCGGGCCTGGCTCCGCGGAGGAGCTGGAGCACCGGGTGTCCCGCGCCTCCGCCGCCGCCCGCGCCGACTACATCGTCCACGCCATGCCGGCCCCGCTGCGCGCCGCCCTGGAACTCGCCTGCTTCCAGCGCCGCGACTACCGGCAGACCGCCGCCGACCTCGGCGTCACCGAGGACGAGGCCCGCCGCCGCCTGCGCCTCGGCCTCCAGCTCCTCTCCACCGCCCACCGCACGGACATCCCCGGCGCGCCCTCCGGCTACGGGGGCGCCGCATGACCCCGAACGACTCCCGGGAGCGGGAGGACCAGGACGTGCCCGAGGACCGGGGCGTGCCGGCGCACCAGTTGCTGAAGTCGCTGCTCGGGGCGTGGGCGCTGGCCGCGTGCTCGCCGGAGGAGACGGCGGCCGTGGAGGAGCACCTCGGCGAGTGCGGCACGTGCGCGGAGGAGGCGCTGGGGCTGCGGGAGGCGGTCGCGCTGCTGCACCGGCCCGACACCCTCGACCTGGACCCGGGGCTGCGCACCCGGGTACTGGAGGGCTGCCTCGAACGGCGGCCGCCGCAGGTCCCGGTGCCCGGCTGGGCGGCGCCCTACGACGCCGAGACCGCGCGGCTGGACGCGCTGCTCCAGGACATCGGCGACGCCGAGTGGGACGCGCCGGTGCGGCTGCGGTGGTTCGAGGGCGAGGACGCCACCAGCCGGCACACCACCGTCGCCGGGGTCATCGCGCATCTGATGAGCGTCGACGGGCTGGTCGCGGTGGCCCTCGGCCTGGACGACCCGCTCGGCGAGGCGACCGCCGCCGCCGACGGGCCCACCCCGGCGGCGCGCACCGAGGCGTACTGGCGGGCCACGCACTCCCCGCCGGCC
Source organism: Streptomyces sp. NPDC014889 (assembly GCF_043081205.1). Classification (NCBI taxonomy): domain Bacteria; kingdom Bacillati; phylum Actinomycetota; class Actinomycetes; order Kitasatosporales; family Streptomycetaceae; genus Streptomyces; species Streptomyces sp. NPDC014889. Next base: position 332,942 of record NZ_JBIBWH010000006.1, read on the forward strand.
CGTTCGGTGCGCACGCCGTGGCGGGAGCAGACGCACGACCTGGTCCGTACGGTCTCCTTCGCCGCGAACGGCGTCGAGGAGCCGTCGGTGCCGTACGGTGCCTTCGCGCTGCCGCTGCACGACGCGATGCTGGACCGCGCCTTCGAGTGCTGGGTGCACGCCGAGGACATCGCGGAGGCGGTGGACTACCCGTACGATCCGCCGGCCCCGCGCCATCTGCACCGGATGATCGACCTCGCCGCCCGGATGCTGCCGGGTGTGCTGGCCACCCGGCGGCAGGCCGGGCTCGCCTCGCCCGCCCGCACCCGGCACCTGGTGACCGCGGGCGACCCCGGGCGCAGCCTGCGGCTGGAGATCGAGGGGCTGGGCGGCGGCCAGTGGCTGATCCCGCTCGACTCGCCGGGAGCGGTGGGCTCCGCGGACCACGAGGTGGCCCATGTCGCCCTGGACGGCGTGGAGTTCTGCCGGCTGGCGGCGGGGCACGTGACCCCGCGGGAGGCGGCGGCCGGTCAGGTCGGCGACCGTGAGGCGATCCGGGACGTGCTGTGCGCGGCGGCGTCGCTCAGCCGTATGTGAAGCCCCGTACGCGGAGCCCCGTATGTGAAGCCCCGTATGTGAAGTCCCGTACGCGGAACCCCTGCGCACCGCTTCCGAGGCCGCGTTACGCGAAGACCACTGTCCGGCGCCCGTTCAGCAGGATCCGGCGCTCCGCGTGCCACTTGACCGCGCGGGCCAGCGCCTGGCACTCCACGTCACGGCCGATCGCGACGAGCTGGTCCGGGGTGACGTCGTGGCCCACCCGCTCGACCTCCTGCTCGATGATCGGGCCCTCGTCGAGGTCGGCGGTCACATAGTGCGCCGTCGCGCCGATCAGCTTCACACCCCGGGCGTGCGCCTGGTGGTACGGCTTGGCGCCCTTGAAGCTCGGCAGGAAGGAGTGGTGGATGTTGATGATCCGGCCGTTGAGCTGCTTGCACAGGTCGTCGGAGAGGACCTGCATGTAACGGGCGAGGACGACCAGTTCGACCTTCTCCTCGCGCACGAGCTCCAGCAGCCGCTGCTCGGCGTCGGACTTGGTGTCCTTGGTCACCGGGATGTGGCGGAAGGGAATGCCGTACGACCCCACCAGCTCGGCGAAGTCGGTGTGATTGGACACCACCGCCGCGATCTCCACCGGCAGCGCGCCGATCCGGGCGCGGAACAGCAGGTCGTTCAGGCAGTGCCCGAACTTGCTGACCATCAGCACGACGCGCATCTTCTCGTAGGCCCGGTGGATCTGCCAGTCCATCCCGAAGGAGTCGCCGATCGCCGCGAAGCTGGCGCGCAGCTTGTCCAGCGTCACCGGCGCCTCGGCCGAGAAGTGGACCCGCATGAAGAACAGTCCCGTGTCGTGGTCGCCGAACTGCTGGCTGTCCTCGATGTTGCAACCGGTCATGAACAGGTAACTGGACACCGCGTGCACGATGCCCTTCTTGTCCGGGCAGGAAAGGATGAGGACGTACTGTTCGGCCTGCTCCGCGGCGGCTCGGGAGGACTGCTCGCTCATGCGGGACAGGGTCTCACGTCCGGGCCCGCGCGTGGCGCCTCGTCCGCTAAGCGGACCGCGTCATGATCCGCAGCACCTCGAGGCTGCGGGGCGGCGTGTCCGGGTCCTCTCCGTCGCTCGCCGCGAGGCGCACATGCGCGTCGCGGGCCGCCCGCACCGCCTCCGGCCAGGCCTGATCGTCGAGGTAGGCGGACACCGGCGCGTCCGGGCCCACCTGGTGCATGATCCGCAGCACCCGCAGGACCGCGGTGTCGACGAGCGCCGCCTCCTGGGAGTCCCGGAAGATCGTGCCGACGTACTTCTCGGCGGACCAGTTGTCCAGCCAGGTGTCCTCGACCAGGCGGTAGACGGCGTCGGTCACGTCGCCGTACCCTTCGACGCCTGCCAGCCAGACGTCCCGCTGGAACACCGGGTCGGAGAGCATGTGCAGCGCGGAACGCACGTTGCTGCGCCAGCGCCACCACGGCATGTCGTTGAGTGGCATGCCGCCCATGGTGGAGGAGCGACGGCCGCGACGGGAAGAGTTCTCCGAACCTTGCACGGTCATCGATCGTACGTTCCCCGCCCCAGGGGCCCCACCTGCCCCCGTAATTCACTCATACGTCACCACTCATTGACCGAGAGTCATCACCGGGTTGGCGATGTGACGGAATCGTGCGGAGCATGACCGGCAGGCGAAGTTCCCGTGGCACGTTCCTCTCCACCCTCACCCGGTCCGTGAGAAGGACCCTCTCGCCGGCGGGGGTCGTGCTGGCGTGCGCCTCGCTCGCCGCCGGCTGCGGCGTCGTCCCCGGTGCCACGGGGGGCTCCGGGGGCGGTTCCGTCACCGTGATGACGTGGGCGCCGCAGAACACCCGGGCGACCAACAAACCCGGCATGCCCGCCATGGCCAACGCCTACGCCCGCTGGGTGAACGCCCACGGCGGCATCGCCGGCCGCAAGCTCAACGTCCTGACCTGCAACGAAGGCAACGACAGCGTGGGCGCGGCGAAATGCGCCCGGCGTGCGGTGAAGGAGAACGCGGTCGCCGTCGTGGGCTCCTACAGCCAGTACAGCGACTCCTTCTTCCCGCCCCTGGAGGGGGCCGGCATCCCGTACATCGGCGGCTACGGCGTCACCACCGCCGAGTTCACCCGCGCCCTGTCCTACCCGGTCAACGGGGGCCAGCCCGCCCTGCTGGCCGGTCTGGGCAAGGAGCTCGCCGCGCGCTGCGGCCCGGTCACGCTGATCCGGCCCGACAGCATCGCGGGCGACGAGCTGCCCGGTCTGCTCGACGCGGGACTGCGGGCCGGCGGTCACGCACCGGCCCACGACCAGCGGGCCGCCGAGGACGCCACCGAATACTCGGGCCAGGCCGATCAGGCGCTGCGACGGTCGAGCGCCGACCCGGCGAGGACGGGCTGCGTGATCCCCGCCCTCGGGGAGCGCACGAACATCTTCATGGACTCCTTCCGCCGCGCCCGCGACACCTATCCCCAGGTGCGCACCGCCGCCGTGCTCGGCAGTATCGACCAGACCGTGATCGACGCCAGCGGCGGGAAGTCCGGCCCGTACGAGGGCTCGTACCTCACCGGCTGGTACCCGGTGGCGGGCGACGCGCGCTGGGACCCGATGAAGAAGGTGATCAACGAGGCGGCCTTCGGCGACAACCGCGTCGACCCGGAGGACGCCGGGGTGCAGACCACGTGGATCGCCTACACGGTGCTCCGGGCCGTCCTGGAGCGGATCGGCGACGGGGAGGTGAGCGCCTCCACCGTGCGGCGCGCCCTCGACGGCGGCCTGGAGGTCCGCACCGGCGGGCTGACCCCGCCGCTGCGGTGGCGCCTGTCCGACCTGCTCGCCTCCACCGGCCTCGCTCGGCTCACCAACGCCGACGTGTCCCTGCAGACGGTGCGGCAGGGGCGGCTGGTGCCGGCCACGAAGGGCTTCGTCAACGTGGCCAAGACGCTGGAGGACGCAGGCTGAGCCCGCCGTCCTCCGGCGTCGGCGGGTCTCAGAGCTGGGTCGGCTGGCGCTGGGTGAGGCCGTACGTCTGCGCGATCGTGTTCCAGAGCTGAGCGGCCTTGGCCTTCTCGGCGGAGGCCGTGTTGCTCTCGCGGTCGCCGGCCTGGGTCTGACCCGTGTACTTGGCGTGGCCCTTCTTGCACCCCTTCCGGCCGCCGGCCTGGTCGGCCCAGGCCGCGTAGTGCCGGTCCGCCGACTCCGAGGCCTGCCAGGCCTTGGTCAGCGCCGCCGTCAGGTCGGCGTTGCCGGGGAGCTTGTCGACGGACAGCTCTCCCAGGCGGGTGACCAGGCCCTTGCGCTGCTCGGCCGCGGCGCGCAGGTCGGAGGCCGCCTGGCCGAGGTTGTTGCAGTTCTTGACCTCGGCCACCGCCTTGATGACGGAGGCGCGGCTGCTGCCGCTGTCGGCCAGCAGCTTGTCCAGCGCGACCGCCTGCTCCTTGGCCGGGTCGGCGGCGGGCGCGGAGGATGCCTCGTCGGTGGCGGGCGCGGTGGCCGAGAGGTTGGTGTTCTTGTCGCCGCTGCCGTCCTTCCCGTCGCCGCCGCTGAGCAGTGCCCCGGCGCCGATGCCGAGAACGGCGATCCCGACGCCCACGGCCGCGATCACCGGCATGCGCGAACCGGTGCGCCGGCCTCCCCGGCCGCCGCCGTCGTCGTACCCGCCGGGCGGGGCGGACGCGGGCCGGGTGTGGGGCTGGTCGGGCGGGCCCTGCTGGAAGCGGGGCATCTGCTGCGTCGAGGGGGCCGCGCCGCCGGAGTCGCTGCGGAAGAGGTTGTCGAACTCGGCGGGCGTCTGCCGCCCGCCGCCCTGGGCGTCCACGGGTGCGATGAACTGCGTCGCCTCGGCGTCGGGGTGACCGGGCGCGGCGCCCTGGGGTATCTGGCCCGGGTACTTGGCGGGACCGCCCTCCGGCGGCAGGGCGCCCGGCCCCACCGGCGGGATGTACTGCGTCGCGCCCTCGTCCACCCCCGCGCCCGGCACGGGCGGCAGGAACTGGGTGGCGCCCTCGTCCGCCCCCGCGCCCGGCACGGGCGGCAGGAACTGGGTGGCGCCCTCGTCCACGGAGCCACTGGGGACCGGCGGGATGTACTGCGTCGCACCCTCGTCGGCGCCCGGCATCCCGTGCCCTGCCGCGTACGGGTCGGCCGGGGGCAGCCCGTGCGCGGGCGCGCCCGGCGGTACGGACTGGCCCGGGACGCCGTAGGCGTCGCCGCCGGCGGGCGGCAGCCCGTGTCCGGCGTGCGCGGGGGCGCCGTAGGGGTCGGCGCCCGGCTGCCGGTACGAGGGGGCGTTCTCCGGGGGCAGGGGGCCCGCGCCCGGGTGCTGCGGGGCCTGGCCCTGCGCGTCCCACTGGCCCTGCGGGTACGGCTCCGGGGAGCCCCACGGCTGCTGCCAGCCCTGGTCCTGCTGCGGCGGCTGCTGCTGCTGCTCGGGGCCCCACGGCTGGCCCCAGGCCTGACCGCCGGCCGGGGTCGCCGCCGGGGCCTGACCGCCCGGCCGCGCTCCGGCCTGGTGGCCGCCCGGCCCGCCGGTCATGCCCGGCAGCAGGGGCGCACCACCGTCGGAGGGCAGCACGATGCCTTCGTGCGCGGGTCGCGCCGAGGGCTCCTCGCCCTGTCCACTCTGCGTCACCGGGACTCCTACGAATGGGGGACCTTCGGAATCGTCGGCTCACGCTACCGGGTCCCCGGAGCCCCGTGCCACGCAGCACAGGACGAGACCTCCTTCCCTGTGACCGCAGTAACAAAACCCGCCCGCCGCACGCTGTTTATTTCACGCCGCCACCCGCGTCTCGAGCCGTGCCCCGAACTCCCTTACCACCGGCTCGTCCCGGAACGGCTCCAGGCGCTGCTGGAAGTCCTCAAGGTACTCCGCGCCGCGGTCGGAGCGCAGCGTCCGCAGCAGCTCCACCGCCTTCAGCCCGGTGCTGCAGGCCTGTTCGACCTCCCGCTGCTGCACCTGCGCTGTGGCGAGGAGCACATAGCCGATGGCCCGCCGCCGGGCCCGCGACGCGGGATGCCCGGCCAGCGACTCCTCGGCCGCCCGCGCCGCCGCCTCCGCCTGCCCCAGGTCTCGGTGGCAGTGCGCCAACTCGTCGGCCAGATAGGCCTCGTCGAAGTGCGTGATCCACGCCGGGTCGTCCCCGGAGTGCGGATCCGCGGCCTCCAGCGCGCTCACCGCCCGCCCGGCGGAGAGCTGCGCGGCCCGCGCGTCGCCCATCAGGGCGTGCCCGCGCGCCTCGGCCGCGTGGAACATCGCCTCCGCGCGCGGAGTCACGCGACCGCGCGCGCCCTCCTGCGCCGCGCGCGCCAACTGCGCGATCTCCCGCGGGTTTCCGAGCTGTGCGGCGAGATGGCTCATGGAGGCGGCCAGCACATAGCCGCCGTAGCCGCGGTCCCCGGCCGCCTGGGCGAGCCGCAGCGCCTGGATGTAGTACCGCTGGGCCAGGCCCGGTTGGCCGGTGTCGACGGCCATGTACCCGGCCAGCTCGGTGAGTCGGGCCACCTCGGCGAACAGGTCGCGGCCCACCGCCTCCCGGTAGGAGCCGGCGAGCAGCCCGGAGACGACGCTGTTGAGGTAGTGCACGACCACCGGGCGCACATGCCCGCTGCCGTGGCTGTGGTCCAGCTCGACCAGCGCCTGCGTCATGGCCCGTACGGCGGCCACGTCGGACTGGCCCACCCGCGACCCCGCCGCCCGCGCGACCTGCGGGTCCGGCGCGGAGATCAGCCAGTCACGGCTGGGCTCGACCAGCGCGGAGGCGGCCACGGCGGAGCCGGACAGGAAGTCCCGGCGGCCCACGTCGCTGCGCCACAGCTCGCAGACCTGCTCGATGGCCCCCACCACCGTCGGCGAGAACTGGAGGCCCACGCCCGAGGCGAGGTTCTTGCCGTTGGCCATGCCGATCTCGTCGATCGTGACCGTACGGCCGAGCTTGCGGCCGAGTGCCTCGGCGATGATCGCCGGGGCCCGTCCGCGCGGCTGCTGTCCGCGCAGCCAGCGCGCCACCGACGTCTTGTCGTAGCGCAGATCGAGACCGTGCTCGGCGCCGCACATGTTGACCCGGCGGGCCAGCCCGGCGTTCGAGCAGCCCGCTTCCTGGATGAGCGCCTGCAGCCGTTCGTTCGGCTGCCGCGCGACGAGAGGCCTGGCGGCCATGGCGTTAACCCCCTGAAGCTGCGGTGCCTGCCCACGCACCGAGTTGACGGCTCTTGCGCGGCCGGACGCGTTCCGCGCCCCGGCGGAAAGTTCCGGCCGTGAAGATCGATGCCCCGTGGACATACCGAAAATGCGGGACATGTGAGGATTGCCGGGGTGAAGGCGGATGCCGCCCCCCACGGAACTACCCAGCGCCCACCGGCGATCCTCCTGCGCGCCCCCACACATGCACCCATGCGCCCCGGGCACGGAAGGGTGCTCCTCCCCGGCGCGTCCGACCACGCGACCCGCCCGTAACTCCAGGTGGGCGCGGCAGTTGAGTGGGGCGTGGAAGAGACGATCGCGGGCGCGGAAGCCGCACACAGCGCCGGCCGGGTGGCCGGTCACGTTCCCCAGCAGCGTGGGGAGTCGCTGCCGGAGACAGCCGTTCGCTACGCCGAGGAACGCCACTGGGACGTGTTCCCCGGCACCTGGCTGGTGACGGTCGGCGGAGTGCAGCGCTGCTCCTGCGGGGACCCGCAGTGCGCCGCGCCCGGCGCACACCCGGCGCGCGAGGGCTGGGCGTCCCTGGCGACCGGCAGCGTGAACACGGTGCGCGGGTTGTGGCAGCAGCAGCCGACGGCGTCGATCCTGCTGCCCACGGGCCGTACGTTCGACGCGATCTCCGTGCCGGAGACGGCCGGGTTCCTCGCGCTGGCCCGGCTGGAGCGGATGCGGTCGGCGCTGGGTCCGGTGATCCTGACCCCCGAGCGGCGGATGCAGTTCTTCGTGCTGCCAGGCGCGTCCGTGAAACTGCCGGACCTCCTGCGGCGGCTGGGCTGGTCGCCGGCCTCGCTCGACCTGGTCGCGCTCGGCGAGGGCGGGTACGTGGTGGCGCCGCCCACGCGGTGCGGCTCGCGGGCCGTGCAGTGGGCCTGCCGGCCGACGCCGGCCAATCGCTGGCTTCCGGACGTCGAGGAGCTGGTCCCGCCGCTGGCGTACGCGTGCGGCAGGGACCGGCACTAGTCACCTGTTCCGGTCCCCCGTCGTGGCCGTCCCCGCGCGGTGGAGGCGCAGATCAGCACGGTCCCGCCTTTCGGGCAGGGTGGTCCCCCGTAGGGTTCGTGCTGACGGAGGGAGCAGTGACAGTGGGTACAAGCGCCGTACGCGTACAGGGGCTCTGGAAGCGGTTCGGGCAGCAGGTCGCCGTCGCCGGGATCGATCTCGAGCTGCCCGCCGGGAAGTTCATCGGGCTGGTCGGGCCGAACGGGGCGGGGAAGACCACCACGCTCTCCATGGTGACCGGGCTGCTGCGGCCCGACCAGGGCACCGTCGAGATCGTCGGGCACGACGTGTGGCGGGACCCGGTGGCGGTGAAGGCGCGGATCGGCGTGCTGCCCGAAGGACTGCGGCTCTTCGAGCGGCTGTCGGGGCGCGAACTGCTGTCGTACTCCGGGCGGTTGCGCGGGCTGCCCGGGGAGGATGTGGACCGGCGCGCCACGCAGCTGCTGGACGTGCTGGACCTCGCGGGCGCCCAGCACAAGCTCGTCGTCGACTACTCGACCGGCATGCGCAAGAAAATAGGTCTCGCCTGCGCTCTGCTGCACAACCCGGAAGTCCTCTTCCTCGACGAGCCCTTCGAAGGCGTCGACCCGGTGTCCGCGCAGACCATCCGCGGCGTCCTGGAGCGGTACACCGCCTCCGGCGCCACCGTCGTGTTCTCCTCGCACGTCATGGAACTGGTCGAATCCCTGTGCGACTGGGTGGCCGTGATGGCCGCGGGACGCATCCGCGCCCAGGGCACCCTCGCCGAGGTGCGCGGCGAGGCTCCGACCCTTCAGCAGGCCTTCCTCGAACTCGTCGGCGCACAGGGCCGGAACGCCGGTTCCGACCTGGACTGGCTGGGCGGCGGTTCCCGATGAGCGCCGGCACCGTGGCCCCCTCGATCACGCCCGTCGTCGTACGCCTGAAGCTGTCGCTGCTGCGCAACGGGCTGAGGCAGTCCGGTGGGCGGCGGGCCGCGTTCATCACGTCGGCCGTCGTCGCGCTGCTGTTCGCCGCGCTCCAGATGGCCGGCTTCATCGCGCTCCGCGGCCACGCGCACATCGACGCCGTGGCCGTCCTGGGCGTGGCCGTGCTGGCGCTGGGCTGGGCCGTGATGCCGCTGTTCTTCCCCACCGGCGACGAGACCCTCGACCCGACCCGGCTGGTGATGCTCCCGCTGCGGCCGCGACCGCTGGTCGGCGCGCTGCTCGCGTCGTCCCTGGTCGGCATCGGGCCGCTGTTCACGGTGCTGCTGCTGGTGGGCTGTGTGATCTCGGTGGCGCACGGGGCGGCCGCGTCCGTCGTCGCGGTGCTCGCCCTGGTCCTCACGCTGCTGGTGTGCGTGGCCCTCGCGCGGGCCGTGGCCGCCGCCAACGTGCGGCTGCTGACCAGCCGTAAGGGACGGGACCTCGCGGTGCTCAGCGGCCTGGTCATCGCGGTCGGGGCGCAGGTCGTCAACTTCGGCATGCAGCGCCTGGGCTCGGCCGGGCTGGGGCAGCTCGGCCCGGTGGCGGACGTGCTGCGGTGGCTGCCGCCCGCGTCGGCGGTGGGCGCGGTGGACTCGGTGACCAGGGGCTCCTACGGCGTCGCTGTGGCCCAGCTCGCGCTGACCGCGGCCGCCCTGGCCGCCCTGCTCATGGTGTGGGCGCGCAGCCTGACCCGGCTGATGACCTCGCCCGACTCCTCGACCCTCCAGCCCGTCGACGCTCCCGCACGCGACCGGGCCCGCGACGGCGGCGGACCGGCGCGGTGGCTGCCGGCCGGCCGCACCGGCACCGTCATGGAGCGCAGCCTGCGCTATGTCTGGCGCGATCCGAAGACCAAGGCGGCCTGGGTGACCTCGCTCGCCATCGGACTGATCGTCCCGGTGTTCAACGCGGTCCAGGGCACCGGCTCGCCGTACTTCGCCTGCTTCGCCGCCGGCATGCTCGGCATCCAGATGTACAACCAGTTCGGCCAGGACACCTCCGCGTTCTGGCTGGTCGCGCTGACGATCTCGGCCCCGCGGGACGCCTACGCCGAGCTGCGCGCGCGGGCGCTGGCGCTGCTGCTGATCACCCTGCCGTACGCCACCCTGGTCACGGTGCTGACGACGGGCCTGCTCGGCGAGTGGCGCCGGCTGCCGGACGTGCTCGGACTGTCCTTCGCCCTGCTCGGCGCGATGCTGGCGACCGGGGCGTGGACGTCGGCCCGCTTCCCGTACTCCATTCCGCAGGAGGGCCACAAGAACGTGGCCGCCGGTCAGGCCGGTCTCGCCTTCCTCTCCATCTTCGGCGGCATGGTCGCGGCGGGCCTGCTGTGCCTGCCGTTCATCGCCCTGGTCATCTGGTCGAACGTCAGCGCCACCGGCGGGAGCTGGAGCTGGGCGCTGCTGCCGGTGGGCGCCGCGTACGGGGCGGCGATCACGCTGCTGGGGCTGCGGCTGGCGGCGCCGCGCACGGCGGCCCGGCTGCCGGAGATCCTCACGGCGGTCAGCAAGGGCTGAGCCGGGCCTGCTCAGCGCAGGCGTGCGGTCACCACGTGGACGGTGAAGCCGCACGGCACCCGTCCGTCCGGCCCGGCGAGCCCGGCCGCCTCCCGCACGAAGTCCTTCCGCAGCCGGGCGACGGCGGCCGGGTCGAGCGGTCCGACGTCGTAGATGCCGGAGAGGGCCGCCCAGACCTTCTCCACCGGGCCGCTCAGATCGATCGGGACCGTCTCACGGTCCGGCGCGCCGAACCCGGCCGGCTCCAGGATCGCGCCGAGCCCCTCGCGACTGCGGGTCCTGCGGTCCCCGAGCGGCGGAATGCGCTGCTCGGCGGGCGCCCGTTCGACGGCGGCCCTCAACAGGCCGCTGAACAGCTCGTACGCCTCCCCGCCGAGGGCGCCGCCGCCGACCACGCAGGCCAGCGTGGAGCCGGGCGACAGTACCCGGGCGGTCTCCGCGGCGACCCGGTCGACGTCGCTCATCAGCATCAGCGCCATGTGGCAGACGCAGGCGTCGAAGGCCCCGTCGGCGAACGGTAGCCGCTGCGCCCTGGCCTGGGCCAGCGCGGTGGTGCGCAGGGACGGGCGGCGCCGGGCGAGGGCCAGCGCCTCGGGCGAGAGGTCCACGCCGGCGAGCCGGCGCCCACCGGTGCGGGCCAGCAGGTCCAGCAGGACGCCGTCGCCGCAGCCGAGGTCCAGGACCCGCCGGGCGCCTGCCACCCGGTCGCTCAGGATCTGGTAGCTGGAGCGCCCGTCCGGTGCTCTTCCGGCGACGAAGGCGTCGGCGGTGACCGCCGGGTGTTCGGCGTGGAAGGCCTTCAGGAAGGCCTCCTGGACGGCCGTGGGCACGGTGGGCGGCGCGGTGGGGGACGCGGGGGCGGTGCTCATCCGGTGAGTACCGCGTCCAGGAAGGGTTCGATGGCCATGAGCCACGCCTCCGGCTGGTCGTAGTGGACGAGGTGACCGGCGTCGGCCACCTCCGCGTACTGTCCGCGCGGCAGGACGCGAACCATCTCCTGGGCCTCGGCCCGGCCGAGTTCGCCGTCCAGGCCGCGGACCACGAGGGTCGGGCAGCGGACCTGGGCCAGTTCCTCCCAGTGGGCGTCGTACACCCAGGTCTCGCGGGAGGTGAGCATCTGCTGCGGTTCGAAGACGGGGCGCCAGCCGTCGGCGCTCTCGTGCATGACCTCGGCGTAGAACTCGCCGCGTGCCGGATTGGGGCGCTCCACCCAGGGGTCGTCCTCGCCGAACCACTTCCGTACGTCGGCGAGGGCGGCGAAGGGGACCGGCCAGGCCCGGAACCAGTCCTCCCACTCCCGCTGGGAGGCGGCGCCGAGCGCGGAGGCCCGCATGTCGCAGATGATCACGGCCCGCACCAGGTCGGGGCGGCGGGCGGCGAGCTGCCAGGCCGTCAGCGCGCCCATCGCGTGGCCGATGACGACGGCCGGGCCGAGGCCGAGCTGTTCGAGGGCGGCCTCGGCGTCCTCGACGTAGGCCTCACGGGTGTAGGCGGCCTGTGGCGGCTTCTCGCTCTGGCCGTGTCCGCGCTGGTCGAGGGCGACGGCGCGGTGCCGCCCCGAGAGCCGGCGGGCGGTGGCGGCCCAGTGGGAGGCGCGGCCCATGAGGCCGTGCAGTAACAGCACGCCGTCGGTCCGCTCGGGTCCTTCGGACCCTACCGGCGCCCCCTCCCGCCCCTGGCCCGGCACGGCCTTCGGGGGCTCCGCGAACTCCCAGGCGGCGAGCCGTACACCGCCCGACCCGGTCACGTCGATGCGCCGCACCATTGGTCCTGGCACCCCCCTGGAACCGTGTTCAGCTTCCGTATGCCGTCGTGCACATTCTGTAGCGTGCGCGGGCCATGGGGCCCTCACGCGGACACTCAGGCTATCGAATACGTATTCGAAATTGCTGGCCGTGGCGCCAACACCCCTCGTTCGAGTGACGCCTGGCCAGGATTGATCGCCGCCCCCAGGGGGAGATCTTCAACGGGAGGCGGACCACTCGGGGAAAAGAGGTCCGAGGGGGACGACCCTGAGAGCTCGGGGCTCCGGGTCGTTGAAGGGGAGGACAGGCCCCGGCGCCGCACGGCGCCGGGGCTCTCCCCATATCTGCGGCACATCTCCCCCACCCTTTCGGTCCCCATGCCTCCCGGGCCAGCCTTGCACGCCCCGCGCCCGCGCGCTGCGCTTCGACGCGCTGAACCACGGACGGGGGAAAGCGGCGAGCCGGACGGGCGGCCGGCTCAGCGCCGGCTCAGCGCTTGGCGACGAACACGTGGGAGGCGACCTCGGTGTCCAGCTCCGCCGCCTCGCCGCTGCTGCCGACCAGCACCCCGCCGGCCGACTCCGTCACGCTGACCACCGAGCCGGGCTGCACGCCCGCGCGGCGCAGCGTGTACATGAGCTGGGCGTCCGTCTGGATCGGCTCGCCGATCCGGCGGACGACCACGGTCTTGCCGTCGGCGCCCGCGTCCAGGTCGGCGAGCGACACCATGCCCTCGTCCAGGAACGGGTCGGCGCCGTCCTTCTCGCCCAGCTCCTCCAGACCCGGGATCGGGTTGCCGTACGGCGACTCGGTCGGGTGCCGCAGCAGCTCCAGCACCCTGCGCTCCACGGCCTCGCTCATCACGTGCTCCCAGCGACAGGCCTCGGCGTGCACCTGCTCCCACTCCAGGCCGATCACGTCGACCAGCAGGCACTCGGCGAGCCGGTGCTTGCGCATCACGCGCGTCGCCAGCCGGCGGCCCTCGTCCGTGAGCTCCAGATGCCGGTCCGGTGCCACCGAGACCAGGCCGTCGCGCTCCATCCGCGCGACCGTCTGGCTCACGGTCGGGCCGCTCTGGTCCAGGCGCTCCGCGATCCGGGCGCGCATGGGGACGACGCCTTCCTCCTCCAGCTCGAGGATGGTGCGGAGATACATCTCCGTGGTGTCGATCAGTCCGGACATACGTGCCCCTCGATTACCTCGGCCGGGAGCCTGGCGGCTCCGCGGCGCGTGCGCTGGCCCTGAAGTCAATTCTGACGCATCCCGCTGACAACCGGGCGGCCCGCGCGAAACGCGGACGACCCGCGAGCTGGGTCCCTCCGCCTCGGCGGAGGAGCCGGCCGGACGTACCGGCAGCTCGCGGGTCGGGTGACTGCTTGAAATTGGGCCGGCCGCACGCTTCTGTCACGCGCTGGTCCAGCACCGCACAGGGTGGGGTGACGGGCCGCTAGCCCGCAGCCACCTCACGCGTCCGGGTCTCACTCATCTACCGGATCACCTCCCTTCGTGTGTGCACAACACCCTAGGAAGCGGACCGGCGATACTCAACAGGTTTTTTCGACGTGGTGAGGAAGCCGTGGCCGCGGGTCACCGCCACGGCCGACGCACACACCGCAGCACGACGGCCGACGCGGCGCGTGGGCACGCCGCAGGGGGCCGCTCGCTGCCGCGGCGGGACGGCCACGTGACACGTGCGCACGCTGCGGCAAAGCCGCCGCCGCGGAACGGACGCTCGTCGCGACCGGTGTCGCCCTCGCGGCGCGTACGCCGCCGCGGCAGGCGTCCCGCCGTCGCGGCGAGCCTGCCGACCACAACGCGCGTGCACCACGGCCGGCGGCTGTCGCGGCGCACATGCCGCCACGGCAGAGCTACCTCACACGCCCGTCACGGCAGGGCTTGCCGTCGCGGCAGGCGTCTCTACGTCGCACTGGGGCTGCCGACCCAGCTCGCGTCCACCCCGGCCGGCTGCCATCGCGGAGCACACGCCCGTCACGGCAGGCTGCCCCAGCAGCACGTGCACCGTCACAGTGGCACTGCCGGTCACGGCAGGCGGCCCACCGCCGCAGCGAGCCCGCCGACCGCGGCACGTGGCACCGAGGCCGGCTGCCATCGCGGAACACACGCCCGTCACGGCAGGCTGCCCCAGCGGCACGTACGCCGTCACAGTGGCACTGCCGGTCACGGCAGGCGGCCCACCGCCGCAGCGAGCCCGCCGACCACAGCGCATGTGCGCCACGGCCGGCTGCTGTGACGGCACGTGCGTCGTCGCAGTGGTGCTGCCGGGCATGGCATGTGTGTCGCCGTGACGCCTGCCTCGGCGCGTCGCGGGCTCAGGTGTGGTCGTTGTGGAGGAGGAGGGCCAGGTCCAGGGACGTGGCGATTCGGGTGGCCACGTCCTCGGCGTAGGTCGCGTCGGCGCGTTCGAAGGGGGTGCGGGCGGGGCCGCGGAGGAAGGTCACGACGCCGAGGGTGCGGCCGCGGCTGCGCAGGACCGCGCACAGGGCGTGCACGGCGTCGCCCGGCCACTGCCGGGCCTCGGCCCACTCGCGCGCCCGGTCGGCCGGTACGGCCCCGGCGGAGGCGCGCACGGAGCCGGCGCGCTCGACGCACTGGAGGGCGGGGTGGCCCGTCCCGTAGCGGACGGGCAGGCCGGCCCGTCCGGTGAGCAGGCTGGGCCCGAGGCCGCCGGAGGGGGTGGCCGCGACGCGGACCAGCCGGACCCGGGCCGCCGTCCCGGCGGCGATCACGCCGTCGGCCGGGGCCGTGCCGTCCGTCACGCGGTCGATCAGGGCGTGGTCGGCGAAGCCGGCCAGGGCGAAGTCGAGGTGGACGGTGGCGGCCTCGGCCGGGTCCTCGCACTCGGCGGCGGCGTGGGCGGCCCGGTGCAACTGGTTGCTGCGGAACCGCAGCAGCGCGGCCTCCTGCTCGCCCTGCTTGGCCTCGGTGACGTCGGCGAAGAGCCAGGCGACGCCGAGCGGCACCGGTTCCTCGGCGAGCGGCGAGGCGAGCCGGACGAATCCGCTGCGCCAGCAGCGCCGCCGGTCGCCCTCCGGGGTGCGTACGCCCACCCACAGCTCGGCGGGGGCGGGCGGGGCGCCCTCGGCCAGGACGTGGGTGAGCGCGCTCTCCAGTTCCTCCAGGCCCTGGGTGAGCAGCTCGCCGAGCGGCCGGCCGAGGGCCGCCGTGCGGCCGGTGCCGAGGGCCTGGGCGGCGTAGTCGTTGACGACGGCGGGCCGCAGGTCGGCGTCGACGAGCACGACCCCCCAGAACGCGTCCTCGAACAGGGCCTCGCTGAGCGCGATGGACCGCTCCAGGTCGATCTGCGCGTGCACCTCGCTGAAGGCGCAGTACAGGCCGGCGGGCTTGCCGTCGGGCCCGTGCACCGCCGCGGACTGGGTCCGCACCAGGACGCGGCCGCCGTCCTTGGTGAGCAGCGCGAACTCGTGCACCTGGCGCCCGGGGGCGTGCATGGCGGACATCAGCCGCCCCTCGACCTCCTCGGCGTCCGCGCTGCGCACGGCCCAGCCGGCGAAGCCGTGCCGTCCGACGGCCTCGGCGGCGGTCCAGCCCAGGATGCGCTCGGCCTCGCGGTTCCAGTGCGTGACGACGCCGTCGGCGTCGAAGGCGCACAGGGCCGCGTCCATGCCGTCGAGAAGGGCGGCCAGCAGATCGGAGCCGTCATGCATGTCGGAGCCCCTCGGACCGTCCCGCTCCGGCTCGGGCTCGTCCGGCCCCAGCTCGTCGGTGGCCCCACTACGCCGGGAAGCACTCACCTGGACCCCCTGCAGGCTGCGTCCGCACGTACGGCGCGACGTTTCGCTCACTGGCCATCATTCAACTCGAACGTGACCCAGCACACACCGGGTTCCCAGAACATTGAAGGAATTGCCGTCCGCGGAAATTCCCCCCGATCCATGAGGCGGTCCGGGTCAGTGCCGGTAGAAGATCCGGTCCGCGTACCGGTCGAAGACCTGGGCGTTCCACTCGTGGCCGCCGTCGACGTTGCCGGAGCGCAGCAGCGGCGGTTCGATCCCGCGGTCTGCGAGGACGCCGGCGGCGGTGGCCATGACCGCCTGGAGCAGGGCGGAGGTGACGACGGTGGAGGCGGGCGCGAAGGGTGCCGCGACGGTGTCGAGGGTCAGTTCGGCGTCCCCGACCGCGATCTTGGAGTCGAGGACGATGTCGCAGTGGTCCTTCAGGAACGTCCCCGAGGCGTTCCGGGAGGTGGTCTCGGTCGCGTAGACCACCGAGGTCACGCCGACGACCCGCACGCCGAGGGCGCGGGCACGCACGGCCATCTCCACGGGCAGGGCGTTGCGCCCGGACAGCGAGACGACGATCAGGGCGTCGCCGGAGCGCAGCGGGGAGCTGTCCAGGACGGCGGAGGCGAGGCCGTCGACGCGTTCCAGGGCGGAGCCGAGGGTGGCGGGCACGACGTCGACGCCGACGGTGCCGGGAACGGCGAGCAGGTTCATCAGGGCCAGCCCGCCGGCGCGGTAGACGAGGTCCTGGGCGGCGAGGGAGGAGTGGCCGGCGCCGAAGGCGAACAGGCGGCCGCCGGCGGCCACGGTGTCGGCGAGCAGCGTCCCGGCCGCCGCGATCCGCTCGGCCTCCTCGTCCCGGACCCGCTGGAGCAGGCCGATGGCGGCGTCGAGGAACTGGCCGGCCGGCGTGCGGTCGCTCATGCGTGGTCCGTCCCTTCGGGGGCGACTGTGTGTCGCGGATCACGGTGAGGTCTGGACCAGAGCCGTGTCAATACCGGCTCCCCGCCCCGGGAGCGTCTCAGGGGCTCAGCCGCTCCACGCGCCAGCCGCCGTCCGGCTCGGCGACGTACCGCAGGCGGTCGTGCAGGCGGTTCTCGCGGCCCTGCCAGAACTCCACCGAGCTCGGGGCGACCCGGAAGCCGCCCCAGTGCGGCGGGACGGGCACCTGCTCGCCCTCGGGGTAGCGGGCGGCCAGGTCGGCGTAGGAGGCGTCGAGCTCCGCGCGGCCGGCGACCACCGCGGACTGGGCGCTGGCCCAGGCGCCGAGCTGGGAGCCGTGCGGGCGGGTGCGGAAGTACGCGGCGGTCTCGTCGCGGCCGGTGCGGCGGGCCACGCCCTGGACGATGACCTGGCGGGCCATGGGGTGCCAGGGGAACAGCAGGGAGACGTACGGGTTCCCGGCCAGGTCGCGGCCCTTGCGGGAGTCGTAGTTGGTGTAGAAGACGAAGCCCTGCTCGTCGAAGGACTTCAGGAGCACCGTGCGGGAGCTGGGCCGGCCGTCGGCGTCCGCGGTGGAGACGACCATGGCGTTGGGTTCGAACAGCCGGGCCTCGGTCGCGGCCTGCTGGAACCAGCGGGCGAACTGGGCGACGGGGGTGGCGGCCAGCTCGTCCTCCGCGAGCCCCTCGGCCCGGTAGTGCATGCGCATGGAGGCGAGGTCGAAGGGGGCGGTCTCACCGGCTTCTCGGTCGGTCACGCGGTCATCCTGCCGTATCCACCGGACGACCCTGCGGGGTACCCTCGCCGTCCACCGGGATCCGAGGTGGCACTGAGTGCCGCTCCACTCCCCTTTTGTGGCACTCGGGGTTATGGTGCTGCTGTCGTTCCAGTCGGGTGACGGCCCGCCGCACGGGGCATCGTCC
This sequence comes from Streptomyces sp. NPDC014889, assembly GCF_043081205.1. Classification (NCBI taxonomy): domain Bacteria; kingdom Bacillati; phylum Actinomycetota; class Actinomycetes; order Kitasatosporales; family Streptomycetaceae; genus Streptomyces; species Streptomyces sp. NPDC014889. The sequence continues at coordinate 350,528 of NZ_JBIBWH010000006.1, forward strand.
CGGCAGTCCCCTCGGCCCCGGCCCCCTCGGCCCCGGCCCCCTCGGCCCCGGCCCCCGCGGCCCAAGTCAGCTTCACCTCAGTCGTCCGGTCGCACTCTCTGTCGCACAGACCACAAGGAGCCGCCTGATGTCCGACTTCGTACCCGGTCTCGAAGGAGTCGTCGCGTTCGAGACGGAGATCGCCGAACCGGACAAGGAGGGCGGCGCCCTTCGGTACCGGGGCGTCGACATCGAGGAACTCGTCGGTCAGATCTCCTTCGGCAACGTCTGGGGGCTGCTGGTGGACGGCGCCTTCGATCCGGGCCTGCCGCCCGCCGAGCCGTTCCCGATCCCCGTGCACTCCGGGGACATCCGCGTGGACGTCCAGTCGGCGCTGGCCATGCTCGCCCCGGTGTGGGGCCTGAAACCGCTCCTCGACATCGACGTGGAGCAGGCGCGCGACGATCTGGCGCGGGCCGCCGTCATGGCGCTGTCGTACGTCGCCCAGTCGGCGCGCGGGCAGGGCGTGCCGATGGTGCCGCAGCGGGAGATCGACAAGGCCCGCTCCATCACCGAGCGGTTCATGATCCGCTGGCGGGGCGAGCCGGACCCCCGGCACGTGGCCGCCGTCGACGCGTACTGGACGTCCGCGGCCGAGCACGGCATGAACGCCTCCACGTTCACCGCCCGCGTCATCGCCTCCACCGGCGCCGACGTGGCGGCCGCCCTGTCGGGCGCGGTGGGCGCCATGTCCGGCCCGCTGCACGGCGGCGCGCCCTCCCGGGTCCTGGGCATGATCGAGGAGATCGAACGGACCGGGGACGCGGAGGGCTACGTCAGGAGCGCCCTGGACCGCGGTGAGCGGCTGATGGGCTTCGGCCACCGGGTGTACCGGGCCGAGGACCCACGCGCGCGCGTGCTGCGCCGCACCGCCCGGGAGCTCGGCGCCCCGCGGTACGAGGTCGCCGAGGCGCTGGAGAAGGCCGCCCTGGAGGAACTGCACAACCGGCGGCCGGACCGGGTGCTGGCCACGAACGTCGAGTTCTGGGCGGCGATCATGCTGGACTTCGCCGAGGTGCCGGCGCACATGTTCACGTCGATGTTCACGTGCGCGCGTACCGCGGGCTGGTCCGCGCACATCCTGGAGCAGAAGCGCACCGGCCGCCTGGTGCGCCCCTCCGCCCGTTACGTCGGTCCCGGCCCGCGCAGCCCGCGGGACATCGCGGGCTACGACCACATCGCACACTGACCGAGCGCTCCACCGCACCCGGTCGGCACGCGCGGCATCACGGCGTCACGCGGGGCTCAGCAGCTCCGCGTGGTGCCGTTGGGCCACCAGCGGGTGGGCGCGGACCTTCCCCTTCAGCTCGTTGTAGCCGTACTCGGCGAACAGCGGGTTGCCCGGGTCGTCCGTGACGCCGGGCGCGGTCGAGGCGTGCGGGAAGGGCAGCGGGGCGACGCGGGCGTCCAGACGCGGGTTGTAGAAGAAGGGCACCGAGAACCGCTCGGTGGCGCCGGGCGGGGAGACCACCCGGTGGTTGGTGGCGACGAGGTAGCCATTGGTGGCGACCTCCAGCAGCTCTCCGAGGTTGACGACGAACGCGCCCTCGATCGGCGGCACGTCGTGGAAGAGGCCGTCCGCGCGCTGCACCTGGAGCCCGCCGATCCGGTCCTGGAGCAGCAGGGTGAGGAAGCCATAGTCCTTGTGGGCGCCGACGCCCTGGTCGGTGCCGTCGCCCGCGCTGCCCGGGTAGCGGACGAGCTTGAGGTGCGGGTGGGCGTGCTCGCCGAAGACGGGGTCGTAGAAGTCGGCGGGCGCGCCGATGGCGGTGAGCAGTTCGTGCAGCAGCCTGCGGGCGACGGCGCCGAGCCGGTCGATCCAGGCGAGCGCGGCGGTGCGCAGCTCGGGCAGGGCGGCCGGCCACTGGTTGGGGCCCTGGAGCCACCAGTACGCGGGCTCGCCGGGGCCGGGTACGCGGGCGGGCCGCTCGGCGCCTATGTCGAGCTGGTCGCGCCAGTCGCGGGCGCCGCCGGTGCGCTCGTCCCCGGTGCGCGTGTAGCCGCGGAAGTGGGGCGAGTTGACGTTGTCCAGGGCGAGACGGTCGGCCTCGGGGAGCCGGAAGAAGGCGTGCATGGCGTCGAGCAGCGCGTCGGTCTCCGCCCGGGTGACGCCGTGCCCGACGAGCTGGAAGAAGCCCACGTCATGGGCGGCGCCGTGCAACTGCTCGTGCAGCAGCGCCCGTTCCCGGGGACCGCGGTCGGCGGCCGCGAGGTCGATGATGGGGAGCTGATCGTACGACGGGTTCGTCGCCGTGTTCGTCATGGGTCACGTCCGCAGGGTGTACGGGTCCCGGGCAGCCGCCGTGGGTGGGCGCGCGGCACGGGTTCCGGAGGAGAGAAACCGGGTGAGGGGTGCGGGGCGAACGGCCGCCGCGGAAGGGGCAGGGTCAGGCGGAGCGCCGACAGCCCATGCTCGTGACGCGCACGTAGTCCACGTGGCGGCGTCGCACGAGCGGCAAGAACATGCGCACAGGGTACTGCGGGGGGCGCGATACCGGTGTGGCCCGGTTCACGTGGTGGCCGGGCCGCGGCCCAGCGCCTCCTCCAGCAGGGCCGCCCACTGGGCGACCACGCGTTCGCGGCGGGCGGTGTCGTCGGTCAGGAGGTTGGCGAGGCCGAGGCCCCGGGCCATGTCGAGGAAGCCCTGGACGGTTTCGCGGGTGCCGGGGCGGGCCTCGTCCGCGCCCAGCAGCTCGACCGCTATCCGGTGCGTCTCACGGCCGACGCGGGCCTCCAACTCGGTGACCCGGGGGCGCAGTTGTTCCTCGTTGGAGGCGGCCACCCACAGGTGGAGGGCGGCGCGGAAGAGGGGCCCGGTGTAGAGGTCGACGAGGGCGGCGACCACGGCCCGCCGGTCACCGGCCGCGCCCTCGGGGAACAGGTCGCGCAGGGCGGTGGAGCGCTCCTCGGCCACGTACTCGACGGCGGCGGTGAACAGGTCCTCGCGGGTGGGGAAGTGGTGCTGGGCGGCGCCGCGGGAGACGCCGGCGCGTTCGGCGACCACCGAGACCGTGGAGCCGGCCCAGCCGTGTTCGGCGAGGCAGGCCACGGCGGCCTGGAGGAGCCGCTGCCGGGTGGCCCGGCTGCGGTCCTGCTTGGGGGCGCGTTCCGCGCGGTCGTGTGTGGTCACACCGCCCATTCCGGATCCCGTCGTTCGAGGAAGGCCGTCATGCCCTCGCGCGCCTGCGCGGAGGAGAACAGCCGGGCCGAGAGCGCGGTCAGGTCGGCCGCGTCCCGGTCGAAGGCTTCCAGCACCCTAGCCGTGAGCAGTCGTTTCGTCTCGGCCAGCGCCTGGGGTGAGGAGCGGCGCAGCCCGTCGAGGATCGGTTCCAGTACGGCGTCGGCGTCGTCCCCGGCCGCCGTCAGCAGGCCGGTACGGACCGCCTCGGCCGCGTCGAAGCGTTCCCCGGTGAGGCAGTGGCGGGCCAGCGCGCGCGGGTCGGCGCGGGGCAGCAGCGGCAGCGAGATGACCGCGGGGGCCACCCCGATGCGCACCTCGGTGAACGCGAACGTGGCCCGGTGCGAGGCGACGGCCATGTCGCAGGCCGCGAGCAGCCCGAGACCGCCCGCGCGGACGTGTCCGGTGACCCGGGCGACGACCGGTTTGGGCAGTTCGACGATCTGCCGCAGCAGCTCCACCAGCGCCTCGGGCCGGGGAGGGTCGCGCAGGTCGGCGCCCGCGCTGAAGGTGGTGCCGGTGTGAGTGAGGACGACGGCGCGGACCCCGCCGTCCTCGGCGCAGTCGGCCAGCGCGGCGCCGAGTTCCCCGACGAGCGCCGCCGACAGGGCGTTGCGGTTGCCCGGCGAGTCCAGGCCGAGCGTCTCGACGGCACGCACGCGTGTACGTCCGATCAGGGTCATGGCCGCTGCTCGCACTCGCCGCGGATCATGGTTCCTCCTCGCACCCGGTGGGCGGTTCAGTACGACTTGGGCAGGCCCAGGGTCTGGTGGGAGACGTAGTTGAGGATCATCTCCCGGCTCACCGGGGCGATACGGGCCACACGGGAGGCCGTTATCAGCGAGGCGATCCCGAACTCACGCGTGAGGCCGTTGCCGCCGAGGGTGTGCACGGCCTGGTCGACGGCGCGCGCACAGGCCTCACCGGCCGCGTACTTGGCCATGTTGGCGGCCTCTCCCGCGCCCACGTCGTCCCCCGCGTCGTACAGGTGGGCCGCCTTGGCCGTCATCAGGCGGGCGAGTTCCAGGTCGATGTGCGCCTGGGCGAGCGGGTGCGCGATGGCCTGGTGGGAGCCGATGGGGGCCTTCCAGACGGTGCGTTCGCGCGCGTACTCCACGGCCCGTCCGAGCGCGTGGCGCCCCATGCCGATCGCGAAGGCGGACGTCATGATGCGCTCGGGGTTGAGCCCGGCGAACAGTTGCAGCAGGCCCGCATCCTCCTCGCCGACGAGCGCGTCGGCGGGCAGCCGCACCTCGTCCAGGGCCAGCTCGAACTGCTTCTCGGCGGCGGTGAGTTCCATGTCGATGGGCCGTCGCTGGAAGCCGTCCGCGTCCGGCGGGACGATGAAGAGGCAGGGCTTGAGGCGGCCGGTGCGCGCGTCCTCGGTGCGGCCGACGATCAGGACGGCGTCGGCGATGTCGACACCGGAGACGAACACCTTGCGGCCGGTGAGCACCCAGTCGGCGCCGTCGCGGCGGGCGGTGGTGGTGATGCGGTGGGAGTTGGAGCCGGCGTCGGGTTCGGTGATGCCGAAGGCCATGGTGCGGGTGCCGTTCGCCAGCGGGGGCAGCCAGGCGCGCTTCTGCTCCTCGGTGCCGAACCGGGCGATGACGGTGCCGCAGATGGCGGGCGAGACGACCATCATCAGCAACGGGCAGCCGGCCGCGCCGAGTTCCTCCAGCACGATGGCCAGTTCGGTGACGCCTGCGCCTCCCCCGCCGTATGCCTCTGGCAGGTTGACGCCGAGGTAGCCGAGCTTGCCCGCCTCGGACCAGAGTTCGGTGGGGGCACGTCCCTCGGCGACGGTTCGGGTGAGGTAGGCGCGGCCGTAGCGTTTGCCGAGGGCGGAGACTGCGGCTCGGAGAGCACTGTGTTCTTCGGATTCGGTGGTGGGGGTCATGATCGTCTCCCGGGTGCGAGTTGTCTGTGGTTGCTCGCGCAGTTCCCCGCGCCCCTTAAAACGCTTGCACTACCGCCAGCAGCGTGCCTGGGTCGACTTGTTGTCCAGGGGTCGCGTGCAAGGCTGTGAGTGTGCCCGTCAGCGGGGCCTCGATCCTGTGTTCCATCTTCATCGCCTCCAGCCACAGCAGTGGTTGCCCGGCGCGTACGGTGTCGCCGACCGCCAGTCCGTCGGCGACGCGGACGACGGTGCCGGGCATGGGGGCCAGCAGTGAACCGGGGGCGCGCTGGGCGACGGGGTCGGGGAAGCGGGGCAGGGCGGTGAGCGCGGTCGGTCCGGCGTACACCCGGTCTCCGTAGCGGGCGATCTCGTACCGGCGCCGGACACCGCCGGCTTCCAGGACGACCAGGCGGGCGTCCGCGTGCACCACCCGCACCCCCACCGCGTCGGGGGCCGGGCCCGTACGCGTGTGCCGGTAGCGCACCTCGTGTTCCTCGCCCGCCATCAGGTACCGCTTGACCTGCGGCTGCGAGGGCACGTTGCGCCAGCCGCCGAAGCGGGAGCGGCCGTGCGCGTCGGCGAGCGCGGCGGCCAGGGGCGCGTACGGGTCGGGGGCGGGCGCGGTCAGTCCGGCGAGGTGGCGGTCGTAGAAGCCGGTGTCCATACGGCCGGTGGCGAACTCCTCGTGCCGCAGGGACCGCACGAGCAGGTCCCGGTTGGTGACCGGGCCGTGGACGGCGGCCCGCTCCAGCGCGCCGGCGAGCTTGCGCAGCGCCTCCGCGCGCGTGGGGGCGTGGGCGACGGCCTTGGCGAGCAGCGGGTCGTAGTGGACGCCGATCGTGTCCCCGTCGCCGTAACCGGTGTCCAGGCGGACGCCGGGGACGGCCAGGCGGTGCAGGGTGCCGGTCTGCGGGGCCCAGTCGCTGGCCGGGTCCTCGGCGTACAGGCGGGCCTCGACCGCGTGCCCGCGCGCGGGGGGCGGTTCGGCGTCCAGGGCGTGGCCCTCGGCGACACGGATCTGCAGGGCGACCAGGTCCACGCCGAACACGGCCTCCGTGACCGGGTGTTCCACCTGGAGGCGGGTGTTCATCTCCAGGAAGTGCGCCCTGCCGTCGGCCACCAGGAACTCGACGGTTCCCGCACCGGTGTAGTCGACGGCCCGCGCGGCCCGTACGGCCAGCTCCCGCAACTCCCGCTCGGTGTCCGCGGGAAGTCCGGGCGCCGGGGCCTCCTCGACGACCTTCTGGTGGCGCCGCTGGAGGGAGCAGTCGCGCGTGCCCAGCGTCCACACGGTGCCGTGGGTGTCGGCGAGGATCTGCACCTCCACGTGCCGCCCGCCCGCGTCGCCGCCGAGGTACGGCTCGACGAACACCTCGCCGTCGCCGAAGGCGCCCAACGCCTCGGCGCGCGCCGCCTCCAGTTCGGCGTCCAGGTCCTCCAGCCGCCGTACGATCCGCATCCCGCGCCCGCCGCCGCCCGCGGCGGCCTTCACGAGGACCGGCAGGTCGGCCGCGGTGACCTCGCGCAGGGGCGGCACGCCCATCAGTTCCTTGGCACGGGTCTTGGACGCCATCGCCTCGACGGCCCGCGGGGGCGGCCCGATCCAGACCAGGCCCGCGTCCAGGACGGCCCGCGCGAAGCCGGCGTTCTCGGCGAGGAAGCCGTAGCCCGGGTGCACGGCGTCCGCGCCGGCCGCCACCGCCGCCTTCACGATGAGGTCGCCGCGCAGATACGTCTCGGCGGGCGTCACGCCCGGCAGGCGCACCGCGGTGTCGGCCACGCGCGTGTGCAGCGCGTCCTCGTCGGCGTCCGAGTGCACGGCGACCGTCCGGATGCCCAGTTCGGCGCAGGTGCGGAAGACACGGCAGGCGATCTCGCCCCGGTTGGCGACGAGCAGCGTGGAAATCAAGGGATCCCTCACATCCGGAAGACGCCGAAGCCGCCGCGCGCGCCCTCGAAGGGCGCGGTGTGGACGGCCGAGAGGCACAGGCCGAGGACGGTGCGGGTGTCGCGCGGGTCGATGACGCCGTCGTCGTACAGCCGCCCGGACAGGAACGCCGGCAGCGACTCGGCCTCGATCTGCCGCTCCACCATCGCCCGCAGCGCGGCGTCCGCCTCCTCGTCGTACGGCTGTCCCTTGGCGGCCGCCGACTGCCGGGCCACGATGGACAGCACGCCCGCGAGCTGCTGCGGCCCCATGACGGCCGACTTGGCGCTGGGCCAGGCGAACAGGAAGCGGGGGTCGTAGGCCCGTCCGCACATGCCGTAGTGCCCGGCGCCGTAGGACGCCCCCATGAGGACGGACAGGTGCGGGACGCGCGAGTTGGACACCGCGTTGATCATCATCGCGCCGTGCTTGATGATGCCGCCCTGCTCATACTCGCGGCCGATCATGTAGCCGGTGGTGTTGTGCAGGAACAGCAGCGGTACGTCCACCTGGTTGGCGAGCTGGATGAACTGGGCCGCCTTCTGCGACTCCTCGCTGAACAGCACTCCCTGGGCGTTGGCGAGGATGCCGACGGGATAGCCGTGCAGGGTGGCCCAGCCGGTGACGAGGCTCGTCCCGTACAGCGGCTTGAACTCGTCGAAGTCGGAGGCGTCGACGATCCGGGCGACGACCTCGCGCGGGTCGAAGGGGATCCGCAGATCGCCGGGGACGATCCCCAGCAGCTCCTCCTCGTCGTACTTCGGCGGCGGCGCGGCGGGCGGATCGGGGTACGCCTTGCGGTGGTTGAGCCGGGCGACGACCCGGCGGGCCTGCCGGAGGGCGTCCGGCTCGTCCAGGGCGAAGTGGTCGGCCAGACCGGACACGCGCGCGTGCATCTCGGCGCCGCCCAGGGACTCGTCGTCGCTCTCCTCGCCGGTGGCCATCCTCACCAGCGGCGGACCGCCGAGGAACACCTTGGCCCGCTCCTTGACCATGATCACGTGGTCGGACAGGCCGGGGATGTACGCGCCCCCGGCGGTGGAGTTGCCGAACACGACGGCGACGGTCGGGATGCCGGCCGCCGACAGCCGGGTCAGGTCCCGGAAGACGGCGCCCCCGGGAATGAAGATCTCCTTCTGGGACGGCAGATCGGCGCCGCCGGACTCGACGAGGCTGACGCAGGGCAGCCGGTTGGCGAGCGCGATGTCGTTGGCCCGCAGCGCCTTCTTCAGGCTCCACGGGTTGCTGGCGCCGCCGCGCACGGTCGGGTCGTTGGCGGTGATCAGGCACTCCACGCCCTCGACGACCCCGATCCCGGTGACCAGCGAGGCGCCCACGGTGTAGTCGCTGCCCCACCCGGCCAGCGGCGACAGCTCCAGGAACGGCGTGTCGGGGTCGAGCAGCAGCTCGATCCGCTCCCGGGCGAGCAGTTTGCCGCGCCGCCGGTGCCGCTCGACGTATTTCGCGCCGCCGCCCGCGAGCGCCTTGGCGTGCTCGGCGTCGAGGGCGGCGAGCTTGCCGAGCATGGCCTCGCGGTGGGCCCTGTACTCGGCGGAGCCGGTGTCCAGGGCGGAGGAAAGAACCGTCACAGGAGCGCCTCCGGTATGTCCAGGTGGCGGGAGCGCAGCCATTCGCCGAGGGCCTTGGCCTGCGGGTCGAAGCGGTGCTGGGCGGCGGCGCCCTCGCCGAGAATCCCCTCGACGACGAAGGTGACTGCGCGCAGTCCGGGCAATACGTGCCGTTCCACGGCCAGCGCCCGGCTCTCGGGCACCAGTTGCCGCAACGTCTCGGTGGTCAGCGCGTGCGCGAGCCACCGCCAGCCCTGTTCCGAGCGCGCCCACACGCCGACGTTGGCGTCGCCGCCCTTGTCGCCGCTGCGGGCCCCGGCGACGAGTCCGAGCGGGGCCCGCCGGGTGGGCCCGTCCGGAAGGGGCTCCGGCAGCGGTGGCCGCTCCACGTCCTCCAGCGCGCGCGTCTCCCCGGGCGGTGGCACGGCGACACGGCGGCCGTCGGGGAGGACGGCCACCTGCTCGACGGCGTCCTGGGGGACGTACACGGCCTCGAAGACGCCGTAGGGCGTGCCCTTCCCGGGCGGCGCCGGCATGTGGAAGCCGGGGTATCCGGCGAGCGCCAGCTCCACGGCGGCCCCGCTGAACGCCCGCCCGACGGCCCGCTCGTCCCGGTCCCGTACGACCAGGCGGAGCAGGGCGCTCGCCGTCTCCTCGGTGCCGGCGTCGGCCCGGTCGGTCCGTACGAGGTCCCAGCGCACCTCGGCGGGGGCCGGTCCGGCGGTCTTCAGCGCGTCCCGCATCTGCTGCCGCACCAGCTCGGCCTTGCGCTCGATGTCGAGGCCGGTGAGGACGAAGGCGACCTCGTTGCGGAAGCCGCCGAGGCGGTTGAGCCCGACCTTGAGCGTGGGCGGCGGGGGCTCCCCGCGCACTCCCTCGACCCGCACCCGGTCGGGCCCGTCCTGGACGAGTCGTACGGTGTCCAGCCGGGCCGTGACATCGGGCCCGGCGTACCGGGCGCCGCCCGTCTCGTACAGGAGCTGGGCGGTCACCGTGCCGACGTCCACGACACCGCCCGTGCCGGGATGCTTGGTGATCACGCAGCTCCCGTCCTCGTGGAGCTCGGCGAGCGGGAAACCGGGGTGGCGCAGCCGGTCGAGGGGGTGGTCGGCGAAGAAGGCGTAGTTGCCGCCGGTGGCCTGGGCGCCGCACTCCAGCACGTGCCCGGCGACGACGGCGCCCGCCAGCCGGTCGTACTCCTCCGGCCGCCAGCCGAAGTGGGCGGCGGCGGGCCCGGTGACCAGGGCGGCGTCCGTCACGCGCCCGGTGACCACGATGCCGGCGCCCGCGCGCAGGCAGGCGGCGATCCCGAAGCCGCCGAGGTAGGCGTGGGCGGCGAGGGGGGCGTCCCCCGCGGGGGCGGAGCCGAGGGCTCCGGGGAGGCCGGCGGTGAGGTCGTCGCCCTCGACGTGGGCCACGCGCACCGGGATGCCGAGCCGTTCGGCCAGCTCCCGCACCCGGTCGGCGAGTCCGGCGGGGTTGAGCCCGCCCGCGTTGGTCACGATCTTCACGGACCGCTCGTGGGCGAGTCCGAGGCACTCCTCCATCTGCCGCAGGAAGGTGCGGGCGTAGCCGGCCGCCGGGTCCCTGAGCCGGTCCCGGGCCAGGATGAGCATGGTCAGCTCGGCGAGGTAGTCGCCGGTGAGGACGTCCAGTTCGCCGCCGGTGAGCATCTCGCGCACGGCGGCGAAGCGGTCGCCGTAGAAGCCGGAGGCGTTGCCGATGCGCAGGGTCATCCGGCCGTCCCCTCGGGCGCCCGCCCCGCGCCGGGCGGGCCGGCGAAGGCCTGGGCTATGTCCAGCCAGCGGTCGGCGTCCGGCCCCTCGGCGCGTACCGCGAGGTCGGCGCGGTGGGCGCGCTGGGTGACCAGCAGGCAGAAGTCGAGGGCGGGCCCGGTGACACGCTGCCCGGCGTCCTCGGGACCGTACGTCCACAGGTCCCCGGAGGGGCCTCGGACCTCCACGCGGAACTCCTCCTCGGGCGCGGGCAGCCCGTGCGCCCCGAAGGCGAAGTCCCGCGCCCGCACCCCGATGCGCACCACATGCTTGAGCCGGTCGGTGGGTGCGCGCATCACACCGAGCGCGTCGGCGACGTCCTGCCCGTGCGCCCAGGTCTCCATCAGCCGCCCGGTCGCCATGGAGGCGGCCGACATGGGCGGCCCGTACCAGGGGAAACGGGCCCCGGGCGGCGCCGCCCGCAGGGCCCGGTCGAGCGCGGCCCGCCCTTCCCGCCAGCGCGCCCGCAACTCGTCCGCCGGCAGCCGGGCACCCTCCTCCGCGCCCTGGTCGACGAACGTCCCGGGAGCGGCGAGCGCCTCCTCGGCCAGCGCGCGAAACCCCTCCGGGTCGGTGACGGCGAGCAGGGCGGAGCGGTCGGTCCAGGCGAGATGGGCGATCTGATGGGCGACGCTCCATCCGGCCGCCGGCGTCGCTCGCCCCCACTCCGCGGGGCCCAGCCCGGCGACGAGCCGGTCGAGTCCGTCACTCTCAACACGCAGATCGTCGAACACCAGCGTCGGATCGGCCATGCGGGGAGCATGGCAGCGAGCCCTGAAACAATCAAGCGTGCTTGCATTAATTCACCCGAAGCCGCCGCCACGGTGATCCCAACCGCTGCCGGTCCACCGCCGGGAGCGGTCAGGTTCATGGAACGGGATCGGGCGTGATCTGCCAGATGGAGACGAGCTCGGAACGCGCGGTGACCATGTAGACGAAGAAGCCGCCCGCTACGAACGCGTGCCTGGCTCCCTCATCCGCTCCCTGGAAGGCGGGCCCGTGCAGATGAAGGGCTTCGGCGGCCCGGACGAGTTCGTCGGCCTTCTTCTCCACTTCGGCGATGAACTCGGGCGGGGCCCCGGCTGCGACGGTCTGCTCGTCGGGAACGTATTCCCAGCACCAGCTCACTCGGCGCGTACCGCCTTGGCGGCGTCACGGTAAATGCCGCCGGCCGTCGACAGGTGCTCGCGTGCCTCTTCCGGTGCGGTCGCGACCTGGGCAAGGTATTCAGCCCGGTGGTAGGCCCGCGCCGTCTCGGGATGGCGTTCGATCTCGATCAGGGCCGCCCAGTGATTGAGGTAGGCGTGAACCGGTCCGAGCGAGCCGTGTTCCACCGCTTCCGCGAGTGCCTGCTCCTTGGCCTGGTCGTAGGCCGCCAGGAGTTGAGGCGCCACGACAGCACACGCGGCGCGCAGAGCGCCCGGCGTACGTTCCGGGCGCGGGATCAAGGGCCCGTCGGGGGCTGCTTCGGTGTGCTGAAGGCTCATGGGGCTTCCCTCCGTGTCCTCGCCCGGCGGGCGACCGCGCGTCGACGCCGGGGCACGAGGCACGGAGCCGACTCTAGTCGCAACGCGCCTCACCATGCCGCTGGAGCGTCAGGACTCCAGCCGCGTCACCGCCGCCTTCGCCCGGCCCACCTGGGTACGGACCGCGCCCATGCTCGCCGCGATGACCAGGACGATCGCAACGGCCTGGAGGGCGGTGAGGGACTGGCCGAGGACGAGGAAGCCGGCGGTGGCGGCGAGGGCCGGTTCCAGGCTCATGAGGACGGCGAAGGTGGAGGCGGGCAGTCGGCGCAGGGCGAGCAGTTCGAGGGTGTACGGCAGGACGGAGGACAGCACCGCCACCCCCGCGCCCAGGGCGAACGTCGTCGGGACGACCAGCTTCGACCCGGACTCGGCGATCCCCAGCGGCAGGAACAGGAGCGCGCCGACCGCCATCGCCAGCGCCAGCCCGTCGGCCTGCGGGAAGCGCCGGCCGGTACGGGCGCTGAAGACGATGTACGCCGCCCACATCGCGCCCGCGCTCAACGCGAAGCCGACACCGACGGGGTCGAGGCTGTCGAAACTCCCGCCGCCGAGCAGGAAGACACCGGCCAGGGCCAGGGCGGCCCACACGAAGTTGATCGCGCGGCGCGAGGCCAGCACCGACAGGGCGAGCGGGCCGAGCACTTCGAGGGTGACGGCGGGGCCGAGCGGGATGCGGGCGACGGCCTGGTAGAAGAGGCCGTTCATACCTGCCATCGCGATACCGAAGGCGACCACCGTGCCCCAGTCGGCGCGCGAGTGACCGCGCAGCCGGGGCCGGCAGACCAGCAGCAGCACGACCGCGGCCACCAGCAGCCGCAGGGTCACGACGCCGAGCGCGCCCGCCCGCGGCATCAGCGTCACGGCCAGCGCGGCGCCGAACTGCACCGAGATGCCCCCGGCCAGCACCAGCCCGACGGGGCCGAGTGAGCCGAAGCGGCCCGGGGACCCGGGCGCGGGCGCGGCGGCCGGCGCGGGGGCGACCGGGGACGGGGAGGAAGATGTGGCGGCGCTGGGCGTGGTCACGGGGCGGTCCAGATACGGGGCTAGGGGTTTGTTCATCGCGCTGTACTGATGGGTCCAGGGTAGTGGACGCGGTCAGGGGCGTGAAACCCGTTTGCCACTGTCCACGACGGTCCCCTTTCCGTGGTTCACGACAGCCGCCGTACCCCGGTGGGCCCGTGGCAACCCCGCCGTCACGCGTCGGCGCGTCCCTCCAGACCCGCCGCCAGTACCTCCGCCAGATGGCGCCCCCGTACTCCGGCCAGTTGGTCCAGCTGGGTGCGGCACGAGTAGCCGTCCGCGAGGATCACCGCGCCGTCCGGGGCCCGCCGTACCGACGGCAGGAGCTGTTCCTCGGCGCAGGCGGCCGACACCGGCCAGTGGCCCCGCTCGAAGCCGAAGTTCCCGGCCAGACCGCAGCAGCCGCCGGACAGCTCGCCGGTCAGGCCGGCCGCCTCGCGCAGGCGCCGGTCGGCCGCGTCGCCGAGCACGGCGTGCTGGTGGCAGTGGGTCTGGCCGGCGACCGGGCGGTCCAGGAGGGGCGGGGTCCAGCCGGGGGCGTGGCGCCCGAGGGCCTCGGCGAAGGTCAGTACGCGGCCGGCCAGGCGGCGGGCCCGCGGGTCCTCGGGCAGCAGCTCCGGCAGGTCGGTGCGCAAGGCGGCGGCGCAGCTCGGTTCCAGGACGACGACCGGCGCGTCGGTCTCCAGCACCGGCTCCATCAGGTCCAGGGTGCGGCGCAGCACCGCGCGGGCCCGCTCCAGCTGGCCGGTGGAGACGTACGTCAGGCCGCAGCAGACGCGGCCCCGGCCGCGCAGGACGGACACGGGGTTCAGCAGCGCCGAGCCTCCGTCGCCCACCGGAGGGCGGCGCAGGCGCAGGGTCGGCGGGAGCGCCACCCGGAGGCCGGCCGCCTCCAGCACGCGGACGGCCGCCCGGCCCACGGACGGCGACAGGTGCTCGGTGAAGGTGTCCGGCCACAGGACGACCAGATCGACCGCCCTCTCCCCGCCGTCCGCCGGTGCGTACGACCGCCTGCGCCACCAACGGGTGAACGGCTCGCGCGCCAGTCGCGGGATCCCTCGTTCGGGTGTGATTCCGCCGAGCCGTTTCACCGCCGACGCGAGCGGCCGGAGGTCGGCGAGCGCGTTCAGCAGCGGCGCGGTGCGCGTCCGGGCGGCCCAGCGCAGCCACACCGGGAGCCACCCGAGGGCGTAGTGGGCGGCCGGGCGGCGCCGTCCGGCGTAGTGGTGGTGCAGGAACTCCGCCTTGTACGTGGCCATGTCGACCCCGACCGGGCAGTCCGACCGGCACCCCTTGCAGGACAGGCACAGGTCGAGCGCGTCCCGGACCTCGGCCGACCGCCAGCCGTCGGTCACCACCTCACCGGCGAGCATCTCGTGCAGCAGCCGGGCACGCCCGCGCGTGGAGTGCTCCTCCTCGCCCGTGACCCGGAAGGAGGGGCACATGACCGCGGTGCCCGACACCTCGGTCGTACGGCACTTGGCGACCCCGACGCAGCGGCGCACCGCCGCCGAGAAGTCGCCGTGGTCGGCCGTGTAGCCGAAGGCCACGTCGACCGGGCGGCGCGGCAGCACGGCGAAGCGCAGGTTGGCATCGAGGGGCGCCGGGCGGACCAGCATCCCGGGGTTGAGCAGGTCGTCGGGGTCCCACAGCCCCTTGACCCGCTCGAAGAGGGCCACCATCCGCTCGCCGTACATCGCCGGCAGGAGTTCGGCGCGCGCCTGGCCGTCCCCGTGCTCCCCGGACAGTGAGCCGCCGTGCGCCACCACCAGCTCGGCCAGCTCCTGCGAGAACCGCCGGAACCGGCCGATCCCGGTTGTCGTCAGCAGGTCGAAGTCGATGCGGACGTGGATGCAGCCGTCCCCGAAGTGCCCGTACGGGGTGCCCCGCAGCCCGTACGCGGCCAGCAGCTCCCGGAACCGCCGCAGATACGCGCCCAGCCGCTCCGGCGGCACCGCGCAGTCCTCCCACCCCGGCCACGCCTCACTGCCGTCGGCCATCCGGGTGGCCGTACCGCTCGCGTCCTCCCGGATCCGCCACAGCGCGCGCTGCGCGGCCGGATCCCCGACGATCGCGGCGTCCACGGCGTCGGCCGCCCGCACGATCGCCTCCGCACGCGCGCGTGCCTGCCCCTCCGTCTCCCCGCCCGTCTCCACGAACAGCCAGGCGTCCCCGCGCGGCAGCCCGGCGGACGCGGACGGCACCAGGTCCCGCGCCATCCCCTCGACCGTCAGCGGCCGGTACGGCAGCAGTCCGGCCGCCGCATCGGCGGCGGCGCCCTCGTCGGCGTACCCCAGCACGGCCAGCACGCGCCCGCGTGGCGTCTCGACGAGCCGTACGACCGCCTCCGTCAGCACGCCGAGGGTGCCCTCCGAGCCGCAGAAGGAGCGCGCCACGTCCGCGCCGTTCTCGGGCAGCAGGGCGTCCAGGGCGTACCCGGAGATACGGCGGGGCAGCCGCGGGAAGCCGGTCCGCAGCCGGGCGAGCTCGCTCTCCACCAGCTCCCGCAGCCCGTCCGGCGCCCCGGCCCACTCGCGGCCCGGCCGCAGCCGCTGCCCGCGCGCGGTGAGGACCGACAGCTCCCGCACACTGTCCGCGGTCGTCCCCCAGGCCACCGAGTGCGAGCCGCACGCGTTGTTGCCGATCATCCCGCCGAGCGTGCACCGGCTGTGCGTGGACGGGTCCGGGCCGAAGCGCAGCCCGTGCGGCGCGGCGGCCTCCTGGAGCCGGTCCAGGACCACGCCGGGCTGGACGACGGCGGTCCGCTCCCCGGGGTCGAGGGCCAGCACCCGGTTCATGTGCCGGGTGAAGTCCAGCACCACGCCCGTCCCGGTCGCCTGGCCCGCGATCGACGTGCCGCCGCCCCGCGCGACCACCGGCACTCCGCGCGTCCGGCAGACCTCGAGGACCGCCGCCACGTCGTCGGCGTCCCGCGGAGCCACCACGCCCAGCGGGACCCGCCGGTAGTTGGACGCGTCCATGGTGGCCAGCGCCCGGGAGGCGGCGTCGAACGCCACCTCCCCGCGCACGGCCCGGCGGAGCTCCGCCCGAAGCTCCGAAAGATCCCCGAGATCGGTCATGCGTCCAGGATGCACGCGATCGAATTCTCGGCCGTCTCACCCGGCGGAATGCGTTTCACCCGGATTTCCCCGACCCGCTACTCTCCCGTTCGTGGCTGAGATCCAGATTCCCTCTGACATCAAGCCCGCGGACGGACGTTTCGGCGCGGGACCCTCCAAGGTGCGGACGGAGGCGCTGGACGCCCTCGCCGCCACCGGCGCATCCCTCATGGGCACCTCCCACCGCCAGGCCCCGGTCAAGAACCTCGTCGGCCAGGTGCGCGAAGGCATCCGCGACCTGTTCCAGCTTCCGGACGGCTACGAGGTCGTGCTCGGCAACGGCGGCTCCACGGCGTTCTGGGACATCGCGACCCACGGTCTGATCGAGAACAAGTCGCAGCACCTCACCTTCGGCGAGTTCAGCTCGAAGTTCGCCAAGGCCGCCAAGCTCGCCCCCTGGCTCGCCGAGCCCACCGTCGTCTCCTCCGACCCCGGCACGCACCCGGAGGCGCGGGCCGAGGCGGGCGTCGACGTCTACGCCTTCACCCACAACGAGACCTCCACCGGTGTCGCCATGCCCATCAGGCGCGTGGCCGGCGCCGACGAGGGCGCCCTGGTCCTGGTCGACGCCACCTCCGGCGCCGGCGGCCTCCCGGTCGACATCGCCGAGACCGACGTCTACTACTTCGCCCCGCAGAAGTCCTTCGCCTCCGACGGCGGCCTGTGGATCGCCGTGTTCTCCCCGGCCGCGGTCGAGCGCGCCGAGCGCGTCCACGGCTCCGGCCGGCACGTCCCGGAGTTCTTCTCGCTGCCCACGGCGATCGACAACTCCCGCAAGAACCAGACGTACAACACCCCGGCACTGGCCACCCTCTTCCTGCTCAACCAGCAGCTGGAGTGGTTCAACGGACAGGGCGGCCTCGCCTGGTCCACGGCCCGCACCAAGGACTCCTCCTCCCGGCTCTACGCCTGGGCGGAGGAG
Organism: Streptomyces sp. NPDC014889; assembly: GCF_043081205.1. NCBI lineage: Bacteria > Bacillati > Actinomycetota > Actinomycetes > Kitasatosporales > Streptomycetaceae > Streptomyces > Streptomyces sp. NPDC014889. The sequence goes on from NZ_JBIBWH010000006.1 coordinate 367,505, forward strand.
TCCAAGTACGCGACCCCGTTCGTCACCGACCCGGCCAAGCGCTCCCAGGTCATCGGCACGATCGACTTCTCCGACGAGATCGACGCCGCCGCCGTCGCCAAGGTCCTGCGCGCCAACGGCATCGTGGACACCGAGCCCTACCGCAAGCTCGGCCGCAACCAGCTGCGCGTCGCGATGTTCCCGGCGATCGACCCGGCGGACGTCGAGGCCCTGACGAAGTGCGTCGACCACGTGATCGAGCGGCTGTAGCATCTGCCGGACAGAGCAGCGAAAGGGCGCCCGGCCGACAGCGGGGCGCCCGCGGTCACGGAGGCAAGGCAGGCTTCCTGCCGCCGGCGGAGGGTCCGATGAGTTTCCTCGCGTGGTTCATCCTGTTCGTCTTCGCCTGGACCGCCTGGTCGGTGTGGGGCATGCGCCGCCTGCCCGTGTGGCGGCGCGGGCTGCCCGCGCTGCTGCTCGTCACCGGCGCGACAGGCATCGTCCTCGTCTCCGAGTACGGCTCCCCCTCACCCGCGGTCCGGATCACCGAGGCCGCGTGTGTCCTCCTGACCCTCGCTTCATGGGCGCTGAGCCTGTGGGAACGGCGGCACAAGCCCGCCTCCTCAGCGACGGGCGGCTGACAGTTCGACCCTGGCGGCGACCGGCAGGTGGTCGCTGCCGGTGGTGGGCAGGGTGCGGATGTGGGTGACGGTCGCCGAGCGGGCCATGACCTGGTCGATCCGGGCCAGCGGGAAGGCCGCGGGGAAACTGAGCGCGAAGCCCCGTTCCGCGACGTTCAGCCGAGAGGTCAGCGGGGCCAGGCCACGGTCCTCGACCGTGCCGTTGAGGTCGCCCAGCAGGATCACCGTTCCCAGCTCCTCGGCCGCGACGGCCTCGCCCAGCAACCGGGCGCTCTCGTCGCGCCGGGCGGACGCGAGGCCGCTCGCCCGGACCCGCAGGGACGGCAGGTGCGCCACGTACGCCGCGACCCGGCCGTGCGGCGTGTGCACCACGGTCCGCAGCCCGCGGTTCCAGGGCTCCGTGATGTCCCGGGGTTTGATGTCCAGCGCCCGTGCACCGGTGAGCGGATGCCTCGACCAGAGTCCGACGGTGCCCCGGACCTCGTGGTACGGGTAGGCGGCGGCAAGGGTCCTCTCGTAGACCGCCAGCGCCGGGGGCACCAGTTCCTCCAGCGCGATGAGGTCCGGACCGGCGTTTGCCAGGGCGCGGGCCGTGCCCGCCGGGTCGGCGTTCTCGTCGCTGACGTTGTGCTGCACCACGACCAGTTGGCGCGCGCCGGGCGCCGCCCCTGGCAGGAGCAGCCCGCCGAAGACGTACGTCCAGGCCGCCACCGGCAGCAGCAGCGCCACCAGCGCCACGACCGAACGACGCAGCAGCGCCAGGGCGAACAGCGCCACGACGACCAGGCCGAGCCACGGCAGGAACGCCTCCAGGAGACTGCCCACACGGCCCACGGAGTTGGGCACGGCCCGGTGGAACACCAGCAGCCCGGCCGTCAGCGCGGCGAGCACGGCAAGCACTTGCCCCCGACGCCACCCCGCCCGGCGCCCCGCGTCTGCCGGCGCCTCCTGGCCCGGAGCGCTCCGCCCCGCCCGGCGCCGCGCCCACGACGGCACCACCGCCCTCAGCGCTGCCGCACCGCCGCCCGCCCGCACCCGACCCACCCCGGCTTTCGCTCCACTCGGTCTCTCAGATCAGGACGATCAGCCGAGTGGATCAGTTTCCGCCATCCGGGAGTGAATGCGCGCGCCGCCCGGTCCCCCGACCACGAGGCGCCCGGCACCAACCGGCCGGGCGCCTCGCCGTCGTCACGACGCCGTGCAGCTCAGGCTCGGCGCAGCCCCGCTCCCGGGTGCGCCCCCGAAGCCGAAGGAGGTCGAACCACCGGCCGCGACCGCCCCGTTGTGGGCGGCGTTGACCGCGGTCACGGTCGCGCCGCTCTGGGTGTACGAGGCGTTCCACATGTTGGTGACCTTCTGGGCCCCGCTCCAGGTCCAGGTCACCTTCCAGGACTTGATCGCGGTGGGGCCGGTGTTGGTCACCGTCACATCGGCGTTGAAGCCGCTGCCCCAGTCGCTGCTGACGACGTACGTGGCCCGGCAGGCGATCTTGCCGCCGCCGTCGCCGCCGCCGTTGTCACCGCCGCCCCCGGTGCTCGGGAAGCCCGGCGCCTTGACGGTCGCCAGGTACCCGTCCTTCACCGTGTCCACGCTCTGCCAGTCGTCCTTCAGGATCCCCCCGGTGTCACCGGAGTTGGGGTTCCAGGACCAGAACGTCCAGTGGAAGGAGTCGCCGCCGTACGTCGAGGTCGGGCGCAGGTAACCGACCAGCGCCGCCAGCCACTTCTGGTCCACGGTGGACTGGAGCGTGGTGCCGAACTCGCCGACCCACACCGGGGCGATGTTCTGCTTGAAGATGTAGCCCCAGTACTTGTCCCAGACGCCCGGCATGTTGCTGGGGAAGGACGGGTCGGTGAACCAGCTCTGCTGGGCGACGCTGGTGGCGTAGTCGTGGGCCGAGTACACGACCCGGTTGGCCACGTCGAGCCGCACCGGGTACTGGCCGACGCCCATCAGGTTGCCGCCCCACCAGCCGGAGACGCCGTTGAAGGTCTGGATGCCCTCGACGAAGATCAGCACGTCGGGGTTGACGGAGAGGACCGCGTTGCCGGCCCGCTCGGCGGCCAGCCGCCAGTCGGTCGCCTGGTCCCCGCAGCCCCAGCAGGCCGGGTCGTGGGGCTCGTTGTGCAGGTCGATGCCGATGACCGTGGCATTGCCCTTGTAGCGCGACGCCATCGACTTGAGGTTGGCGATCCACGTCGACTCGGGGACGGAGGCGGTGTACCAGAGGGCCGACTGGCCGCCCGAGTCCGGCCGGTGGCGGTCGAGGATGACCTTCAGGCCGTCCTGACCGGCGTACGCGACGAGCTTGTCGATGACCTGCAGGGAGTTCAGCCCCTGCAGGTCGGCGTTCTTGCCGGCGGAGAAGTCGATGCTGGAGGGCATCGCGCCGGACTTGAAGATGTCGTCGCTGTAGGGCAGCCGGATGGTGTTGTAGCCCAGCGACTTCATCTGGTCGATCATGCTCTTGTAGTCGCGGGACCACAGGCCGTGGACGACCTGGTTGCTGGTCTCGAAGCCGAACCAGTTGATGCCGGCGATCCGGACGGACTGTCCGGACGCGTCCAGGATCTGGCGTCCGCTGGTGTGCCAGTAACCGGCGCCGCCCGCGGTGGGGGCCGCGTGCGCGGTGGCCGGCAGGCCGAGTCCCAGGCCCAGCGGTAACAGGAGCGCCGCCGCGCCAGCGCACAGCGCTCTTCGCAAGGTGCGGAACATTTGCTGCTTCCTCCCGAGGGGGCCGCGGGACCGGAACGAGTGGGAGCGCTCCCACACACCCGCGCCTCCCAGTGGAAGGCAGGCGGCGACCGCCCGTCAAGAGCGCCGACGCAACAAACGCCCCAGCCCCCACACCGCGGCCACCACACCGGCCACCGCGGCGACGGTGCCCACGCCGAAGCGTCCGCCCCCGTCCAGGCCGGCCCCGGTGGAGCCCGAACCGCCTTGTTTGGAGGGAGACTTGGCGGAACCGTCGGCCTCCGGCGCGTCGCGCACCTGCACCGGGCTGTCGGAACCCTCGCTGCCGTAGAGCAGCTTGGTGCCGTCCACGCTGTAGGTGACGGACTCACCCTGCCTCTGGAGCGGCACGTCGAGCTGGCCCGCGCGCTTGATCCTGCCGCCGTTCCAGTCGTAGTGGATGCCGCCGAAGTAGCCGCGCACGGCGAGGTGCGTGCCGTCGGGGGACAGGGCGGCGTCGGTGGCCCACAGGTCGACGGGGGCGATCGGCTCGAAGACGTTCGTGCCCGAGGGGGACAGTTCGGCCGGGCCCTCGTAGAGGTGACCGCCGTCCTCCTTCTTGTCGATGATGTAGACGCGCCCCGTCTTCGGGTGCACGACCATCGACTCGGCGTTGCGCGGGCCGTCCGCGTACTTCACGACGTACTGCGTGGCCCGGATCGTCTGGTCCTTCAGCTCCTTCGGCTCGGGCAGCCGGTAGATCCACACGTACGGCCAGGAGCCGTCGAGGTTGTCGCCGATGTCGCCGACGTAGATCTGATTGCCGGGCCCGATGGAGATGGCCTCCACGTCGCGGGGTTTGCCGATGCCGCTGAGGGTGACGGTGGCGACGGTCTCGCCGGTCCTGCCGTCCACGGCGTAGATCTGCGGGCCGTAGCCGCTGTCGTTGTGCGTCCAGTAGACGCCCGGGTGCAGGTGCGAGGCCGCGAGACCGCTGGACTCCTTGATCCGCGGGTCCTTGATCGTGAACCCGTCGTCGCCGCCGGCGGCAAGGGCGGCGGGCGCGGCCAGCACACCCACGAGGAGGGCCCCGGCGAGCAGGGCGAACGGTCGGCGCATCCCCCAAGCGTGCCATCCCGCACGCATGTTCACACGGCGTGGTGGGCCTCACGTCGCGCCGCTCCCGCCCGTCGTTCATGATGAGCGGATGCTCAGGTTCATGCCCGTCGGTGACTCCATGACGATCGGCAGCGCGGGCGAGCACACCTGGCGCTACCGGCTGTGGCAGCACCTGTGCGGAACGTACGGCGGCCCGTTCACGCTCGTCGGCCCGCGCGAGACGCTCCACGACAAGTCGGCGGACGCGCCGGTCTCCCTCGCCTACGCCGATCCGGACTTCCCCCGCGCCCACCTGGCCGGCTGGGGCGAGGGCTGGGGGCACATGGTCCCGCTCATCGGCGACGCGGTGCGCGAGTGCCGCGCGGACGTGCTGCTGGTCTCGCTCGGCCTGATCGACCTGGGCTTCTACACGAACGCCGAGCAGACGGCGGTGAACGTGGAGGCCTTCGTGCGGCGGGCACGGGCCGCCAACGCGCGCGTCCGCGCGGTCGTGCTCCCGGTGATCCCGAACATCCGCGTCGCGGCCGACCCGCCCTTCGCCGCGCAGACGGACCGCTTCAACGAGCTGCTGGCCAAGGCGGTGGCCGACCTGGACGAACCCCGCTCCCCGCTGCTCCTGGCGGCCCCGCCGCCGACGTACGACATCGCACACGGACACCTACGACGGCACCCACCCGAACCAGAGCGGCGAACACAAGATCGCGAGCGCGTTCGCGGGGGCGCTGCACCGGGGGTGGGGGTGGGGCGGGGAGTACGAGGGTTACGAGGGCTGACCGCTCACTGGCATATGCACGCCGCCCCGTGACGCGGGCGCCGTGCGTATCGTTGTACCGCGCGGTCGCGCTCGTCCGTGAGGCGACTGGGGAGGAACGCCACGATGACCGTCCTGGAAGACAGGATCACGATGGCCGACGAGAACGTCGAGCGCCTGGACCTCTGGTTCCAGCGCTTTGAGCGGATGCCCGTCCCCGAGGGTTACAAGGCGGAGATCGTAGGGGGCAGCGTCTTCATGACGCCGCAGCGGGACATCCACTGGGAAACCATCCGTGAAATCCTCTGGGCTCTCGAAGATCACTTCGGAAGACGCCGCACGCGTGTGTTCACGGACGTCCGCATCGACTTCCCCGGCCTGGAGAACGGCTTCTGCCCCGATGTGGCCAAACTGCGCGAAGGCGCGGCAAAGGACCCCGACGGCCGCTGGCGGCACGAGGACGTCGACTTCATCGCCGAGGTCATCTCCAAGGGAACGGCCCACAACGACTACGGCCCCAAGTTGATGGCCTACGCGCTCGCCGGTGTTCCCGTGTACCTCATCGCCGACCCTTACCAGGGCAGGTGCCATCTGTACACGGAGCCCAAGGAGGGCTCCTACACCTGTGAGCTGCGTGTGGACTACGGAACCGACGTCGACATGAGCACCACTCCCCTCGGCCTCGTCCTCAGGACCGACGAGTTCCCCCGCGACTGACCACCGCCCGCACCCCGTCCGCAACCCCCCTTGCATCGAGCGCACTCCAAGACGTTGGCTTGTGGACCATGAAGTACACACAGCTCGGACGCACAGGACTCAAGGTCAGCCGACTGGTGCTCGGCACGATGAACTTCGGTCCGCAGACCGACGAGGCGGACAGTCACGCGATCATGGACGCGGCGCTGGACGCGGGGATCAACTTCTTCGACACGGCCAATGTCTATGGGTGGGGCGAGAACAAGGGCCGCACCGAGTCGATCATCGGCAACTGGTTCGCCAAGGGCGGGGACCGGCGCGACAAGGTCGTCCTGGCCACCAAGGTCTACGGGAACATGGCGCCGGACAACTCCGACGTCTGGCCCAACCACGACAAGCTCTCCGCCGTGAACATCCGGCGGGCCGTGGACGCCAGCCTCAAGCGGCTGCGGACCGACCACATCGACGTCTACCAGTTCCACCACATCGACCGGGACACTCCCTTCGAGGAGATCTGGCAGGCCGTCGACGTACTGATCCAGCAGGGCAAGATCCTCTACGTCGGCTCCTCCAACTTCCCCGGCTACAAGATCGCCCAGGCCAACGAGATCGCCGCGCGGCGCTCCGGCACCATCGGGCTGGTCAGCGAGCAGTGCCTGTACAACCTCGCCGAGCGGCGCGCCGAGATGGAGGTGATCCCGGCCGCGCGGGACTACGGCCTCGGGGTCATCCCCTGGTCGCCGCTGCACGGCGGCCTGCTGGGCGGTGTGCTCAAGAAGCAGGTCGAGGGCGGCCGGCGCGCCTCGGGACGGTCCGTCGACGCGCTCGCCGACGCCGCCATGCGCGACCGGATCCAGGCGTACGAGGACCTGCTCGACAAGCACGGTCTGGAGCCCGGCGAGGTCGCGCTGGCCTGGCTGCTCACCCGGCCCGGCGTGACCGGCCCGATCGTCGGCCCGCGCACCGCCGAGCAGCTCGCGTCGGCGCTGCGGGCGGTCGAGCTGGAGCTGAGCGAGGAGCTGCTGGCCGGGCTCGACGAGATCTTCCCGGGTCCGGGTCCGTCGCCGGAGGCCTTCGCCTGGTAGGGCGCCGGCAGACGCCTGCCGCGCCGCCCGGGCGGCCGTACCCGACACGGCGTCGGCCGTACCCGCCCTGCGTCCGTGCTCCGCGTCACCTGCCGAGCGCGGACGCCAGGGCGACGACGGCGAACATCAGCACGAGCACAACGGCCATGATCCGGTTCCGGGTTTTCGGGTCCACGTACTCGAGACTAACCGGCCGCCCGCAGTGGCCAGCGGCCGACCGGTTCGTAGCGGGGCTGTTCCCCCGGCACCCCGGACGTCGGCAGCAGGCTGCGCACGAGGACCAGCTCCTCCACGGTCCAGGCGCTGCTCGCGAAGTCGCGCAGCGCCTGGACGTACGGCCGTACGTCCAGGCCGTCCCGGCCGCGCGCCACCGTCAGGTGTGCCTTGTAGGGGCGGTGCTCCCCCATCGGCACGCCCGCCTTCCGCGCCGCCGCGTCCGCGCGCCCGGCCAGCAGCCGCAGGGCCGCGAGGTCGCCCTCCGCACCCGTCCACAGCGCGTTGCCCCGCCCGAACCGCCCTCCCCCGCGCAGCGCGATCGAGAAGACCCCGGTCCGGTGCGCGGCCGTCTCCAGCCGGGCCGACAGCGCGGGCACGACCTCCTCGTCGACCTCGCCGTAGAAGGCGAGCGTGAAGTGCCACCCGGGCCGCTCGGTCCACCGCAACTGCTCCGCCCCGGGCAGCTTCCGCAGCTCCGCGACCTCCTCTGCGAGCCCCCGGAGCACATCCTGCGGCGGCAGCACGGCGGCGAAGAGTCTCATGCCACCAGTGTCCCGCCCCACACCGGGTGTGACCTGGTCGCCGTTCGTCTCGTTGTACCGCGCGGCTGCGCGCGACCAGGCGGCAGCGGGGAGGAGCAGCACAGTGGCAGCTCCGGCGGACAGGAGCGAGACGGCCGGCCACAGCGACGGGCCCACCCTCGACGAGATGTTCGCGTGGCTGGAGCAGATGCCCGTCCCGGAAGGGTTCAAGACCGAGATCGTCGGGGGCGCCGTCTTCGTCACGCAGCAGCGGGACACCCACTGGGAGATCATCCTGGACGTCATCGAACAGTTGCGCGCCAAGTACCCGCGCAAGCGCGTGAAGTCCGACGTCCGCATCGACTACCCCGGACACCTCAACGGCTTCGCCTCCGACGTCGTCGCCCTCGCGGAGGGTGCCCGAAAGGACGAGAAGGGTCACTGGCGTCCCGGGGGCGTCGAGCTGGTCGCCGAGGTGATCTCCCGGGGCACGGCCAGGAACGACTACGGCCCGAAGAAGGACGCCTTCACGGCAGCCAGAGTGCCGGTGTACCTGATCGTGGATCCGTACACCGGCACATGGCACCTGCACACTCTGCCGAAGGACGGCGAGTACCGGGGTGTCCTCAGTCTCGACTTCGGTGACGAGGTCGATCTGAACGACACCCCGGTCGGCCTGGTCCTCAGGACCGACGAGTTCCCCCGCGACTGACCCGTTCCCGCCGGACCGGACGTCCTCGTTCTATGCCACCGCGGCCAGTTCCTTCCCCCGGTCGCGGGGGACCAGGTTCACGTGGGGGTGGCCGTGGCGCCAGGCGATCGCGAGGCGCAGGCCGCCGACGCGGGTCAGGACCAGGCCGATGGTGGCGGCCGCGGCGAGGGAGACGACGCCGCCCACGGCGAAGCCGACGCGGGCGCCGTAGGCGTCCGTGATCCAGCCGACGAGGGGCGCCCCCAGCGGCGTGCCGCCCATGAACACCATCATGAACAGGGCCATCACCCGGCCGCGCATGGCCGGGTCGGTGCCCATCTGCACCGCGGTGTTCGCCGTGACGTTGACCGTCAGGCCGAAGACCCCGATCGGCGCCATCAGCAGGGCGAACAGCCAGTACGACGGGGCCGTCGCGGCGACGACCTCCAGCGCGCCGAAGGCGGCCGCGGCCGCGATGAGCACGCGCAGCCGGGCGGTGCCCCGGCGGGCCGCGAGCAGGGCGCCGACCAGGGAGCCGACCGCCATCACGGTGTTGAAGAGGCTGTAGGCGCCGGCTCCGGCGTGGAAGACGTCGTCGGCGTAGGCCGACAGCCAGACCGGGAAGTTGAAGCCGAAGGTGCCGATGAAGCCGACCAGGACGATCGGCCAGATCAGCTCGGGACGGCCGGCGACATAGCGCAGGCCCTCGCGGAGCTGGCCCTTGCCGCGCGGGGCGCGCTCGACGACGTGCAGCTCACGGGAGCGCATCAGCAGCAGGCCGGCGATCGGCGCGACGAAGGACAGGCCGTTGGCGAGGAACGCCCAGCCGGTGCCCACGCCGGTGATCATCAAGCCCGCGACGGCGGGACCGATCAGCCGCGCGGACTGGAAGTTCGCGGAGTTCAGGCTGACCGCGTTCTGGAGCTGCTTCGGGCCGACCATCTCCGAGACGAAGGACTGGCGGGCCGGGTTGTCCAGGACCGTGGCCAGGCCGACCGCGAACGCGGCGACGTAGACGTGCCACACCTGGACGTGGCCGGTCAGGGTGAGCGCGGCGAGCGCGAGGCCGGTGACGGCCATGGCCGACTGGGTGCCGAGCAGGGTGGGCCGCTTGGGCAGGCGGTCCACGAGGACGCCGCCGTAGAGGCCGAAGAGCAGCATCGGCAGGAACTGCAGGGCCGTCGTGATGCCGACGGCGGCCGAGGAGCCGGTGAGGCTCAGGACCAGCCAGTCCTGCGCGATCCGCTGCATCCAGGTGCCGGTGTTGGAGACGACCTGGCCGAGGAAGAACAGGCGGTAGTTCCTGACCCTCAGCGAGCTGAACATCGAGGACTTGCGGGTGGGGTCGGGGGCGGTGCGGGAGTCGTGGGTGGTCGGTGCGGGGGCGGAGTCTGCTCCGGATCCCGTACTCAAAAGGGTTCGCCTCCTTGGCCGGCTGCTCGCTCGCCGAGTGGTACGTGTTCTACAGGTGGGCGAGCTTCTCCAGTACGGGGGCGGCGGCGCTCAGTTTGGCCCACTCGTCCTCGTCCAGACCCTCGACCAGGCCGGCCAGGAAGGCGTTCCGCTTGCGGCGGCTCTCCTCCAGCATCGTTTCGGCCTGGGCGGTCCTCGTGACCACCTTCTGACGCCGGTCCTCGGGGTGGGGCTCCAGGCTGACCAGCCCCTTGGCCTCCAGCAGCGCCACGATGCGGGTCATCGACGGCGGCTGCACATGCTCCTTGCGGGCGAGCTCGCCCGGCGTGGCGCTTCCGCAGTTGGACAGGGTGCCCAGCACCGACATCTCGGTGGGGCTCAGCGACTCGTCGACGCGCTGGTGCTTGAGCCGACGGGACAACCGCATCACGGCGGAGCGCAGGGAGTTCACGGCGGCAGCGTCGTCGCCATGGGTGAGGTCCGGCATGTTCTTTAGCGTAACTCATTACTCTCGCTAAATACCACCGGGAACACGCCCTGCGCCCGTGACTCCCGCCACTGAAGATCTCATCACTCTTTCGGGTGATCCCGGTCCGGAACATGACGCCTGGCGCGGAGGGGTCCCGCGACCCTCGTGTCCATGGGGACCAGCGTGCTCAGCCTGCGCATGGACCACGAGCTGCTCGAACGGCTCAGGTGCCATGCCGCGAAAAGAGGAATGAGCGTCCAGGACTATGTCGTCCGGACGCTCATTCGGGATGACTTCGACGAGCGGTTCCAGACCGCCGTCGAGGAGACGGAGAGGTTCTACGGGGTCACCTGACCCCGGGGATCAGGTCAGGCCGAGGGCCGGCATCAGGTAGTAGAAGGCGAAGACCGCCGCCACCACGTACATCGCCGCCGGCACGTCCTTGCCGCGGCCGGCCGCCAGGCGCAGCACCACGAAGGTGATGAAGCCCATGCCGATGCCGTTCGTGATCGAGTAGGTGAACGGCATCATCAGCATCGTCACGAAGGCCGGGATGGCGATCGTGTAGTCCGCCCAGTCGATCTCCCTGACCGAGCCGGACAGGATCAGGAAGCCCACCGCGAGCAGCGCCGGGGTGGCCGCCTGGGACGGCACCATGGTGGCGATCGGGGTCAGGAACAGCGCCACCGCGAACAGCGCGCCGGTGACGACGTTGGCGAAGCCGGTCCTGGCGCCCTCGCCGACGCCCGCCGTCGACTCCACGAAGCAGGTGGTGGCGGAGGAGGAGCTGGCGCCACCGGCGGCGACCGCGATGCCGTCGACGAAGAGGACCTTGTTGATGCCGGGCATCTGCCCCTGGGCGTCGGTCAGCTTCGCCTCGTCGCTGATGCCCATGATCGTGCCCATGGCGTCGAAGAAGGTCGACAGCAGCACGGTGAAGACGAACAGGACGCCGGTGAGCACACCGACCTTCCCGAAGCCGCCGAACAGGCTGACCTTGCCCAGCAGGCCGAAGTCGGGGGTGGCCACCGGGCTGCCCGGCCACTTCGGGGTGGTCAGACCCCAGGAGGGCACCTTTGCGACGGAGTTGATCACGAGCGCCAGGACGGTCATCGCGATGATCGAGATCAGGATCGCGCCGGGCACCTTGCGCAGGATCAGCGCCAGGGTGAGCAGCGCGCCCAGGATGAAGACGAGAACCGGCCAGCCGTTGAGATGGCCGTCGGCGCCGAGCTGGAGCGGGACGGTGGTGTGGGCGGCGTCCGGGATACGGGAGACGAAGCCGGAGTCGACGAGCCCGATCAGCATGATGAACAGGCCGATACCGATGGCGATGCCCTTGCGCAGACCGAGCGGCACGGCGTTCATCACGCGCTCGCGCAGTCCGGTGGCGACCAGCAGCATCACCACGAAACCGGCCAGGACCACCATGCCCATGGCGTCCGGCCACGTCATGCGCGGCGCGAGCTGGAGCGCGACGACCGTGTTGACGCCGAGGCCGGCGGCGAGCGCGATCGGCACGTTGCCGATGACGCCCATGAGCAGCGTGGTGAACGCGGCGGTCACGACGGTGGCGGTGACGAGCTGGCCGTTGTCGAGCTGGTGCCCGTACATGTCCTTCGCGCTGCCCAGGATGATCGGGTTCAGCACGATGATGTAGGCCATCGCGAAGAAGGTGGCGAAACCGCCGCGGATCTCTCGGGACAGCGTGCTGCCCCGCTCGGAGATCTTGAAGTAGCGGTCGAGGGCGCCGTACGGGGGCGTTCCCGGCTGCTCGGGGGCGGAAGCCTTGGCGGTGGCCGAGGTGGACATGCGGGTGACCTCAAGGGTGCGGGTGAGTAGGAGTTCCGGGCCGGACCGAGGAGCAAACCGACAAGCAACAGGTTCCCCCAGGTCCCTGTTGTGACTCTGTTGGTGATTCCTACGAAGAGAAGTGGCCAGACTCGGACCGTTTCAGTATGAACATATGAAGCACAAAAGACCATCTCCGCGCGTAGACCATGCCTCTGCCAGGGACGGGACGCTTCCGCCCCGCGCCCCGTAAGCTGATCCCCATGGCGAAGTGGACCCCCAAGCACGAGGCGCCGGAGCCCCTGGAGGGCCCCGTGGTCGCCACCATCACCGGCGGCACGATCGTGTGGTTCGTCCTCTTCCTGGTCCAGCTCCCCTTCTACGGCTGGTTCGACGACCACGGCCACGCCTGGTGGGTGTGGACCTGCCTGGCCGGCGGCGGCCTGGGCCTGATCGGCATCTGGTACGTCCGTAAGCGGGACGCCGCCATCAAGCGGGCGGCGGCAAAGCGGGCGGGGCTGCCGCAGCAGCCGACGTCCGCGGAATAGGGAGCCCCCGACCCGGACGAGCGGGCCGAGGCAGGGCGCGCCCGCCCCGGCCCAGGCCCCGGACCGGGGCCGCCCTCGTCAGCGGACGACGTCGGTGTCGCAGCCGGTGTCGTCGAGCTCGGCCGCGAACGGAGCGCCCTCCCAGTCACCGGCGACGGTCACGGCACGGGCTCCGCACACACCGGCGATCCGAAGGCATTCGGCCGCGTCCGCCCCGTCGAGCACCCCGTTGAGGTAGCCGGCGGCGAACGCGTCTCCGGCGCCCACCGGGTCGACGACGGCGACCGGCTGGGGCCGCTGCCGGTGGACGGCCCCGTCGACGCAGGCGACGCTGCCGGCGGAGCCGAGTTTGATCACGACCTGGCCGGGGCCGAGTGCGGCGATGGCCCTCGCCTGCCGCTCGGGATCCTTCTCGTCGGTGAACAGCAGGGCTTCCTCGGTGGTGGCGAAGAAGATGCCTGCCTTGCCGAGCAGATGGCTCAGCACCGGACGGGCCCGGTCCTCGTCCCACAGCCGGGAGCGGAAGTTGGCGTCGAAGGAGACGGTGACGCCGTGCTCCTCGGCGATGGTGACGGCCCTGCGCACCGCGTCGGACGCGGACGCGCTCAGGGCCGGCGTGATGCCGGTGACGTGCAGGATCCGCGCGCCGGCGATCAGGGCCTCGTCGAGGTCGGCGGGCGCGAGGCGGGAGCCGGCGCTGTGGGTGCGGTAGTAGCCGACCTGGACCCGGCCCGAGGCCTGGCGGGTCTTGAGCATCAGGCCGGTCGGCGCGGGGTCGCGCACGATCGAGGTCGAGACGGCCTCGGCGCGCAGCTCCCTGGCGATGAGCGCGCCGACCTCGTCCGTGCCCAGCCGGCCGATCCAGTGCGCAGCGCGGCCGAGCCGGGCCAGCCCGATGGCCACATTGCTCTCGGCGCCGCCGAAGCCGAGTCGCAGGGTGGGCTGTCGGATCAGCGGCATGTCCGCCGACTGGGTGAGCAGTCCGATGGACTCGCCGAGGGTGACGACTTCGGGACCCATCGCGCTCACACCGCTTCCTCGATCGACGTGAACAGGGTGGCCGCGCGCCGGGCGATCACCGACACGTCGCCGTCGCGCAGCGCGCTGCCGGTGAGCGCGCCGCCCAGGCTGACCGCGACCGCCCCGGCGGCCACGTACGAGCCGGCGGTCTCCACCGTGATCCCTCCCGACGGGACGAACGGGATGCCGGGGAACGGTTCGCGCAGGCTGCGCAGGTGGCCGGGGCCGCCGGTGGCGGCGGGGAAGATCTTGACGGCGTCGGCGCCGAGGGCGTGGGCCCGCATCACCTCGGACGGCGACCAGGCGCCGACGATGCTCGGGACCCCGTGTCCGGACGCGATCCGGGGCAGTGCGTCCACCAGGCCGGGTGACACGGCGAACCCGGCTCCGGCGTCGATCGCAGCGCGGGTGAGGGACTCGTCGGTGAGGGTGCCGGCGCCGATCACCGCGTCGGCCGAGAACTGCCGGACGGTGCGTTCCAGAACGGCCGTGAAGTCCGGGGTGGTGGCGGTCAGTTCGATCGCTCGCACACCGGCGCGTATGAGCGCGGCCACGGTGGTGGCGAGGTGCTCGGTCGTCGCGGGCCGCAGCACGGCCACGACACGGGTCTCGGTCAGGGCCGGGGGCAGGGGCAGGGGGGCCGCCGATTGGGCCACGGAGCAGCTCCTTCTCACAACAGGGTGGTGGGGGGCGGGCCGCCTGGTCGCCTTCGACGAGGCAGGTCACGCCGTGGGTCGGGGGTGGTCAGCGGAACCTGGTGGCGCCCCGGCCGCGCCGCGCGAGCGGGCTCCGGCCGGGTCCGGCACCGGGGGCGGCCATGGTCATCCGCGGCCTCCCCACCGCTGCGTGATGGCGCGGGCCGCCGCTGTCACCAGGGGCGCCACCTGCGGGACCCGCTCGGCCGGCATGCGTTCCTCGGGCGCCGACACGCTGATCGCGTGGGTCGCGGCCCCGGTGGCGTCGAAGACCGGGGCGGCGACGCAGCGCACTCCCGCCTCGTTCTCGACGTCGTCGATCGCCCAGCCGCGGGCCCGGGTCTTCGCGAGCTCGGCGCGCAGCGCGTCGCCGTCGGTGATGGTGTTCCCGGTGCGCGGGGTCATGCCGGCCGCGATCACCGCGTCGACGACGGCGGCGTCGGCGTGGGCCAGCATGGCCTTGCCGACGCTGGTGCAGTACGCCGACTGGGTGGTGCCGATCCGCGACGCCATCCGCACGGGAAGCGGGCTGTCGACCTTGTCGACGTAGACCACGTGCGGGAAGTCCGCCGTGACCAGGTGAACGGTCTCGTTCGTCGACTCCGACAGGTCCTTCAGCACGTCGCGTGCGTCGCGGTGCGGGTCGTTTCCGGCCAGGTACACCTGGCCGAGCTGGGCGTTGCGCCAGCCGAGCCGGTAGGCGCCGCCCGGCAGGACCTGGACGAACCGGGCGTCGATGAGCGGTTGCAGCAGACGCAGCACCGTGGACTTGCTCAGGCCCTGCTGCGCGGCCAGCTCGGTGAGCGTGCAGCCGCGGCCCTCGACGTCGTCGCCGAGCCTGATGAGGATCCCGAGCGCCCGGCGCAGCGAGGCCGAGTTGTTGCGCGCGCCGGGGGTGGGGGCGAGCTGGTCGGTCACAAGTGGCCTCCTCGCTGAACCGGTGTGCCGGGTGCCGCGCCGATCGTGCCGAGCATCGTAGGCCACGATCGGTGCTATGCAGCATATCGTTGTGCAATGCACAACACCGGTCGCTCGCCACACTCGTACGACGGCGGTACGAGCCCCTCTCCTCCCCAGGTCGGATCTTCCGCCTCCCCGACGAGTGAAGCCGCACAACCGCACGTACCGTCGAATGCATGACGCACATCGACGCGGGCGCAGAACTCGACCCCGTGCACCCCGTGCCCGTGCCGGCGGTCCGGTCGACCGGACTCACCTCCGCCGAGGTCGCGGAGCGCATCGCCCGCGGCGAGATCAACGACGTGCCGGTGCGCAGCAGCCGGTCGCTCCCCGACATCGTCCGCGCCAACGTCTTCACCCGGTTCAACGCGATCATCGGCGTCCTGTGGCTGGTCACGCTGTTCGTCGCCCCGATCCAGGACAGCCTGTTCGGCTTCGTGATCATCGCCAACACCGGCATCGGGATCCTCCAGGAGTGGCGGGCGAAGAAGACCCTCGACTCGCTCGCCGTCATAGGCGAGGCCCGCCCCACGGTGCGCCGCGACGACACCGCCGTCGAGATCGCCACCCCCGAGATCGTCCGCGGCGACCTCATCGAGATCGGTCCCGGCGACAAGGTCGTCGTCGACGGGACCTGTGTCGAGACCGACGGTCTGGAGATCGACGAGTCGCTGCTCACCGGCGAGGCCGACCCCGTCGTCAAACGGCCCGGCGACCGTGTGATGTCCGGCAGCTTCGTCGTCGCCGGCGGCGGCGCCTTCCAGGCGACCAGGGTCGGCCGCGGCGCCTACGCCGCCCAGCTCGCCGAGGAGGCCTCCCGTTTCACGCTCGTCCACTCCGAGCTGCGCACCGGCATCTCCACCATCCTCAAGTACGTGACGTGGATGATGGTCCCGACCGCGGTCGGCCTGGTCATCAGCCAGCTCGTGGTGAAGAACAACGACCTGCGCGAGTCCGTCGCCCGCACCATCGGCGGGATCGTCCCCATGGTCCCCGAGGGCCTGGTCCTGCTCACCTCCGTCGCCTTCGCCATCGGTGTGATCCGGCTGGGCCGCAAGCAGTGCCTGGTGCAGGAACTGCCCGCCATCGAGGGCCTCGCCCGCGTCGACACCGTCTGCCTGGACAAGACCGGCACCCTCACCGAGGGCGGCATGGACGTCACCGAGCTGAGGTCGCTCGACGGCTACGACGAGTCGTACGTGCGCAAGGTGCTCGGCGCGCTCGGCGAGTCCGACCCGCGCCCCAACGCCTCCCTCCAGGCGATCATCGCCGCCTGCCCGGACAGCGAGGAGTGGCGCTGCGTGGAGTCGCTGCCCTTCTCCTCCGCCCGCAAGTACAGCGGCGCCAGCTTCAGCGAGGGCGACGGCGAGTCCAGTACGTGGTTGCTGGGCGCCCCGGACGTGCTGCTGCCGGCCGAGGCCCCCGCCCTAGCCGAGACCGGGCGGCTGAACGAACAGGGCCTGCGCGTGCTGCTGCTCGCCCGTGCCGCACGCGACCTGGACGACCCGGAGGTGGCCCGGACCGTGCGGCCGGCCGCGCTGGTCGTGCTGGAGCAGCGGCTGCGGCCCGACGCCGCCGAGACGCTGCGCTACTTCGCCGAGCAGGACGTCAGCGCCAAGGTCATCTCCGGCGACAACGCGGTGTCCGTAGGCGCGGTCGCCGCGAAGGTCGGCCTCGACGGGACCGCCGTCGACGCCCGCCGGCTGCCCGCCGGGCGGGACGAGATGGCCCCGGTGGTGGACGGGGGCACGGTGTTCGGGCGGGTCACCCCGCAGCAGAAGCGGGACATGGTGGGCGCCCTCCAGTCACGCGGGCGCACGGTCGCGATGACCGGCGACGGGGTGAACGACGTGCTGGCGCTGAAGGACGCGGACATCGGCGTGGCGATGGGCTCGGGCTCGGAGGCCACCCGGGCGGTCGCGCAGATCGTGCTGCTGAACAACAGCTTCGCCGTCCTGCCGTCCGTGGTCGCGGAGGGGCGTCGGGTGATCGGCAACATCACCCGGGTCGCGACCCTGTTCCTGGTGAAGACGGTCTACTCGGTGCTGCTGGCGGTGCTGGTGGTCTGCTCGCAGGTGGAGTATCCCTTCCTGCCCCGGCATCTGACCCTGCTGTCCACGCTCACCATCGGTGTGCCGGCCTTCTTCCTGGCCCTCGCGCCGAACACGGAACGGGCCCGGCCCCACTTCGTACGGCGGGTCATGCGCTACGCGGTGCCCGGCGGGACGGTGGCCGCCGTGGCGACCTTCGTGACGTATCTGGTCGCCCGCCACCACTACACGGGGCCGGGCGCCCTGGACGCGGAGACCAGCGCGGCCACGCTGACGCTGTTCCTGGTCTCGATGTGGGTCCTGGCGATCGTCGCCCGCCCCTGCACCTGGTGGCGGATCACCCTGGTGGCCTCGATGGGCCTGGCGTTCCTCGTCGTCCTGGCGGTGCCCGCGTTCCAGGACTTCTTCGCACTGAAGCTGGAGGGCACGACGATGCCGTGGCTCGCGGTGGGCATCGCGGTGGTGGCGGCGGCCGTCCTGGAGTTCCTGTGGAAGTGGACCGGCCGCCGCTTTCCCGTCTAGACGGGACGCCGGGTGGCTTACTTCACGTCGACGAAGTCACCCGCGGCGTTGACCGCCGGGGTGGTCGAGCTGCCCGCGAAGGAGTAGCGGTAGTAGCCGTCGACCGTGGCCTTGGTCGTGGTCTTCAGGTTCCCCTTGGAGTCCGTCTTGACCGTCTTCAGCGTCGTATAGGTGCTGGAGCCCTTCTTGCGGAACTGCAGCTTCACCGACTGGGCGGTGTAGCCCGCGTACTTGCCGCTCTCCCAGTTGGCCCGGGTCAGCTTGCCGGTGACGGTCAGGGTCTTGCCCTTCTTCACCGGCTCCGGCGCGGCGTCGGCGGTCAGCTTGGAGAGACGCTGGACCTTGAAGCTCTTGGCGTTTTCCTTCATCACGTAGTCGCCGTCCTTGGCGGCGGCGATCGCCCACACCTTCCAGGTGCCGGCGACGGAGTTGATGAGGTTGTCCATCGGCTTCAGGGTGAAGGTGGACGTGCAGTTGAACGTCGTGGCGTTGACCTTGGTGCACTTGGCGCTGCCGTCGCTGCTGTTGGCCACCGCGCCGCTGTCGGACTTCGCGACGCTCGCACCGTGGTACAGGACCGCCTGCGCGAAGTCGATGCCGGAGTCGTCCGTGGCGGTGAAGGTGACGGTGACCTTCTTGGCGCCCGTGGCGGTGACGACGACCGGCTTGCCGCCGTTCACGACGACATTGGAGATCTTGGTGTCTCCTTCCACCTCGTCGGCGTGCGCTGCGGGCACGGCGAGGGCGGAGAGGGCCAGGGCGCCGGACACGGCTGCCACAGTGGCTCGTATACGCATACGTTTCCCCAGGTGGAGAATGGGGCCGGCGCCGGTCGTCCCTGACGGTTCGGCTTCGGCGCGGGGCCCAATGATCGTGGAGTCTGTCTGACTCACATGATCAGATCGCTGATCCGTGAAGAAGGTTGCACGGAGATCTGGATTTCTTGTGTCCGCCCGGGCGGTGGCGCGACCGACCGCCGCCCGGGACAGAGCAGTGCCGCCTACTTGACGTCGACGAAGTCGGCCTTGGCATCGACCGCCGAGGTGGCCGAGTTCCCCGCGAACGAGTAGCGGAAGTAGCCGTCGGCCGTGGCCTTGGTCGTGGTCTTCAGCCTGCCCTTGGAGTCCGTCTTGACGGACTTCAGCGTCTTGTAGGTGCTGGAGCCCTTCTTGCGGAACTGGAGCTTCACCGGCTGGGAGGCGTAGCCGCCGTACTTCAGCGTCTCCCAGTTGGCCCGGGTGAGCGCGCCCGTGACCGTTATGGTCTTGCCTTTCTTCACCGGCTCCGGCGCCGCGTCAACCGTGAGCTTGGCGGCGCGCTGGAAGAGGAAGGAGCCGGCCTTCTCCTTCCAGATGTAGTCCCCGTCGTTGGCGTCGATCCACGCGTCGACGTACCAGCGGCCGGCGTTCTTGTTGCTGAGGTAGTCGACCTTCGGGTCGACCTTGACCGAGCCGGTGCAGGTCGAGGTGGTGGCGTTGACGACGGTGCAGGTCGGCTTGCTACTCGTGGCGAATCCGAAGCCGGGGCCCTGCAGCGTGAACGAGTCGGCCCGCTTGATGCCCGAGTTGTCCGTCGCCGTGACGCTGACCTTGATCGTCTTCAGCCCGGACGTCGAGATGGCCACCTTGTTGTCGCCGTCGACGACGACCTTGGTGATCTTGACGTCGCCGAACCCGCCGTCGGCCTGCGCGGCCGGGACGGCGAGGGCGGACAGGGCCAGTACGCCGGTCACGACGGCGGCAGAGGCACGAATGCGCATGTGTTGTCCCCACGTTCAGGAGGCCGGGCCGCCGCGGCTCGACACCATGCGCGCCCGGTCCATGTCTGAGGAGCCTGCTGACTCCACTGACATGACCGGGGGCGGAAGTGAAAGGTTGTACGACTGATGACGGGTGCACGGAGGAAACGTGAAGACCGGTGGCCGGTCGGCATCCGACCTCGGGGAAATACCGGCGGGAACAGTTCCGCCATCGGGTGCCGGCGACAGGTCGCGCGCCGCCCTAGACCAGTAGCTCGCCGTTGCGGGCCACCACTCGTCCGCCGGACATCACAAGTTCGCGCTGAGGGGACCGCATCAGGGCGTCCTGCACGTTCTCGGCGTCGACCAGCACGATGTCCGCGGGCGCGCCCGCGGCGAGATCGTGGACGCCCCGGTGCACGAAGCCCGCGGCTCGGGTGGTGGCGAGCTCCACCGCGTAGCCGAGGTCCTCGTCGGTCCGCAGGCCGTGGAGCCGCGCGAAGTCCAGGGCCACGCGCAGCAGGTCGCCGTCGCCGAACGGGGACCACAGGTCGCGGATCCCGTCGGTGCCCAGACCCACCGGCATCCCCCGGTCCCGCATCCCGCGCCAGGGCAGCGGCGCCGTGCGCACCGGCGCGACCGTCGACCAGGAGACTCCGGCCTCGGCCAGCTCGTCGAGCAGGTCGGCCTGCCGGCCCGCGGGCACCTCCCCGAGGGCGAAGCCGTGGGAGACGTTGACCTTCCCCCGCAGCCCGGCGCGGCGGGTGCGGTCGGCGATGAGCTCGAACTGGAAGGCGCCCAGCTCTCCCCCGTCGTGCAGGTGGATGTCGATGCCGACCCCGCGCCGCTCGGCGATCTCGAACAGCCCGTCGAGCTGCTTCACCGGGTCGCGGTCGATCGCCGCCGGGTCGAGTCCGCCGATGCTGCCCGCACCGTTCGCCGCCGCCCGGTCCAGCAGGTCGAGGACGCCGGGCCTGCGGACCACCCCGTCCTGCGGGAACGCGACGATCTCCACCTCGATCGCGCCGCCGAGCACCTCCGCCGCCTCGCGGACGGCGTCGATCCCGCGCAGGCCGACTCCGAGGTCGACGTCGACGTGGCTGCGCACCGCGGTGACGCCGTGCCGCAGGAACTCCCTCAGCACCGTGAGGCTGTTGCCCGCGCTGGGGATGCCGAGCGCGTCCCGCTCGGCTCGTTCGTGCGCGATGCGTCCCGCGGTGGTGGGCTCGCCGCCGTAGGACACCCACGGGCGGCCCCACCAGCTCTTGTCCACGTGGGCGTGCGCGTTGATGAAGCCGGGCAGGGCGAGCAGTCCGCCGCCGTCCACGCGCTCACCGGGCTCGCCCGCGGCACCGGCGGGCACCAGGTCGCGGATCTTCCCGTCGGAGACGACGATGTCGACGGCCGCCATGCCCCAGGGACGGACATTGGTCAGAGTCAGATCAGCCATTCCAGAATGGTATACCGGAAGGCCGTACATCGGACTCGCACCAAGACAGCTCGCCGTGCGCGGCGATCGCGCGTCGGCCACCCTTGAGGCGCTCGGATCCAGCACGCCGCGAGATGGCGACTATTCGGTATACAGATTCAGTCGAACCAGCGGTCCCGTGCCAGTTCCCCCGTCCGGGACGGGTCCTCAAGGAGCGCCGCGACCTCGAACCGGCGCGGCCACTGGCCCGACGCCCAGGCGAGGCCGGCGGCCACGCCCTCCAGGGTGGCCGCGTGCAGGACGCCGTCGGAGGTGAGACGCCAGTCCAGCTCGGTGCCGTCGACGACCAGTTCCTCGTGCTCGACGTAGGTGCGGGGGGTGCGCGCTCCGAGCAGGACCCGTACCGGCTCCGGTACGTCGTGCTCGGTGCCCTCGGAGCCGACCTCGCCGGTGACGGACTCGCTCAGCCGCCGCACCTGGAACAGCTCGGCCAGCTCGGCGGCCAGCGCGGGCCGTACGGGCAGCAGC
Organism: Streptomyces sp. NPDC014889; assembly: GCF_043081205.1. Classification (NCBI taxonomy): domain Bacteria; kingdom Bacillati; phylum Actinomycetota; class Actinomycetes; order Kitasatosporales; family Streptomycetaceae; genus Streptomyces; species Streptomyces sp. NPDC014889. Next base: position 389,041 of record NZ_JBIBWH010000006.1, read on the forward strand.
GGGACGCCCTCGGTGAACGGCAGCAGGTCCGGCGAGTCGCACACCACGGCGTCGGCGGCGTCCACGACCTCCACCCGGCCGTCGACCACGGCCCGCACCTCGTCCGGCAGCGTCACCTGTTCCGGATCGAGTTCGGCCAGCGCCCCGTACAGGGCGTGCAGTTGGGCGGAGGTCACGGGGCGCTCGGGGTCGGCGAGCCGTTCCAGCAACTCCGCGGCGCCGCCCGGCTCCTCGAGCAGCGCGGCGACGCTGGTGCGCACGCCGAGCGCGCGCAGCACCTGCTCGTCGTCGAAGCCGGCGGCGTCGGCCTCCTCGTACAGTCCGCGCAGCAGCGGGTCGGAGCCGGCGGCGCGCAGACCGGCCGGGCGGCGCCCGCCGAGCACCGGGTGCCCGCGCAGCCACCACGCGGTGTACGGCCGGACGATCTCGTGGGTGCCGTCGGGCAGCAGGATCCGCACCGGCTGGGTGAGCGCGTCCCGCAGCGGCGGCCGGGCCAGCAGCGCGAGCGCCCGGGGCCACTGCTCGTCGTCGACGAGGTCCAGGTCGCGCACGGCGACGATCTCGGTGGCGACCGGCGGCACGGGGGTGTCCGGGAACCGGTCGAGCAGGTCCTCGCACCACACGTCGACCGCGTCGAGTAGCCCGGGGTCGTCCGGCTCGGGGAAGTCCCCTTCGCGCGGGTCGAGTTCGTCCGGGTCGAGGACGACGTCCGTGGCCCGCACCAGCGCGAAGTTCGCCAGCACACCGCACGCGGCGAGCGGCTGCTCACCCCACCTTCCGGCCAGCTCGGCATCCACGGCGGGGAGTTCGCCCTCGCGCATGAGGCGGGCGAACGGGCCTCCGGGCAGGACGAGTTCGCCGGCCGGGGCGAGTTCGCCGTCCTCGTCGGGCAGGGCGAGCGCGCCCAGCCAGGGCTCGTCGCCGGGTTCGAGTGCGGCGTCCCGGACCAACGCGAGGACGGTGTCGGCGAGTTCCTCGGCGTCCGGGGTGTCCTCGTCCCATCCGCCGGTGTCCTCGTCGAGGGAGGCGGCGACGGCGGCCCGCACCTGCGGGGTGGTGAGCACGGCACGCGGCGTCGCGGGCAGGGCGCCGAGCTTCTCCAGGAGGGGATGGACGGCGTCCGGGTGGGCGACCTTCAGACCGAGCCGGGCGAGCACCTCCGGGTCGCTGAGGGCGTCGCCTGCGACGGGCAGCAGGACCTGCCGGGGCCCGATGGTCGTACGGCCGTCGGCCAGCGGCACGGGCAGCCCGGAGAGCCGGTCGGGGTCGACGCCCGCGAGGCTCTCGTACAGCCGCCGCCACCAGTCCGGCTCCTTCTCCAGGCCGGCCAGCCGGTCGACGGCGTCGGTCAGCGGCAGACGGGCCACGCCCAGCGTGCGCAGCTCCACACGCCGTTCGAGTCCGGCGGGCAGCAGCGTGGGCAGCACCTCGGCGAGGACGCGCACGGTGGCGGCGCCCGCGCCCTCGACCACCTCGGCGTCCCGGGGGCGGAGGGATTCGGGCAGGTCGGAGTCCTGTTCCCCGGGTACGGCCGCGGGCGGCAGGAAGGAGGTGCGCGGCAGCCGGTCGAGGACGGCCTGCCGCAGCGCGCCGTCCAGTTCGCCCTTGCCGAGGGGCCCCGGCACGAGGTCGATGACGCCCTCGGTCACCGGCCGCCAGGCGGCGAGGAGTTCGGCGTAGGCGTCGGCCGCGCGCTGCACGAGGAAGTCGGTGAGCGGGCCGGGCGCGGTGTGGCGGCGGGTGCTGTCCAGCGGGAACGAGGCGATGAGCAGGGCCGGCACGCCGAGGGGTTCGTCGCTGGGGGTCGGGGCGTGGACGACGGGGCTGGTGCGGGGGCGGGCCGGGGTGCCGTCGGCGTCCACGGGGACGGCCCAGGTGACCGACCAGTGCGGGCGCAGGCGCTCCTCCACCGGGCGGTCGGCGAGGAGGTCCGGGGTGAGCGGGCCGTGCGCGCCGGCCGTACGCCAGCGGGTGGTGCCCTCGAGGGTGTCCTCCACGACCGTCAGGGCGCCCTCGGTGCGGCGGCTCAGGGTGCGCGGTGCGGCGTCGCCGATCTCGACCACGACCTCCTCGAGCCCGGGCAGGGCGAGGAGCAGGGCGTCGTCGACGGCGTGCAGGAGGCGTTCGGCGAGGTCGGCGGCGGCCGCGTCGCGCAGGCGCAGGATGACGACCGTGTCGTAGGGGTCGGGCGCGGTGCCCTCGGCGGCGAACGGCAGCCGCAGCAGCGGTACATGTCCTTCGCGGCGGCGGATCTCGTCGCCGAGCCCGGGGCTGTGCCGTGCGGTCTCCTCCGCGAGCGCGCGGGCCTCGGCCAGCGACCACCGGACACCGCCGTGCCGGCCGACGACGGCGGGCTCGTCGGTGACGGCGAGGACGGCGGCGAAGCCGACGCCGAAGCGGCCGACGGCGCGGTCGCGGGAGTCGTCGCGCTTGGCGGAGGCCCGGAGCGTGGCCAGCGACTCCACGCCGGCCGCGTCGAGCGGGGCGCCGGTGTTGGCGGCGAGCAGCACGTCGTCGCGCAGGGTGAGCCGCAGCCGGCCGGGCACGCCCGCGCGGGCGGCGGCGTCGGCCGCGTTCTGCGCCAGCTCGACGACGAGCCGGTCGCGGTAGCCGCCGAGGACGAGGTCCTCCTCCGCGTTGGCGTCCTCGCGGAACCGGGCCGGGCTGGTGGCCCAGGCGTCCAGCACGCCGCGGCGCAGGCGCGCGGTCCCGAACGGATCGCCTCCGGCGGACGGCTGCACCAACATGCTCACGTTCACTCTCCTCATCGGCGTGACGACGAAGGTACCGCGCGTGGGAGAGGCCATTCGCCCGGCGGACGGACGGACGGACCGGTCCGGGCCGGTCGCGGGGCGGGCTGTCCTAGGAGTGCCCCAGCTCGGCGGTCTCGTCGTCCCCGGTCACCGGCACGGAGCCGGAGTCCTGAGCCGGACGCAGCGGGAAGGGGTCCACGCGCGTCTCGTCGATCACCGGCGGGGCCGGCTGCGGCGGCCTGGGCATCACCGCGGCCTCGGAGTGCCCGCCGCAGCCGTACGTCAGGGAGACCACGCGGCCGTCGGCCGGGGAGAACTCGTTGGCGCACACGCCGAAGGCCTGACCCAGCGAACCGCCGATCGGCACCAGGAAGCCGCAGCTCACGCAGGCCGCCGGGGCCGCCTGGGCCATGGGGGTCTTCGCGCCGAAGCCCTCCTCCCAGCGGTCGGCGGCGACGTGCAGGCCGTAGCGGGACAGGACCCGGGCGCGGCGCATGCCGAGTTCCTCGGCGACCGCGGGGATCGAACCGCGGGACGGGGCGGTGGGCAGGTTCCTCGGCGGACCCGCCGTGACGTCGGCGTCCTCCGCCTCCGCCAGGTCCGCGATCTCCTCGGAGACGGCGGCGTTCGGCGCGGGCTCGTCCTCGCCGGAGTAGCCGGGTTCCAGACGGAGGTCCTCGGCGTCGGTGGGCAGCAGATCGCCGGGGCCCATGTCGCCCGGGCGCAGGCGCTCGCTCCACGGCACCCACTCGGGCGCGAGCAGCGCGTCGGGGCCGGGCAGCAGGACGACCTCGTCCAGGGTGACGATCTTGGCGCGTGAGGCGCGGGCCACGGTGACGGCCCAGCGCCAGCCGCGGTAGCCGAACTCCTTGCACTCGAAGAAGTGCGTGACGACCCGGTCGCCCTCGGAGAGCACTCCCGCGTGCTCGCCGACGACACCGGGCGCGGCCGCCTCCTCGGCTGCGGCCCGGGCGAGGTCGACTGCCTCGGCGCACAGGCGGTCGGGGGTGCGGCTTCGCGTGGTCGCTGCGCTCACAGGTATCGCTTCTCTCCTACGCCGTCTTTCGGGTGCGCCGGCCTGAAGGCGGCGGGGCGGACGGAGCGGACCCTGGGACCGCGTCGACGTCCACGCCCGATCGCGCTCGGGCGCACCTACGTCATCCATTCTGCGGTATGCCCGTAAGGCGCGCGGTCGAGAACGTTCGCCACGGCGCGCTACGCACGCTACCTTCTCGTCGCCGCTCGGCCTACACCGACGTTGGCTTCACGACGCCCCGCCCAAACTTTCCCTCCGCCGTCAGCCCCCACCGACCCCACCGAGAACCTGCCTCCAAGTCCGCGAGTCCCACCCGCACCGGGCCCCCGGCACGCCACCCGGCCGGCGCCCGAACCCATTCCCCCGGGCCACCGGACGCGCGGCCGCCCCGGCAACCGGCGGGCGGAGCCGCCGGAGCGGCCGGATCGCCACAACCGCGTGCGCGGCAGGCCTCGGGGCCCCGGACCTCCGGGACCCATGACCGGGCAAGCGGTCACGGCGACGGCGAACCGGGACGGGCAGGCCCGCCGCGCCGTGACGAGCGCGGCAGCGCGGCCCCGCCGGGCGCGGGACGGGCCGACGCCGTGCGCGTGGGCGGGCCGGGGCGGTGGGGGCGGGCCCCGCTCGGCAACGCGGCCGGGGCGGCGGGCGCCACCGGCCGGGGCGCGTTGCGGTGGGCCGGTGCCCTGCGCGTGGGCAGATCCGGGGCCGGTGGGAGCAAGCCCCGCTCGGCAGCGCGGCCGGGGGGCGGCCGCCCACCGGCCGGAGCGCAGCGCGGTGGGCCAGGGCCGGGCTGGTGGGCGGATCGGAGGCGGTGAGGGCGGACCTCGATCGCCGTCACAACGCGGCGGGGCGGCCCCGCCGGGCGCGGGACGGGCCGGTGCCGTGCGCGTGGGCGGATCGGGGGCCGGCGGGGACGAGCCCCGCTCGGCAGCGCAGCCGGGCGGACGGGCGCCCGCGGGCCCCGGCGCGGTGCTGCGGGTCGGGGCCGGGTGGGTGGGTTCGGGGTGTCTGGTTGGTCGCATCCGGGCCGCCATGGCGCTACCCGTGCCGGTTCCGGGGCAGTATGACGGAGTGGCAGCCGCAAGGACGCCCCCGGGAACCACCGGCGTCGGTGGGGACAAGGGGGTCAAGGGGAGCAGCCGGGGCAGCGGTTCGGGCCGGTTCGGCGGGTCCGTCCGCGCGGTCGGGCGTGCCCTGCACCTGCCCGTGACCGGAGCGGTCCGCGGCATCCGCAGGGCGACCAACGCCCATGGCGCCGGCGAGTCCGGGCTCGGCCGCCTGATCGAGCTGCACGCGGTGAACGGCGCCGGAGACGTCATGATCACCGTGGCGCTCGCCTCCACCGTCTTCTTCTCCGTGCCCACCGACGAGGCCCGCGGCCGGGTCGCGCTGTACCTCGCCATCACCATGGCGCCCTTCACGGTCCTCGCCCCCGTGATCGGCCCCCTCCTCGACCGCCTCCCGCACGGCCGCCGCGCCGCGATGGCCGCCGCGATGCTGGCCCGCGCGCTGCTCGCGCTGATCATCGCGGGCGCCGCCGCCAGCGGCAGCCTGGAGCTGTACCCGGCCGCGCTCGGCGTGCTGGTCGCCTCGAAGGCGTACGGCGTGGTCAGGAGCGCCGTCGTACCCCGGCTGCTGCCACCCCGCTTCTCCCTGGTCAAGGCGAACTCACGGGTCACCCTCGGCGGGCTGCTCGCCACCGGCCTGGCCGCCCCCATCGGCGCCGGCCTCCAGACCCTCGACGCGCGCTGGCCGCTCTACGGCGCCTTCGTCATCTTCGTCGCGGGAACGTTCCTGTCCTTCGCCCTGCCGCCGAAGGTCGACTCGGCCAAGGGCGAGGACCGGGCGCTGCTCGCCGCCGACGAGCAGCATCTGCGCGGCCCCCGCCGCAAGCCGCTCAAGCGCCCCGGCCTGCGCACCGTAGGCACGGCCGTCACCCACGCCCTCGCCGCGAACGCCGCCCTGCGCTGCCTGTCCGGATTCCTGATCTTCTTCCTGGCGTTCCTGCTCCGTGAGCACCCGCTGACCGGCGAGAGCGCGGCGGTCTCGCTGGGCATCGTGGGCGTCGCGGCGGGCGCGGGCAACGCGCTGGGCACGGCGGTCGGGGCCTGGCTGAGATCGCGCGCGCCCGAGATCATCATCGTGACCGTCGTCGCCATCGTCCTGGGCGCGGCGGTCACGGCCGCGGTCTTCTTCGGCGCGTTCCTGGTGGCCTGCCTGGCCGCGATCGCCGGCTTCGGGCAGGCGCTGGCCAAGCTGTCCCTGGACGCGCTGATCCAGCGGGACGTGCCCGAACCGGTGCGGACCTCGGCGTTCGCCCGCTCCGAGACCCTGCTCCAGGTGGCCTGGGTGCTCGGCGGCGCGATCGGCATCGTGCTGCCGCTCAACGGCGTGCTGGGCCTGTCGGTGGGCGCCGGGCTCGTGGCCGCCGGCTGGCTGCCCACCGTCCGCGGCCTGCTCGCCTCCGCCCGGCACGGGGGCACCACGCGGCCCCGGGTGGCATGAGGCGCCGCAGCGGGCCGTACGGCACGTCGTACCCCCGCGTGGGCGGGCGGCCGGACGCGCCCGATAGCCTTCCGCCATGACCACGCTGCATTCCGCCGTGCGACGCCGCCGCGCCGTCGCCGCTGCCGGCGCCGTTTCCGCCGGACTGCTCGCGCTGTCGGCCTGTTCCAAGCCGACCCCGCTGGCCACGCTCACCGTCGGCAGCTCCTCGGTGAGCTCGGAAGCCAACTGCTACAACGACGGCAACGCGCTCAAGACCGCCGACCTGGCCAAGTGCCTCAAGTCCAAGGACATCAAGACGATCAAGGTCGACCCGGACGAGACCGTCCGCTTCGGCGTCGACCCGAAGATCGCGGACACGGGCTGGACCATCCTGATGAACGGTCAGCCGCTGACCGACTCCAGCACCAAGACCTACCGCACCATCCCGGGCAGCGTCTTCTTCAACGCCCAGTACGGCGCCAGCGGCAACTCGACGCTGGTGTCCATCAAGGAGGGCGAGAAGGACGTGCGAGGTCTGTGGTCCTTCAAGCTGAAGAAGGATTCCTGACCACGTCCTCGCCACGCGTCCTCGTCGCCACCGCCGTCCCTGTCGAACGGGACGCGGTGGCACGGGCGTTCGCCGGGCCCGTGCGTGAGGAGCCGCTGCCGGCGCTGCCCGGAGCGAGCCTCCGCCGGGTTCCCGGGCCGCCCGCCGTCGACGTGATCGCCGCCGGTGTCGGCCCCGCCCTCGCCGCCGCGACCACCGCCTCCGTCCTGACCGCCGCCGCGCTCGGCGGCGCCGCCTACGACCTCGTCGTCTCGGCCGGTATCGCCGGCGGCTTCGCGCCCGGCGCGCCGGTCGGCTCGCTCGTCGTCGCCGACGAGATCACCGCCGCCGACCTGGGCGCCGATACCGGCGAGGGATTCCTGCCGGTGACCGAACTCGGCTTCGGCACCGTCACCCACCGTCCGCCCGAAGCGCTCGTACGGGCGATGGCGGCCGCCGCCTCGGCCCGTACCGGCACGGTGCTGACCGTCTCCACGGTGACCGGCACCGCCGCGCGCGCCGACGCCCTGCGCGCCCGCCACCCCGGCGCTCTGGCCGAGGCCATGGAGGGGTTCGGAGTCGCCGAGGCGGCCGCCGCGCACCGCGTCCCGGTGCTGGAGGTGCGCGCGGTCTCCAACCCCGTCGGCCCGCGCGACCGCGCCGCCTGGCGCATCGGCGACGCCCTGACCGCCCTGACCGAGGGCTTCGGGAAGCTGGCGCCCGTCCTCACGAGTTGGAACCCACATGAGCCCTGACAGCAGCCGACTGCGGATCGCCTACTCCCCCTGCCCCAACGACACGTTCGTCTTCGACGCGCTCGCCCACGGCCGCGTCCCCGGCGCGCCCGCGCTCGACGTCACCTTCGCGGACATCGACGTCACCAACGGCATGGCCGAGCGCGGCGAGCTGGACGTGCTGAAGGTGTCCTACGCCGTGCTGCCGTACGTCCTCGGCGAGTACGCGCTGCTGCCGTGCGGCGGCGCGCTGGGCCGGGGCTGCGGACCCCTGGTGCTCACGAAGGAGCCCGACGCCGACCTCACGGGCCGCACGGTCGCGGTGCCGAGCGAGAAGTCGACGGCCTACCTGCTGTTCCGCCTGTGGGCCGCGGATGTCGTCCCCGGAGGGGTGGGCGATATCGTGGTCATGCCGTTCCACGAGATCATGCCGGCCGTGCGGGACGGGAAGGTCGACGCCGGTCTGGTGATCCACGAGGCGCGTTTCACCTACGGCAACTACGGCCTGCACAAGCTCGCCGACATGGGCGAGCACTGGGAGCACACCACCGGGCTGCCGATCCCGCTCGGCGCGATCATCGCCCGGCGGTCGCTGGGCGAGCGGACGCTGACGCGGCTCGCCGACTCGATCCGCGCGTCGGTGCGCGCCGCCTGGGACGACCCGGAGGCCTCCCGGCCGTACGTCATGGAGCACGCCCAGGAGATGGACCCGGCCGTCGCCGACCAGCACATCGGGCTGTACGTCAACGAGTTCACCGCCGGCCTCGGCGAGGACGGCTACGCGGCGGTCCGCGGGCTGCTCACACGTGCGGCGGCCGAGGGGCTCGTACCGCCCCTCGGCCCGGACGCGCTCGCTTTTCCCTAGGCCTCAGCCCTGTCGGCCCTGTCGGTTCATACGTCCAGCTGGTCGGCGACCGCGCGCAGCAGTCCGGCGACGTTCTTGCCGGACGACTTCTCGGGGTAGCGGCCGCGTTCCAGGGTCTGTGCGACCCCCTCCAGGAGGGTGGTCAGGTCCTGCACGATGGACGCCAGCTCGTCCGGCTTCTTGCGCTGGGCGGCGGCGACCGAGGGGGTCGGATCCAGGAGCGTCACGGAGAGGGCCTGGTCACCGCGCTGACCGGCGACCACTCCGAACTCCACCCGCTGCCCCGGCTTGAGCGTGTCCACTCCGGCCGGGAGCACCGAGGAATGGACGAACACGTCGCCGCCGTCGTCGCGGGAGAGGAAGCCGAAGCCCTTCTCAGCGTTGAACCATTTGACCTTGCCGGTAGGCAAAGCACGCACCCCATCTCACCGGTCAGCCGAACCACTGTTGCCGCAGGTCAGGCTATCTAGCGCTCGCTCGTGCCTGCCGTTGTCCCGTAGCCTCCCCAGCTCTTTACCCGCCGTCGAGCCCGCCCACTCCAGTCGGCCGAACCTGGCCGATCGGCGTGGGTGCGCCCGCTCCCGGGTGAGGGAGGCAGGGGATATCTCAGCACATGAGGGGGCGTCCGCGGCAACCCGAATTCGCGCAGAGTGACGACACCCGGACAGCGCGCGCACCGGACGGCGGACGCCCCGCGGCCGCGGCCGCTTCGCGGTGAGGACCTATCCTGGTGGGGTGCGTGACCAGACCCGAACCCATTCCGAACCCACGGCCGGTGACCGGCTGGTCCGTGCAGGTGCCGTCGTCTTCTTCGTCGGCGCGGTGGCCACCGCGGTGACGCTGGCGCCGCTGTTCCTCGGCGCGAAGCCCTTCCCGACCTACATGTTCGGACTGAGCATGCTCATGGCCGTCGGCTTCCTGATCGCCGGCGCGGGCGTGCTCCGGTCGATCGCGGCCGGCCGCCGTCAGGCGCGCGGCGACTCCCGTTAGCGGCTGAACAGCGCGCCGTCGGCCGAGAGCCAGGCCGGGAACCCGGTCAGATCCGCGAGCACGACGTCCGCGCCCGCCGCCCGCAGTTCCTCCTCGTCGCACGGTCCGGTGGCCACCGCCACCGACAGCGCGCCGGCCGCACGGGCGCCCCGCACGTCCCCGACGTGATCGCCGACGTACACCCTGGCGCCGTACTCGCGCAGCGCCTCGGCCTTCTGCTCGGCCCACAGGTCGCCGATCACCGCGTCCGGCTCGATGCCCAGGTGCTCCAGGTGCAGCTTGGCGTTCGGTTCGTACTTCGCGGTGACGACGATCGCCCGCCCGCCGGCCCGCCGCACGGCCTCGATCGCCTCGCGGGCGCCGGCCAGCGCGGGCGTGGCGGAGACGGCTGTGGCCGGGTACAGCTCCCGGTACAGAGCCCCGGCCGCCTCCACCCGCTCCGCCGGGAACCAGTTGACCAGCTCCTCCGCGAGCGGCGGACCGAGCCGTGTGACCGCCAGGTCGGCGTCGATGTACGTCCCCGTCCGCGCGGAGAGCTCCAGGTAGCAGGCGCGGATGCCGGGGCGGGAGTCGATGAGGGTCATGTCGAGGTCGAAGCCGACGGTCGGCGGGCGAGAGGTCATATGGGCCATTGTGCCCAGGGGGCCCGGCCGCGAGACCCGGGGTCCGTGTGACGTACACCTACCTCCCGCGCCTGCTTCCGGCCTCCCGCGGCTACTTCCGGCGCTGCGAGCGCCACACCAGGAACAGCGCCGACAGCACGGCCGCGGCCCTGACCACCCACGGCCAGGTCTGGGCGACCGCGTCGTTCATGTGGCCCTCGGCGATCGGGGTGCCCCAGCGGTCGTCGGTACGGCCCCACAGCCAGACCGCCCAGGCGGCGAGCGCCAGGCCGGGCATGCCGAGGGCGGCCCACTTGGACTCCGCAGGGGTCAGCCGGCGGGAGGCGTAGGCGATGACCCAGCCGAGCAGCAGCGCGTACCAGTTGCCCAGGACGGCGCCGACCACCAGCAGTCCGGCCGCGAGCAGCAGCAGCGGATTGCTCCGGCCCGTCAGCAACGGCGGCAGCGCGAGACGCCGGCGCCCGGCGGGCGCGTCCGGCTCGGCGGCCTCCACCGGTTCCGTGGCACCGGCCGCCCCGGGCGCGGGCTCCGCTTGCGCGGGCTCCTTCGCGGGCGGGGGCTTGAGCAGCTCCGGGATCTCCACCCCGCCCATGAAGCCGGGCACCTCGTCGCCCATCGCCGAGGTCCCCCGCCCCACGCTCCACCACTCGGAGGCGCCCGCCGGGCCGCCGAGTTCGTCGGCGGTCGCCAGGTGCGGCGGTGACGGGCCGTCGGACGGCGCGGGGCGCGACTGCGGTTGCGGCGGACGCGGCCGGGGCACGACCTTGCGCAGCCCCTTCGGGCGCGCCTGGTCCGCCTCCGGTTCGCGCTGCGCGGGCACGGCCGGTGCCGCCGTCCCCGGTCCGCCACGGCCGGTGCCGCCCGCGGCCGCGACGATGTCGTCGGGACTGCCGAGCCCGTCGAGGATGCGGCGCACGGCGGCGGGGCTGTCCACGGCGGCCTTGGCGCGCTGCCGGTCGATCTCGTTGCGCAACTCCGCGACGAGGCGCATCCGGGTGGCCGAGGACAACTGGCGTTGCTGAGCGACGTCGCCGACGCGACTCAGATACTCGTAGACGACCTGATCGCTCTCGATCCCCACGAAGCCCCTCCGGGGTGGCTGGCCGATGACCCCGCTGGACGACGTTACCGCCTTCCGCGCGGTGCCCGGTGCCGCGGTACCGGGCCGGGCGCGACTCTCACCCGGTACCGTGAATCGGATGAGCAGCGATGAGAAACCGGCGGCCCCGCGTTCGCTCGCGGAAGCGCTCCGCGCGCGCGACGACGCCTCCCTGGCCGCGCTTCTGCGCAGCCGCCCCGACCTCATCACCCCGGTCCCGACCGACCTCACGCAGCTCGCCACACGCGCCGGGACCCGTGCCTCGGTGGTCCGCGCCCTGGAGCGGCTCGACCGGTTCGCCCAGCAGACGGCCCAGGCGCTCGCGGTGGCCGGCGACCCGGCCACGTACGACGAACTGCTCGGCCTGATGGCCTCCGACGACCGCGATCCGGTCGTCGCCGCCGCGCTGCCCCGCGCCCTCGGCACCCTGCGCGAGCAGGCCCTCGTCTGGGGCGACGACGACCGGCTCCGTCTGGTGCGCACGGCACGCGAGCTGCTCGCGCCGTCGCCTCAGCACCCGTCCCCGACCGGGCTCGGACCGACGGTGCGGGAGGCCACGGCGGGCATGTCGCCGGGGCGCATCCAGGAGATCGTGACGACCGCCGGGCTGCCGTCGACCCACGACTCCGTCTCCGCCGTCGCCTCGCTCACCGACCTGTTCACCGACCGCGCGCGGATGTCCGCGCTGCTCGCCGAGCTGCCGGCGGACTCCCTGGAGGTCCTTGAGCGCCTGGTGTGGGGGCCGCCCTACGGCCAGGTCACTCCCGACCCGGCGCCGCGGCTGCGGCGGCTGCTGGACCGGGGGCTGCTGCTGCCCACGGCGCCCGGAACCGTCGTCCTGCCCCGCGAGGCGGCGCTGCACCTGCGCGGAGGCCGCGCCCACCGCATGCCCGAGCCGGTGCCGCCGGCCGTGGAGGCGGCCGCGACCCACCGTCCGCAGATGGTGGACGCCACGGCGGCCGGGCAGGCGTACACCGCGCTGGCCACCGTCGAGGAACTGCTGCGGGACTGGGACGAGGGCGGCCCGAGCGTGCTGCGCTCGGGCGGACTGAGCGTGCGCGACCTCAAGCGCACCGCCGTCGCCCTCGACGTGCCCGAACCGGTGGCCGCGTTCTGGGTCGAACTCGCCTACGCGGCCGGTCTGGTCGCCGCCGACGGGGAGCCGGACGAGCGGTACGCGGCGACCCCGGCCCACGACGCGTGGCTGGAGCTGCCCGTGGCCGAACGCTGGGCCCACCTCGCGTCGGCCTGGCTGGCGGCCACGCGGCCCGCGGGGCTGGCCGGCGGACGGGACGCCAAGGACCGGACGCTGTCCGCGCTCGGCCCCGGCCTCGACCGCTCGGCGGCGCCGGAGGTACGCCACCGGGTGCTCACGCTGCTCGCGGAGCTGCCGCTGGGCACCGCGCCGGTCGCCGAGTCGGTGCAGGCCCGGTTGCGCTGGGAGCACCCGCCGCGCGGTGCGCGGCAGGAGGAGGACCTGCGCAGCCGCCTCGCCCGGTGGACGCTGTCCGAGGCCGAACTGCTCGGCATCACGGGCCGGGGCGCCCTGTCCGCCCACGGCCGCGCACTGCTCGGCGCGTCGGCACCGGCTCCCGCGGAGCCGGAGCCCGCGTCCGCGCCCGGGGGGACTCCCGCGGGTGCGGGCGACCGCGGGCCCGCCGTACGCGCGAAGGCGGCCACCGACGCGGGTGAGGAAGGCCGGGGAACCACCGCGGGTGCGGGCGACCATGGGCCCGCCGCACGCGCGAAGGCGGCCACGGACGCAGGCGAGGACACGGGCGGAACCACCGCGGACGAGGGAGGTCGCGGAGCCCCCGCAGGCGCGGGCGGTCACGGAGCCCGCGCACGCGCGAAGGCGGCCACCGACGCGGGTGAGGAAGGCCGGGGAACCACCGCGGGCGCGGGCGACCATGGGCCCGCCGCACGCGCGAAGGCGGCCACCGACGCGGGTGAGGAAGGCCGGGGAGTCGCCACCGGCGGGGGCGGCCTTGGAGCCGCCGCGAGGGCGGGCGGCCGTGGAGCCGCCGTGGGCGAGGTCGCGCCCGCGAGCCCCGGGGACAAGTTGCCCGTCCACAAGCACCACCGGCCGGAGGGAACCCTCGGGGCGCCCGAGCCCCAGTCCCCGCCCGCGCCCGCCCCGGCTCGGGTCCCGCCCGTCCGCCCCGCCGCTCCCAGCTCCCCCGCCGAGCAGGCCGCTGCCGTCGCCGAGGCGGCGCGGGTTCTCGCGCCGCTTCTGCCCGAGCCGCTGGATCACGTGCTGCTGCAGGCGGACCTGACCGCGGTCGCGCCCGGGCCGTTGCGGCGGCCGCTGGCCGAGACGCTGGGGGTGCTCGCGGACGTGGAGTCCAAGGGCGGGGCGACCGTCTACCGGTTCACGCCCGCCTCCGTACGCCGTGCCCTGGACGCCGGCCGCACCGCCTCCGACCTGCACGCCTTCCTGGCCGCGCACTCCCGTACGCCGGTGCCGCAGCCGCTGGCGTACCTGATCGACGACGTGGCCCGCCGGCACGGCCATCTACGTGTCGGCGCGGCCTCCGCGTACGTGCGCTGCGACGACGACGCGCTGCTGAACGAGATCCTCGCCGACAAGCGGTCCGCCGGCCTCGGCCTGCGCCGCCTCGCGCCGACCGTCCTGGCCACGCAGGCCGATCCGGCCACGCTCCTGGAGGGCCTGCGCGCGATGGGCTACGCCCCGGCCGCCGAATCCGCGGCGGGCGACGTGCTGATCACCCGCGCGCACTCCCACCGCACCCCGCCGCGCACCGCACCCGACCCGGTACCGGACGGCCCGCCCGCCCCGGACGCCGTGCTGCTGTTCGCCGCGATCCGCGCGATCCGGGCGGGCGACCTGGCCTCCACGGCCCCGCGCAAGCCGACCGCGGCCACGCGGGAGGACGGGGAGCTGCCGCGCACCGGCTCCGCCGAGACCCTCGCCACCATGCAGGCCGCCGTCCTCACCGGCGAGTCCCTGTGGATCGGCTACGTCAACGCCGAGGGCGCGGCGAGCCAGCGCGTCATCGCGCCCATCCGTGTCGAGGGCGGCTTCGTGACCGCGTACGACCACACCGCGGACGAGGTCCGCACCTACCCCCTGCACCGGGTGACCGGGGTCGCCGAACTCGCCGACGACTCCGCCTGAACCGGTCCGTCTCCGCCAGCGGCGCCGCCGTGACAGCGCAGCCCACCCGGAGCTGCTCGCGGGGGCCGTCCTCCTCGTCCAGAGCGAGCAGCACGATCCGCTCGCCCACCGTCAGTCCAGCGTTCATCGGACCTCCCCCTCCCTTGCCACAAAGCTCCGCGCGCCTCCCGGTTCCGACCGGCCGGTCGGCAACAGCCTCTCGGAAACGTCACCTGTCGCGGCACTAGCTGCGAAGGGGTGCCGCAGAGGCATCAGCGTGACCCCGAGGCCCGTGGGCACCCGGAACCCGGCCTCGGCAACGGCGGAGGGGGTCTGGAAAGGCTCCATCAGCATGCTCTGCCCCTGCCAGTGCCGCCGCGGCAGAACCGCGCCGGCCGGCTGCGTTCCGCCGTCGCCCCGTGGCCGGAGCCGGCGGACCGCGGGAGCGGCGCGAGGAGCCACGAGTAGGGCACACTGGACGTTTGACCAATGGAAAGGGCGCTGCGCGTGAATGGTCCCCTGATCGTCCAGTCGGACAAGACCCTGCTTCTCGAAGTCGACCACGAGCAGGCCGACGACTGCCGTCGGGCCATCGCGCCGTTCGCCGAGCTGGAGCGGGCGCCCGAGCACATCCACACCTACCGGGTCACCCCCCTCGGCCTGTGGAACGCGCGCGCCGCCGGGCACGACGCCGAGCAGGTCGTCGACGCCCTCGTGCAGTACAGCCGCTACCCCGTGCCGCACGCGCTGCTCGTCGACATCGCCGAGACGATGGACCGCTACGGGCGGCTGACCCTCAGCAAGCACCCGGCGCACGGCCTTGTCCTGACCACCACCGACCGGCCGGTCCTGGAGGAGGTGCTGAAGTCCAAGCGGATCGCCCCGCTGGTCGGCGCCCGCATCGACCCGGACACCGTGGCCGTGCACCCCTCGGAGCGCGGGCAGATCAAGCAGACCCTGCTGAAGCTGGGCTGGCCCGCCGAGGACCTCGCCGGATACGTCGACGGCGAGGCCCACCCGATCGAGCTGCGCGAGGACGGCTGGGCGCTGCGGCCCTACCAGAAGCAGGCCGTGGAGAACTTCTGGCACGGCGGGAGCGGCGTCGTCGTGCTGCCCTGCGGGGCCGGCAAGACGCTCGTCGGCGCGGGCTCGATGGCGCAGGCGAAGTCGACGACGCTGATCCTCGTCACGAACACCGTCTCGGCCCGGCAGTGGAAGCACGAGCTGGTGAAGCGGACCTCGCTGACCGAGGACGAGATCGGGGAGTACAGCGGCACCAGGAAGGAGGTCCGCCCGGTCACCATCGCCACCTACCAGGTGCTGACGACCCGGCGGAAGGGGATCTACCCCCACCTGGAGCTGTTCGACTCCCGGGACTGGGGACTGATCGTCTACGACGAGGTGCACCTGCTGCCCGCGCCGGTCTTCAAGTTCACCGCGGACCTCCAGGCCCGGCGGCGGCTGGGACTGACCGCGACCCTGGTGCGCGAGGACGGCCGCGAGTCGGACGTGTTCTCCCTGATCGGCCCCAAGCGGTTCGACGCGCCCTGGAAGGAGATCGAGGCGCAGGGCCACATCGCGCCCGCCGACTGCGTCGAGGTCCGGGTCAACCTGACCGACTCCGAGCGGCTGGCGTACGCGACGGCCGAGACGGAGGAGAAGTACCGCTTCTGCGCGACCACCGCGACCAAGCGGAAGGTCACGGAGGCGATCGTCCGCCGCTTCGCCGGGCAGCAGATCCTGGTCATCGGCCAGTACATCGACCAGCTCGACGAACTGGGCGAGCACCTGAACGCGCCGGTGATCAAGGGCGAGACGTCCAACGCGCAGCGCGAGAAGCTCTTCGACGCCTTCCGCGAGGGCGAGATCAGCGTGCTGGTGGTCTCCAAGGTGGCGAACTTCTCCATCGACCTGCCGGAGGCCACGGTCGCCATCCAGGTCTCGGGCACCTTCGGCTCCCGCCAGGAGGAGGCCCAGCGCCTCGGGCGGGTGCTGCGCCCGAAGGCCGACGGGCACCAGGCCCACTTCTACTCGGTGGTCGCCCGCGACACCATCGACCAGGACTTCGCCGCGCACCGCCAGCGCTTCCTGGCCGAACAGGGCTACGCCTACCGGATCATGGACGCCGACGAACTGCTGGCGGAGGAGGGCTGACCCGTCCCCGTCCGGCCGGACCGCTGTCTGCGGTAAGCCAGCGCCACCGCCCCGAGCAGGACGAGACCCAGCAGGGGATAGGGCGAGGCCAGGGGCTGCTGCCACCAGGACAGGTGCAGCTCCACGCCCTTGTTGGGGACCATCCACAGGGTGCGGGCCGTGAACACGACCACGGTGACCGCCGCCCAGACGCGGCGGCCCTCGGCCAGGAGCACGGCGATCAGCGGGACGCACCACACCCAGTGGTGGGACCAGCTGATCGGTGAGACCAGCAGCGCGGTCAGGCCGGTCAGCAGCACGCCCCACCGCTCCCGCCGCACCCGGCGGGCGAGCCACAGCCCCGCGGCGGCCACCGCGACGGCCGGCAGGACCCAGGCGAGGCCGGGCGACGGCTCGCCGAGCAGCCGCGCGGCCAGGCCCTGGAGCGACTGGTTGGCGATGATCCACGGCTTGCCGACCCGACTGGTCTCGAACACCCGGCGCGTCCAGTAGTCGACGCCGGCCGCGGGCAGGACGAGCACCCCGACGGCGACCGTCGCGGCGAACCCGGCCAGGGCCGCGGCCGCCTCGCGCCGCCGTCCCCGCAGCAGCAGGTACACGATGAACAGGCCCGGGGTGAGCTTGATGCCGGTCGCGACGCCGATCAGGACGCCCTTGCCGCGGGCGCCGGGCGGCCGGGTCAGGTCGCACAGGACCAGGCAGACGATCGCGAGGTTGATCTGCCCGTACACGAAGGTCTGGAAGACCGGTTCGAGCCAGACGGCGAGCGCCGTCGCGGCGCACAGCAGCGGGAGTCCGGCCCGGCGGCCGGCGAGCCGCGCGGAGAGGTGGACGAGCCAGGCGAGCAGAAGCGCGTTGCCGGCGAGGAACGCCGCCTTCAGGGCCGCGGCGGGCAGCCACACCGTCGGCACGAACAGCAGGGCCGCGAACGGCGGGTACGTGGCCGGCAGCCGTCCCCGCGTGACCGTGAAGCCGTAGAGGTCGTGGCCGTGGACGACCGCCGCGCCCTCGGCCTGGTAGACCACCGCGTCGGCCATCTGCACCCGCTGCACCGCGAACAGGGCCGCGAGGGCGGCGAAGGAGACGACGAGGAGGGCCAGGGCGGGTGCCGCGGGTGACCGGGCGGTCACCTTCCGTGCTGTCACGAACCGACCCTAGTTGCTCACTTGCGGCGTACGCCCGCCTCCTCGCCGTACTCGCCGAGGACGACCACGTCGAACAGGGCGCCCGCGAACACCTTGACAGCGTGCAGGGCGTCGCCCAGAGCGTGATGACGGGGGCTGTCCTGGACAGCCGTGGCGCCGGCCGGGCGAGCGGCGGGAGCGGGGTGGATGGTTGCTGCGCTCATGTCTCCATGGTGGATCCGCGGACCCGAGTCCGGCATCGGTCCGCGGACCGGCTCTTCCGGCCCCCGCGTACCTCTCCGGGAGGACAGCAACCCCTACGTCCTGTAGGTGAAATCCCTCAGCGGGAGGCGATCTCCACCCGTATGGCATCCGACGCCGTCAGCAGCGCGCCCTCGACCGCCGCGGCGGTGTCGCCGGTGGCGATGACGGCACCGACGGCGCCGGAGGAGAAGTGCTCGGGCGGGAGCTTGATGGTCGTGCACGATGCCGGTGCGGATGCCGGCGGCGGCCACGAGCGCGGCCGTCTGCCGGTCGACGCGGTCCCGGTCGGCGGGGAGGTACGGCAACTGGTGCTGGAGCTCGACGAACTCGGGCGGTCCGGTGGTCACCTTGCGGGTGTGGTCCCCGAAGATCACCTCGCCCTCCTCGACGAGCGCTTCCCAGCTGAACTCGGGGGCGTCCAGGTATTCCTCGATCAGCACCTGCCGGCCCACGTCCCGGCGGGCCAGGTGCGACAACACCCAACAACCCTCATTCACACAGTAGTTGTGTACACGACCACTGGGTTGGCGCAAAGTCGGCCCTGCGGGGCCGGAAGATCACGACACGGCGGCACGCGGTAACGGAATATCGGTTGGCCTCCACCTGCGCCGACGACCTAGAATCGCCCTCTTGCCCGCCTCCCTCACGGAGCGCCGCCGTCCGGACGGAAACCGGTCGGCAGTTCCCGCCGCGCACGGCACAGCCGCACGGCGCACCCGCCTGTCCCTTAGGCCTTCCGGAGGCACACCCTTGTCCCGCTCGCCCTCGTCCGCGCCCACGTCCGCCGACTCCGCGCACCCGGCCGGCGACCCCCTCGCCCGCGAGCGCGCCCACCTGTCCTCCTCCCGTGCCGCGCTGCGCGCCATGCGCGAGGACGTGGAGTCGCTCGACATCCGGGACGTCACCGCGAACTGGGTCAACGCCGAGGTCCTCGCCCGCCAGATCGACGAGCGCATCAAGGCGCTGGCCGACCTCAGCGACACCCCGCTGTTCTTCGGGCGGCTGGACTACCTGCACAGTCCGGGCGCGGACCGGGCGGAGGGCGCCGAAGGGGAACGCCCGCGGCCGGAGGCCGCTTATCAGACACTGCACATCGGGCGGCGGCACGTGCACGACGCCGGGGGCGACCCCATGGTCATCGACTGGCGCGCACCGGTCTCGCAGCCGTTCTACCGGGCCTCGAAGAAGGACCCGATGGACGTCGGGCTGCGCCGCCGCTTCGGCTACACCGGCGGCGACCTCACGGCGTACGAGGACGAGCACCTGTCCGACCCGGCCGAGCCGTCGGGGGCCGCCACCACCAGCAAGCTGCTCCAGCAGGAGATCGAGCGTCCCCGTGTGGGCCCGATGCGCGACATCGTGGCGACCATCCAGCCCGAGCAGGACGAGATCGTGCGGTCCGGGCTGTCCGGCACGGTCTGCGTCCAGGGCGGCCCCGGCACGGGAAAGACCGCCGTGGGCCTGCACCGGGTCGCCTACCTCCTCTACGCCCACCGCGAGCGGCTGGCCCGCACCGGCACGCTCGTGATCGGACCGAACCGGTCCTTCCTGCACTACATCGAGCAAGTGCTGCCCGCGCTCGGTGAGTTGACCGTCCAGCAGGCCACCGTCGACGATCTCGTGGCGCATGTGGAGGTGCGGGGCGCGGACGACGCGGCGACCGCGATCGTCAAGGGCGACGCCCGGATGGCCCAAGTGCTCCGCAGGGCCCTGTACTCCCATGTCACGATGCCCACCGAACCGGTCGTGGTGGTGCGCGGCTCACGGCGCTGGCGCGTCTCCGCGTACGAACTGGAGGACATCGTCCGCGAGTTGCTGGACCGCGGCATCCGCTACGGCGCCGCCCGCGAGGCCCTGCCGCAGCGGATCGCGCACGCCGTGCTGGTGCAGATGGAGCGGGCGGGCGAGGCCCCCGACGACCGCGTGCAGGACGCGGTGGCCCGCAACGCGGCGGTCAAGGCAGCCGTCAAGGACGTCTGGCCCCAGGTCGACCCGGCGAAACTGGTGCTGCGGCTGCTGACCGACGCGGACTTCCTCGCGGAGCACGCGGACGGGATCCTCACCGAGGAGGAGCGCAAGACGCTCCTGTGGGCCCGGCCCGTACGGTCGGTGAAGTCGGCCAAGTGGTCCGCCGCCGACGCCGTACTGATCGACGAGGCCGCCGACCTGGTGGAGCGCACCCACTCCCTCGGGCATGTCGTCCTGGACGAGGCGCAGGACCTCTCCCCCATGCAGTACCGGGCGGTCGGCCGGCGCTGCACCACCGGCTCCGCGACCGTCCTCGGCGACCTGGCCCAGGGCACCACGCCGTGGGCCACCCGCACCTGGGAGGAGGCCCTGGCCCACCTCGGCAAGCCCGACGGCCTGATCGAGGAGCTGACGGCGGGCTTCCGCGTGCCGACGGACGTCATCACGTACGCCTCCCGGCTGCTGCCGCACATCGCGCCCGGCCTCGCGCCCGTGGCGTCGGTGCGTGAGAACCCGGGCTTCTTCGAGATCCGCACTTCCGCCGGGGACGCCGACGTGGTCGGCGCCTGCGAGGAGTTGCTGCGCAACGAGGGCTCGGTCGGCCTGATCGCCGCCGACGCCCGCGTCCCGGCGCTGACCGAAGCTCTGACGGCGGCCGGCCTGCCGTACCTCGCCCCCGGCACGGAGACGACGGCCGAGACCCGCCTCACCCTGGTCCCGGCCTCCCTCGCCAAGGGCCTGGAGTACGACTACGTGGTCCTGGACGAACCCCAGGCCGTCGTCACCGGCGAACCCGACGAACGCACGGGCCTGCGCCGCCTGTACGTGGCCCTGACCCGAGCGGTCTCGGGCCTGATCGTCACCCACGCGGCCCCGCTGCCGGCTCAGCTTTCCTGAACCCCGTCGTCGGGGGCGGAGGCAGCGGTGCTCGTCCCTTCGGGGCTGAGTGCATCGCTGGTCGCAGCGGAACTGCGCCCGTCCGGGCTGTGCGCGTCGCCGGGCACGGCGGGGCGGGGCACGGCGGGGCGGGGCACGGCGGGGCCGGGCGCTGCCGAACCGGACGCAGCGGAGCCGGACTCGGCGCCGGGCGCGGCAGACCCGGGCCCATCGGCGCCGGAAGGCACGGCGTCGGGCCCCGCAGGCCTGGGCCCACCAGGGCCGGACGGTGCTGCACCCGGCGCGGCGGCCGGGCCTGGGACGGTCGCGTTCGGGGGCGGTGGCGGGTACGGACCAGGATTGCCCTGCGGCGGCGCGTAGGGCCAAGGCGCACCCGGCGGCGGCGCGTACGCCCCGTGCGCACCCGGCTGCTGCGGGTACGGCCACGGCGCTCCGGGCTGCTGCGGGTACGGCCCGTACCCGGCCGGCGCCTGCTGCGGGTACGAACCGTACGCACCCGGCACCTGCCCATACGGCCAGTACGCGCCCTGCGGCGGGGCGTACATCGGCTCGGGGGGCGGGGCGGACAGGTGCTGCGGGCGGCGTCGCCGGGCCAGCCGCAGCACGATCGCGGCGAAGAGCAGCACCGAGACCATGTCGACGAGGGCCAGTTGCCAGGAGGCGTCCGCCGCCGTCTCGTCGGACGCCAGCCCGTCCACGTACGCGGCGGACAAGCCGAAGGCCAGCAGGTTGTTCAGCGCGTGCAGGGCGATGGACGCCTCGAGCCCGCCCGTGCGGATGGTCAGCAGCCCCGCCACCACGCCGAAGACCAGAAGGTCGGCGAAGCCCCAGGGCGTGCCCCAGCCGTGCGCGGCCGCGAAGAGCACCGCCTGCGGCAGCACCGCCAGCCACGGGGACCGGAGATACGCCCCGGCTGCCTGGAGCAGCCAGCCGCGGAAGACGTACTCCTCCGCCGCCGACTGCAACGGCACGAGGACGACCAGCATGGCCAGGGAGACGAGGAACGTCTGCCACCCCACCCACACGTCGGACCCGCCGCCGTCACCCTCGTCGCCCGGCAGGAAGCCCGCGACCACCGGCAGCAGCACCATGGGGGGCACGGCGGCCAGCACGCACCAGCCCAGCCACCGCCAACGCGGCCGCCCGGTGACGGAGGCCACCGTGCCGGCCGGACGCCGGCCCAGCCAGAGGACGACCAGCAGGACCAGCGGCAGGTCCAGGGCTATGAACGCCAGGTCGAGGCCCGTGTTCGCAATCGGACCGAAGTCGGCGCCGCCGTCCGGCAGTTCCGGGTAACCGGCGGCCCAGCCGATCCCGTCGGTGAGGGCGTAGAGGATGCCGGCGGCCAGGAGCGACCCGACAACCAGCACCACGGTGCCGAGCAGCGGCCGCCACCAGCGGTGGTGAGGCGAGTACCGGGCCATACGGTGATAGGGCAGCCCGGTGGGGTCAGGAGACGTTGCTGTCATGAACGACATCGTGCCCGGTCGGAATGGGCCAGGCGTACGAATTACCCGCCCCGATCCCACCCCGCCCCGGTCGGGCGCCGCCTCTCAGCCCGCGGGCTGCCGGACCGCCACCCCGTCCAGGACCGCACGCCACTTTGCGACCGCCTCGACGCAGACCGGTCCGTCCCAGCCGCCGGGGCGGGCCGCACCGCCGATGTGGAAGGCGCCGATCCCGGCGGCGAGCAGAGCGGGCACATGGTCCAGCCGCAGTCCGCCGCCGACCATGATCTGCGGCTCGTAGCCGGGCTCGCCGCCGCGTGCGGCCTCCGCGATCAGCGTGGGCAGCCCCTCGTCCACGCCGGAGGCGGCGCCCGCCGTCAGATACGCGTCGAGCCCCGGCAGGCCGTCCAGCCGCTTGCGCAGCGCGTCCCGGTCGGCGGCGCGGTCGATCGCCCGGTGGAAGGTCCACGGACAGCCGTCCAGCTCGCCGACCACCCGCTCGACGGCCTCCAGGTCCACCCCGCCCTCCTCGTCCAGGAACCCCAGCACGAACTCCTCCGCGCCGGCTGCCCGCATCTCGCCCGCGACCCCCGCCAGCCGGTCCAGCCCCCTGGCACCGCCCACGCCGAACCCGTCCGCGAGCCGCAGCATCACCCGCAGCGGAATGTCCACGGCGGCGCGGATCCCCGCGACGGTACGGACCGGCGGGGTGAGCCCGTCGGCCGCGATGTCGGTGATCAGCTCGAGGCGGTCCGCGCCTCCGGCCTGAGCGGCGACCGCGTCCCCGGCATCGAGCGCGATCACCTCCAGGACTGCACGCATGCTCATAGGAGCCCTTCCCTCGTTTCCCCTGAAGCGGACAGGTCTAGTCCAATATCAGGGTACGGGGTCGGAGAACCCACCGCCGGTGACCTTCGCCATGGGAGACTCCCGCACCTCCGGCGAAGGACGAGAACATGCCACTCGGCTCCCCCTCCGGCCCCGGTACGCGGTCGCGATCCGATCGCGACGGGATACCGGCTCCCGGCTGCCTGATCGCCCTCATGGCGCCCCTGGTCGCGGTGGCGCTCATCGCGGGGACGCTCATGTTCCTGGCCCACCGCCAGGACCGGGCCAACGAGCGCCATGAGAAAGCGGCACTGGAGCGAATGGCCCGGCTGACCGAGTCGTACGTGGGTGACCTGTCGAACGAGGCGCGGACCCGCTACCCGAGCGAGGCGCGCACACGCGGCCTCGCCCGGCAGAACCACGGCACGCTCGTCTCCTACACACAGTCGACACGGTCGCTGACCACCGTCGTCCAGTTCGTCGCGGCATACGACGAGGCCGTCATGTTCGGCTCCTCGCACTCCCAGGTCCACCGCTGCTACTCCTTCCTGTTCGAGAAGGACGCGGAGGGAGGACTGCGGAAGAGGACGACTCCCCTTGAAAGCTGCCCTCCCCTCAGCCGTTGACGGTGGCCGGCCGCCCGGCAAGGGCGACAATGAGCGCATGGCCGATCTCGACGCCCTGCGCTTCCGCTGGAGCCGTGCCCTGGAGGGTGCCCGGGGTCCCGGTGGCGGTCCCGACCCCGTGCCGTACGCCGACAACCTGCTCGCGCGGTGGCAGGAGCCGCAGCGGCACTACCACACGATCACGCACCTCGCCGCCGTCCTCGACCGCGTCGACGTGCTGGAGCGGTACGCAGGCGATCCGGACGTGGTCCGGCTGGCGGCCTGGTTCCATGACGCTGTCTACCTGCCCGAGCGGTCCGAGAACGAGGAGCGGTCCGCGCGGCTCGCCGAGCGCGCGCTTCCCGAGGCCGGGGTGTCGGCCGAGAAGACCGCCGAGGTCGCCCGGCTGGTCCGGCTCACCGTCACCCACGACCCGGCCGACGGCGACCGCGACGGACAGGTGCTGTGCGACGCCGACCTGGCGATCCTCGCCGCGTCGCCGTCGGCGTACGCCGCCTACGCGGCCGGGGTCCGCGAGGAGTACCACTTCGTCCCGAGCGACGCCTTCCGCGAGGGCCGTGCCGACGTCCTGCGGCAGCTCCTCGCCCTGCCCCGCCTGTTCCGCACCCCGTACGGGACGGAGCACTGGGAGGCGACCGCCCGCTACAACGTCACCTCCGAGCTGGAAATGCTGTCGCTCTGAGGGCATCACCGCGCCTACCCTGCGCCGTATGCGTACTTGGGGCGGGGAACAGGTGGAGCAGGCCGTCGCGGGCGCCGTGGCGCTCCTGAGGACGGCGACGGACCAGGACTGGGACCGCGCGACGGCCGGGCGGCTCGAGTGGAGCTGCCGGCGGACGGCCGAGCACATCGCGAGCGATCTCGTCGCGTACGCCGGGCAGTTGGCCGGGCGGGCACAGCACGCCTACGTCCCCTTCGAGATCACCCTCGACGAGGGCACCGGGAACGCGGACGTCCTGGACGTGATCGAGGCGACCGGCGCCCTGCTCGCCGCCGCCGTCCGCACCACCCCGCGCGAGGTCCGGGCCTTCCACCCGTACCCCTTCCGCAGCGCGAACCGCGAGGGCTTCGCCGCGATGGGGGTCGCCGAGGTGCTGCTGCACACGCACGACATCGCGACCGGCCTGCACCTGGCCCACGAGCCGCCCGCCGAACTGTGCGAGGACGTGCTGACCCGGCTCTTCCCGCACGTCCGGCCGGGCTCCGCGCCCTGGCCGACGCTCCTGTGGGCCACCGGCCGGGGCGACCTCCCCGGCCGGCCGCCGGTCACCGAGTGGCGCTGGAGCAACCCGCCGGCCGTCCCCGCGGGCCGGCTCACCCTGGAGGGCGTCACCCCCGCCGCCGCCCGCGATCTGGGCGCCGGCGGTGACGGCGGGTTCACATGGGCCGAGGGCGGGCCCTACGAGGGCACGCGGGACGCCGCCGGGATGGCCGTGAAGGCCTACGAGGCCGGAGCGCACCGGCCCGAGTGGGGGATGTTCGTGCTGGTGCGGCAGGAGGACGGCCTCGCGGTCGGCGGCATGGGCTTCCACGGTGTGCCCGACGAGGAGGGGCGCGCGGAGGTCGGTTACGACCTCGCCGTGTCCGCCCGCGGCCACGGCTACGCGACCGAGGCGCTGCGCGCGCTGTCGGCCTGGGCGCTGGCCCGGGACGACGTACGGACGCTGATCGCGACCGTGGACCGGTACAACGTTCCCTCCCAACGCGTCCTCAGCCGCGCCGGTTTCGTCGCCGTGCGTGAGGACGAGGAGGAGATCTCCTACGAACTCCGGCCCTGAACACGGCCCTTGGGGCGGCGCAGCCCGGCGGCGTACAGCAGCCGTACCACCTCGCGGCTGCTGACCTCGACCGCGCCGGCCGCCACCGCGTCGGCGTACCGGTGTGAGGGCAGGTCGTAGTGGTCCCGCTCGAAGGCGCGGCGGGGCACCCCCAACCCCTCGGCGAAGGTGTGCAGTTCGTCGTAGGAGACATCGCTGACCAGGTGGGACCACATGCGGCCGTGGCCCGGCCAGGACGGCGGGTCGATGTAGAGGGTCACGGCGCGACCGCCGGGCGCGGCACCGTCACGACGTGGTGCTCCGGCCGGTCGCCTCCGCCAGGGCGCCCACCGGCGCCACCTTCACACCCACCTTGGTGCACACCCAGTGCGGGTCGGGCCCGAGTTCCGGCTCGACGTCCAGCGCGTGCGGGTCGCCGTAGCCGCACACCGGGCACAGCGGCCAGCGGCCGTACCGCTCCAGGAGCGCGTCCTGGACGTCCTGCGCGACCAGACCCGCGACGTACCGCGCGCCTTCCGGCCACTGCTCCACCCACCAGCGGCGCTGGACGACGGAGTCCTCCACGAGCGAGACCACGTCCGCGTCGGCGACCTCGCCGGCGACCAGGTCGGCGAGCACCAGGGCGCGGGCGGCGTGCAGGGCCTGCTCCAGGGGGCTGACGGGTTCCATGCCCCCATTGTCACCCGGAAGTCACGGACCGGACACCGGTGACGGATCACGCACGGACGGGAGCACCTCTCGCCGTAAAGGAAGCCTTGACACCCCTCCGGGCGTAAAGGCATCCTTTACGCGTGACCGATTCCCTCCCCCTCACCTCCCTGAGCGCGCGGCTCGCCGAGCACGCCTCGGCCCTGGCCTCGGCCGCGGGCAGCCCGTTGGCCGCGCCGGACTACCTCGAACTGGTCCGGCGCGCGCAGGAGGTGGACGCCCTGGCCGAACAGGTGTTGAAGCTCTGCGTGCAGCAGAGCCGGGACGCGGGTCACACCTGGCAGGAGGTCGGGGACCTGCTCGGAGTCACCCGCCAGGCCGCCTTCCAGCGGTTCGGCAAGCCCATCGACCCCCGAACGGGAGAACCCATGGACAAGACCGTGCGCATGACCGACGCCGCGGGGCGCGCCCTCGAGATCGTCACGGCCGTCCTCGAAGGCCGCATGGACGACGCCAGGCCGTCCTTCAACGCCGAGGTGCTGGCGGCCTTCACCGACGAGGTGCGGGGCGACGCCCTGGCCAGTGTCGCCGGCCTCGTCGGCGCGTTCGAGGGCTTCGGCGAGGGCGAGCCGTTCGTCCGGCGCGTCGGCGATCACACCGTGGTGGACATCCCGCTGCGCTACGAGGCCGGTGAGATGAAGGCCCGGGTCGCGTTCGACACGGACGAGAAGGTCGCCGGATTCTTCGTCCTCCCGCCCGAGACGCCGTGATCCACCCGATCCGAAACCCCCACAGAGAGTCCGTCCCGTGATTGCCTCCAGCCTCAACTTCTCAGCGGTCCCCTGGGCCGCGATCGCGCCTCTGCTGGTCGCCGAGCTCGCTCTGCTCGTCCACTGCCTCGTCGACGTCGCACGGCACCGGAACACCCGTCACCTGCCCCGCTGGGCCTGGGTGCTGATATGCCTGTTCGTGAACCCCCTGGGTCCGATCGCCTACCTGGTGGCGGGGCGGAGCGAGAACCGGTGAACGGGCCGGCCGTGGTCACCACGGGCCTGGTGCGCGACTACGGGAACGGCGCGGGGCTGCACGGCGTGGACCTGGAGGTGCCGCGCGGCGGTGTCTACGGTCTGGTGGGCCCGAACGGCGCGGGCAAGACCACGCTGCTGTCCATCGTGGCCGGTCTGCGCCGCTCCGACGCGGGCGAGGTCCGGTTGTCGATCGACGCGGGACGGATCGGGGTCTGCCCCGACACCCCCGAGTTCGAACCGTGGCTCACCGCGGCGGAGGTGGTGCGCCAGTCCCGCGGTCTGGCCGCACGCGACAGGCGCCGCCGCCGTGGCGGTACGAAGCACGACCGGGGCACGGACGCCCCCGACCCGGTCGCGGCCGTCCTCGCGGAGGTCGGCCTGACCGAGGCGGCCGACCGCCGCACGGGCGGCTTCTCCCGCGGGATGAAGCAACGGCTGGGCCTCGCGGTGGCGTTGGCGCTCGACCCCGAGCTGCTGATCCTCGACGAGCCGTCCAGCGCGCTCGACCCGTCCGGGCGGGCAGAGGTGCTCTCCCTGGTCGCCGGGCTCGGCCGGACCCGCACCGTGATCTTCTCCAGCCATGTCCTGGCGGACGTCCAGCGGGTCGCCGACACGGTGGGCGTCCTCGACCGGGGGCGGCTCCTGTTCCAGGGGCCGGTACGCGACCTGATCGACCGGTTCCTCCAGCCGGCCTGGGAGGTGCGGCTGCGCGGGGGCGGCGAGCAGCGGCTGGCCGGACTGCTGCGGCGGCAGGACTGGGTCACCTCGGTGGCGGTCGGCCCCGACGGGTCCGTACGCGTCGAAGCGGCGAGCACGGCGGTCGGTGAGCGCCTGCTGCCGAAGGCGATCGCCGAGGCGGACGCCGCTCTGATCAGCCTGCACCCGGTCGACGCCGACCTGGAGGCCGCGTTCCTGGCCCTGACCGGCGGACGGCACGGACACCACGGACAAGACGTACGGACGGATGCGGCGTGAACGAGCTTTCGCTGTGGCGGGTCGAGTGGCTCCGGCTGCTGCGCACCAAGAGACTGATCGCACTGCTGGGCGTCTTCGTGCTCTTCGGGTTCGCCGGGCCGCTGCTCGCCCGGTACTCCGGGGAACTGCTGAACCACGCCGGGAGCTCGGGTCAGCGGGTGAAGATCGTCTTTCCGCCCCCGGTCCCGGCGGACGGCGTGGTCCAGTACGTGGGCAACGCGCTCGGGATCGGCCTCATCGTGACCGTCGTCGTGGCGGCGTACGCGTGCTCGCTCGACGCCAGGCCCGCGCTGGCGGTCTTCTACCGCACGCGCGCCCGCCGCTTCGGCGATCTGCTGGTGCCGAGGTTCGCGGTCAGCGCCGCCGGGGCCGTGGGCGGCTACCTGGCCGGGCTGCTCGCCGCCTGGTACGAGACGGCCGTCCTGCTGGGCAGTCCCGGTACGGCGGCCATGGGAAGGACCGCGCTCGCCGGTTCGGTGTACCTGGTGTTCGCCGTGGCGGTCACGGCGCTGGCCGCGACACTGGCGCGCAGCACGCTCGGCACCGTCGGGTACGCGCTGCTCGTGCTGTTCACGCTCCCGCTGCTCGGGGCGGTGCCGCACGTGTCGCGCTGGCTCCCGACCGAGCTGACGCAGGCGCCGGACGCGTTCCTGCGGCACACGGCGACCGACGACGCGCAACGGGCCCTGGCGGTCGCCGTGGTGCTGGCGGCCGGCTGCGTGGCGACCGCGATCCGGCGGGGCGCGCGCAAGGAGGTGCGCTGAACTCCGCCGCGGTCCTCGGGGCCTCTGCGCGCGGCCTTGACCACGCGACCGTACGGAAAATACCTTTCACTGTGTGACCCAGGACGTGAAGGAAATTTTCGCAGGCGTGGGCGCCCCGGGCCTCACGCCCCCCGCACCCGCCGCCCTCGCGGCCAAGGTACGTACGCTCGCGCCCTCGATGACCCGCTCCATGCAGCGGGTCGCCGAGGCCGTCGCCGGCGACCCGGCCGGCTGCGCGGCCCTCACGGTCACCGGCCTCGCCGAACTCACCGGCACCAGCGAGGCGACGGTCGTACGCACCGCCCGCCTGCTGGGCTATCCGGGTTACCGGGACCTGCGCCTGGCCCTCGCGGGCCTGGCCGCCCAGCAGCAGTCGGGCCGCGCGCCCGCCATCACGACCGACATCGCGGTGGACGACCCCATCGCCGACGTCGTCGCCAAGCTCGCCTACGACGAGCAGCAGACGCTGGCCGACACCGCCGCCGGGCTCGACACCATCCAGCTCGGCGCGGCCGTCACCGCGCTGGCCGCCGCCCGCCGCACCGACGTCTACGGCATCGGTGCCTCCGGACTGGTCGCCCAGGACCTCACCCAGAAGCTGCTGCGCATAGGGCTGGTGGCGCACGCGCACAGCGACCCGCACCTCGCCGTCACCAACGCGGTGCAACTGCGCGCGGGGGACGTGGCGATCGCCATCACCCACTCGGGCTCGACCGGGGACGTGATCGAACCGCTGCGGGTGGCCTTCGAGCGCGGCGCGACCACCGTCGCCATCACCGGCCGGCCCACCGCGCCCGTGACGCAGTACGCCGACCACGTCCTGACCACCTCCACGGCCCGCGAGAGCGAGCTGCGCCCGGCGGCGATGTCCTCCCGGACCAGCCAACTGCTCGTGGTGGACTGCCTGTTCGTCGGGGTGGCCCAGCGGACGTACGAGACGGCGGCGCCCGCGCTCGCCG
The DNA here is from genome assembly GCF_043081205.1 of Streptomyces sp. NPDC014889. Classification (NCBI taxonomy): domain Bacteria; kingdom Bacillati; phylum Actinomycetota; class Actinomycetes; order Kitasatosporales; family Streptomycetaceae; genus Streptomyces; species Streptomyces sp. NPDC014889. The sequence continues at coordinate 418,757 of NZ_JBIBWH010000006.1, forward strand.
CGTCCTACGAGGCGCTCGCCCACCGGCACAGCCCGCGGGGCGGAACGCACCGTTCCTAGCTCTCGTGGCGCTCGTGGCCGAGAACCGAACAAGCCCGGATCCGTACGGTCAGCCGTACCGCATCGCACGAGGAGAGCCGCCCTTCCCATGACCTCCACGCCCCACTACCGCGAGCTGCGCTCCGAGCTGGAGTCGCTGACGACCGAGGCGTTCCGCCCCGAGCTGGCGGAGATCGACCGGCTGCCGACGCTGGAGATCGCCCGGCTGATGAACGCCGAGGACACCACCGTGCCCGCCGCCGTGGCCGAGCGGCTGCCGCAGATCGCCGCCGCGATCGACGCGGTGGCGGAGCGGATGGCGCGTGGCGGCCGGCTGGTCTACGCCGGCGCGGGCACGGCCGGGCGGCTGGGCGTCCTGGACGCCTCGGAGTGCCCGCCGACCTTCAACACCCGCCCCTCCCAGGTCGTCGGGGTGATCGCGGGCGGCCCGCAGGCCATGGTGACCTCGGTCGAGGGCGCGGAGGACTCCAAGGAGCTGGCGGCCGAGGCGCTCGACGCCCTCGGTCTCGCACCGGACGACACGGTGGTGGGCGTCTCCGCCTCCGGCCGCACCCCCTACGCCATCGGCGCGGTGGAGCACGCCCGCGCCCTGGGCGCCCTGACCGTCGGCCTGTCCTGCAACGCGGACAGCGCGCTGGCGGCCGCCGCCGAGCACGGCATCGAGGTCGTCGTCGGCCCCGAGCTGCTGACCGGCTCAACCCGTCTGAAGGCCGGGACGGCGCAGAAACTGGTCCTCAACATGCTCTCGACGATCACGATGATCCGGCTGGGCAAGACCTACGGAAACCTGATGGTCGACGTACGGGCCTCCAACGACAAGCTCCGCGCCCGCTCCCGCCGCATCGTCGCCCTGGCCACGGGCGCGCCGGACGACGAGATCGAACGGGCGCTGGCAGCAGCGGACGGCGAGGTGAAGACCGCCGTCCTCGCCCTCCTCGCCGACCTCGACGGCTCCACGGCGACCCGCCTCCTGGAGGAGTCCGACGGCCACCTGCGCGCGGCGCTGGAGCGGGCCCGCGACTGAGCCGGGCGAAGGCGGACGGACTGACCGGGGGCTCCGCCACCGGCCGGGGCGTCCTACGCTGGAGGACACCATGAACCACGCCCAGCTCACCGCCCTCGGCCGGGCCCTGCGTCTGCTCGGCGAGCACGGCGAGGCGCTCTCCGCGGATACGCCCGACGCCAGGCTCCACGAGATGAAGGCGGATCTCCGGCGCGCTCTCGACCTGCTGGACGAGACCGTCACGACGGCCGCACCCGCCACCCGCTGCCCCGAGCATCCGAACGGGCCCGTCGACGAGAGCGCGCCCGACCTGTGTCTGCTGTGCGAAACCCGGCGCCGGGCCGCCCGCCGCTCCGAGGTCGACGGGGCGTACGCCTCGTACGCGCGCCGCGCCGCCGAACCCGCCGCCTCCACCCCGTCCCGCTACGGCGTCCGCGAGGACCGCCCGCAGCCCCAGCAGCGGTGGCTGCCGGAGCTGTGGAACGGGCGGGAGTGGCAGTTGTGCGGCACCCCGCGCCGGGACCGGCGCGAGGCGGAGCTGTTCATCGCCGCCCAGCGCAGGGCCCCGCGCGCCGCGCCCGCCTACCGGCTCGTGCACGAGTTCACCGACTACGAGGTGGTGCGGGTCTGGGGCCATCCCGTGCGGGTCGACATCGAACCCATGAGCAACCCGGGCAACCCGTAGGGAGCGGGGCCGGGACCTACGGCACCTTCGCCCCGGCGGGCGCGGGCCGGCCGGCCCCCGTCGGCTCCCCCGGCGCCGCGGTGCGCGGGCGCGGGATGAAGGACGCGACCAGGAAGCCGAGCAGGGCGGCGCCGCCGCCGACGGCGAGGACCGTGCGGAAGCCGTTCTCGGAGGGAAGCTGGTACGGGCCGAACGCGGTGGTCATATGGGCCAGGACCACGCCCGCCACCGCGCTGGCGACCGATGTGCCGATCGAGCGCATCAGGGTGTTGAGGCTGTTCGCCGCGCCCGTCTCGGACGCGGGGACGGCGCTCATGATGAGCGCGGGCATCGAGCCGTAGGTGAAGCCGATGCCGGCGCCGATCACGCAGGACGTCAGGACGAAGTGCCAGACCTCGCTCATCAGGGCGATGTTGAGGCCGTAGCCGGCGGCCACGATCAGCGCGCCGATCATCAGCGTCACCTTGGGGCCCCTGGACCGCGAGACGATCGCCGACACCGGGGCGACGGCCATCATCACCAGGCCGGAGGGAGCCATGACCAGGCCGGAGGCCAGCAGCGACCTGCCGAGGCCGTAGCCGGTCTGCTCGGGCAGTTGCAGCAGTTGCGGGATGACCAGGGACATCGAGAACATCGCGAAGCCGATGGCCACCGAGGCGAGGTTGGTCACCAGCACCTGGCGGCGGGCCGTGGTGCGCAGGTCCACCAGGGGCGCCTCGACGCGCAGTTCGAACAGGCCCCAGGCGACCAGGACCACGACCGCCGCCGCGAACAGGCCCAGGGTCGTACCGCTGCCCCAGCCCCAGTCGGCGCCCTTGGAGATCGCCAGCAGCAGGCAGACCAGGCCCACCGCCATACCGATCGCGCCGGGAAGGTCGAAGCGGCCGCCGGTGCGCACCGCCGACTCGGGCACGAGGACCAGCACCAGCACCGCCGCGACGACGCCCAGGCCGGCCGAGACCCAGAACAGCATGTGCCAGTTGAGGTTCTCGGCGATCAGGGCGGCGGTGGGCAGTCCGAGGGCGCCGCCGACACCGAGCGAGGCGCTGATCATCGCGGTCGCCGAACCGAGCCGCTCGGCGGGCAGTTCGTCGCGCATGATGCTGATGCCGAGCGGGATGACACCGGAGGCGAGGCCCTGCAGGGCACGGCCGACGATCAGCGGCGTCAGGGAGTCGCTCAGCGCGGCCGTGACCGAGCCGGCCACCAGCATGGCCACGCTCAGCAGGAGCATGCGGCGCTTGCCGTACATGTCGCCGAGGCGGCCCATGACCGGGGTGGCCACGGCCGCGGCGAGCAGCGTGGCGGTGACGGCCCAGACGGTGTCCGACGCCGAGGCGTGCAGGAGCTGGGGCAGCTCGGGAATGATCGGGATCACCAGGGTCTGCATCAGCGAGACCACGATGCCCGCGAAGGCGAGTACGGCCACGACGGCGTTGGGCCGGGGCGCGGATTGCCCTGCCGTGGCGGGCCGGGCGAGTGCGTCGGACATGAAGGAAGGTCTCCGTCGGAGAGCGGGTGTACTTGACTCAGGCAACTTTAATTGGACTTGATTGACTTAAGCAAGCGAAAATCCGCCGGGAGGGGCCAGGGGCCGCCGGACACCAAGCGCAGGGGCGGCGTCCGCCTCAGGCAGCCGCCGCCCCGGAACCCGGCTCGGTTCAGCTCAGCGTCTTCAGGGCCGCCGCGTCGTACGGCTTCAGCTCGTCGAAGCGGCCGCCGAGGACCTTCGCCGCCCACTCGGGGTCATGGAGCAGCGCGCGGCCCACGGCCACCAGGTCGAACTCGTCGCGCTCCAGCCGGTCCAGCAGGTTGTCGAGGCTGCCGAGCTCCGCGCCCTCGCCCTGGAGCGCCCTGTCGAAGTCGCCGTTCAGACCCACCGAGCCGACCGTGATGGCCTGCGTCCCCGTCAGCTTCTTGGTCCAGCCCGCGAGGTTGAGGTCCGAGCCCTCGAACTCCGGCATCCAGTAGCGGCGCGTGGAGGCGTGGAAGACGTCCACTCCGGCCGCCGCGAGCGGCGACAGGATCGCCTCCAGCTCCTCGGGCGTCTCCGCCAGGCGGGCGTCGTAGGCGCCCTGCTTCCACTGGGAGTACCGGAAGAGGACCGGGAAGCCGGGCGAGACGGACGCGCGCACCGCCGCCACGATCTCGGCCGCGAACTTCGTACGGGCCACCAAGTCGCCGCCGTAGGCGTCGGTACGGCGGTTGGTGCCCGCCCAGAGGAACTGGTCGAGCAGATAGCCGTGGGCGCCGTGCAGTTCCACGCCGTCGAAGCCGATGCGCTCCGCGGCGGCGGCCGCCTCGGCGAACGCGCCGATGACGTCGTCCAGGTCCGTCCGCGTCATCGCCCTGCCGGTGACCTCGGACTCGCCGATGCGCAGCCCGGAGGGGCCGACCGCGGGCGCCTCGGGGAACGGCGGCTTGCCCGGCTTGCGCACCATGCCGATGTGCCAGAGCTGCGGCACGATCGTGCCGCCCGCCGCGTGCACGGCCTCGGCCACCTTCGCCCAGCCCGCGAGCTGCTCCTCGCCGTGGAAGCGCGGCACGCGGTCACTCTGCCCGGCCGAGTCGTGCCCCACGTAGGTGCCCTCGGTGACGATCAGACCGACGCCCGCGGCGGCGCGGCGGGCGTAGTACGACAGCACGTCCTCGCCGGGGACACCGTCCGGCGAGAACATCCGGGTCATCGGCGCCATCACGATCCGGTTGGGGACGGTGAGGCCGTTCAGCGTGACGGGGCGGGAGAGGATCTCGGCCGCGCGGGAGGCGGACCCGGGAGCGGATTCGGAGGCGGTGACGGTCACGTGGGGGGCTCCTCGAAATCGTGGTCGGTAGCGGCCGACACGCACGCGCGTCGACCGCGCACCGGCGTCAACTGCCCCACCGGCCACGGCATTCCACCGGTCCACCGCTGTGACCCGGAACACGCCCGAGGGCGGCACCCCCTGTCTCCAGGGAGTGCCGCCCTCGGTACGTGACGGACGGATCCGATCCTCGAGGGGATCAGAAGTCCATGTCACCGCCCGGCATGCCGCCGCCGGCCGGCGCGGCGGCCTTCTCCGGCTTGTCGGCGATGACGGCCTCGGTGGTGAGGAACAGCGCGGCGATGGAGGCGGCGTTCTGCAGCGCGGAACGGGTCACCTTCGCCGGGTCGATGATGCCCTCGGCGACCAGGTCGACGTACTCACCGGTCGCGGCGTTCAGGCCGTGGCCCGGGGTGAGGTTGCGGACCTTCTCCACCACGACGCCGCCCTCGAGGCCGGCGTTGACGGCGATCTGCTTGAGCGGGGCCTCCAGGGCGAGCTTCACGGCCTGCGCGCCGGTCGCCTCGTCACCCTCGAGTTCCAGCTTCTCGAAGACGCTGGTGGTCTGGAGCAGGGCCACGCCACCACCGGCGACGATGCCCTCCTCGACGGCCGCCTTGGCGTTGCGCACGGCGTCCTCGATGCGGTGCTTACGCTCCTTGAGCTCCACCTCGGTGGCGGCACCGGCCTTGATGACCGCGACACCGCCGGCGAGCTTCGCCAGGCGCTCCTGGAGCTTCTCGCGGTCGTAGTCGGAGTCGCTGTTCTCGATCTCGGCGCGGATCTGGTTCACGCGGCCCGCGACCTGGTCGGTGGAGCCGGCGCCGTCGACGATGGTGGTCTCGTCCTTGGTGATGACGACCTTGCGGGCGCGGCCCAGGAGGTCCAGGGTCGCGTTCTCCAGCTTGAGGCCGACCTCCTCGGAGATGACCTCGCCGCCCGTGAGGATGGCGATGTCGCCGAGCATGGCCTTGCGGCGGTCGCCGAAGCCCGGGGCCTTGACGGCGACGGACTTGAAGGTGCCGCGGATCTTGTTGACGACCAGGGTCGACAGGGCCTCGCCCTCGACGTCCTCGGCGATGATCAGCAGCGGCTTGCCCGACTGCATGACCTTCTCCAGGAGCGGGAGCAGGTCCTTGACCGAGGAGATCTTGGAGTTGGCGATGAGGATGTACGGGTCCTCGAGCGACGCCTCCATGCGCTCCATGTCGGTCGCGAAGTAGGCGGAGATGTAGCCCTTGTCGAAGCGCATGCCCTCGGTGAGCTCGAGCTCGAGACCGAAGGTCTGCGACTCCTCGACGGTGATGACGCCTTCCTTGCCGACCTTGTCCATGGCCTCGGCGATGAGCTCGCCGATCTGGGTGTCGGCGGCGGAGATGGAGGCGGTGGAGGCGATCTGCTCCTTGGTCTCGACCTCCTTGGCCTGGTCGAGCAGGGCGGCGGAGACGGCCTCGACGGCACGCTCGATACCGCGCTTCAGGGCCATCGGGTTGGCGCCGGCGGCGACGTTGCGCAGGCCTTCCTTGACCAGGGCCTGGGCGAGCACGGTCGCGGTGGTCGTACCGTCACCGGCGACGTCGTCCGTCTTCTTGGCGACTTCCTTGACCAGCTCGGCGCCGATCTTCTCGTACGGGTCCTCGAGCTCGATCTCCTTGGCGATGGAGACACCGTCGTTGGTGATCGTGGGGGCGCCCCACTTCTTCTCGAGGACGACGTTGCGGCCCTTGGGGCCGAGGGTCACCTTGACGGCGTCCGCGAGCTGGTTCATGCCGCGCTCGAGGCCTCGCCGCGCCTCCTCGTCGAACGCGATGATCTTGGCCATGTGAAGTGGTCCCTCCAGGACTGGGGGTGATTCCTTCGGACCGCGCCCGCGCCCGCGACGGACGGCCTCCGGTCCACGGTGGTTCCTTGCCCCACCTGGCCCGCGGCCTCACCGACCCGGTCCTTCGTTGTCACTCTCACCTTCAGAGTGCTAACGCCAATGATTAGCACTCGACCCCTCCGAGTGCAAGCGCCTTCGGGGGGTCGGCGGGCAGTCGGGCGGGCGCGGAGGCGGATGTGCGGGCCGGCGGACGGAGGGGGGAAGGGGGCGCGGGCACAGCGAAGGGCCCGCACCCCGGCAGCGGAGGTGCGGGCCCTTCCGAAGAAGAACGTCGCTTGCGGTGGTCGCGCGATTCAGGCCGTGACGCGGACCATGTCGGCCTGCGGACCCTTCTGGCCCTGCGAGATCTCGAACTCGACCCGCTGGCCCTCTTCCAGCGTGCGGTAGCCGTCCATCTGGATCGCGCTGTAGTGGACGAAGACGTCCGCACCACCGTCGACCGCGATGAAGCCGTACCCCTTCTCCGCGTTGAACCACTTGACGGTGCCCTGAGCCATGCCTAACTCCCCTATTACTGGCCCTTGCACAGATCCACACTTCGCGGACCCGGGTCAGACCTCACCCCCCGTGGATCGGGGGCGTGCGCCGGAACGCGTCGACCGCGGCTGAATGTATCTGTCCAACTGCCGTCTGCAACAGGTCAATCGGACGAGAAATCTGGACGTACGCGGTCCGGAATATAGGAAGAGTTCACGCGAATTCAGGGCATTTCGGGCCCCATAAGCAAGGCAAATGCCGCAAAAGGTCCGCAGACTTTGGCTACTTCTTGCCGGGCCCGCGGCAGAAATCCATGGCCCCGGAATCCGAGTCCGGGGGCGCGTTCCCCAACTCTACCCCGTTCAATCACACAGAATTGCCCCCTCCGCTTCTCTCGCGGAAGGGGCAACTCGGGTGAACTCTGCGTGACCGGAATTACCGAAGGTAATGGTCAGCCGCCGGCGACCGCCGGGATGATCGAGACGCCCGCGCCGTCCGGGGTGGCCGTCTGGAGGCCCTGCTCGAACCGGACGTCGTCGTCGTTGACGTACACGTTGACGAAGCGGCGCAGCTTGCCCTGGTCGTCCAGGACCCGGGCGGCGATGCCCGTGTGGTTCTTCTCCAGGTCCGAGATGACCTCGGACAGGGTCGCGCCCTCGGCGCTCACCTCGGCCCGCCCGCCGGTGTAGGTGCGCAGGATGGTGGGGATGCGGACGTTCACGCTCATGCCAGGCCAGCCTCTCGGAAGGAGTCCAGGGTCGGACGGATCGTCGCGGTCAGGCCGGTGCCGGCCACCGCGTCCAGCGTCTTCAGCCCGTCGCCGGTGTTGAGGACGACGGTGGTCTTGGTCGGGTCGAGGACGCCGTTCTCGACCAGCTTCTTCGTCACGCCGACCGTCACACCGCCCGCGGTCTCGGCGAAGATGCCCTCGGTCCGCGCCAGCAGCTTGATCGCGTCGACGACCTGCTCGTCGGTCACGTCCTCCACCGCGCCGCCGGTGCGGCGCGCGATGTCCAGGACGTACGGGCCGTCGGCCGGGTTGCCGATGGCCAGGGACTTGGCGATGGTGTCCGGCTTCTGCGGCCGCACGACGTCGTGGCCCGCCTTGAAGGCGGTGGACACCGGCGAGCAGCCCTCGGCCTGGGCGCCGAAGACCTTGTACGGCCTGTCCTCGACCAGTCCCAGCTCGATCAGCTCCCGCAGGCCCTTGTCGACCTTGGTGAGCTGGGAGCCCGAGGCGATCGGGACGACGATCTGGTCCGGCAGCCGCCAGCCGAGCTGCTCGCAGATCTCGTACGCCAGGGTCTTGGAGCCCTCGGCGTAGTACGGCCGCAGGTTGACGTTGACGAAGCCCCAGCCCTCGCCGGCCGGATCGCCGATCAGCTCGGAGCAGAAGCGGTTCACGTCGTCGTAGTTGCCCTCGATGCCGACGAGTTCGCCGCCGTAGATCGCGGCCATCACGACCTTGCCCTGCTCCAGGTCGTGCGGGATGAACACGCAGGAGCGCAGTCCGGCGCGGGCGGCCGCGGCGCCGACGGCGCCGGCCAGGTTGCCGGTCGAGGAGCAGGAGAGCGTGGTGAAGCCGAAGGCGCGGGCCGCCTCCAGCGCCTGGGCGACGACGCGGTCCTTGAAGGAGTGCGTCGGGTTGCCGGAGTCGTCCTTCACGTAGAGGCCGCCGGTCACGCCCAGTTCACGGGCGAGGCGGTCGGCCTGGACGAGCTTGGTCCAGCCCGGGTTCAGGTTCGGCTTGCCGGCGACGTCCGCGGGGACGGGCAGCAGCGGGGCGTAGCGCCAGATGTTCGCGGGGCCCGCTTCGATCCGCTTGCGCAGCTCCTCGGTGTCGTAGGCCGAGAAGTCGTAGGCGATCTCCAGCGGGCCGAAACACTCCTCGCAGGCGAAGACCGGGCCGAGGGGGACGCGGTGACCGCACTCGCGACAGCTCAGCGCCGCGGCGGGGCCGAGGTTCACGGTGGAATCGGTGCTGCTTGCAACGGTCTGCACAGCCATGTGAGGCGAGGCCCTTTCTCCTCATCTTCCTCACGACGCATCTCGCCGTGAGACGGATTTGGCACCTTCCCTAGCCGGGAGCCTCGCGAAGACGATCGGCTGTGCGCGCACAGCAGTCGATACGAGAACCGGCTGGAGGGTTGCCGGGGCTTCATCGGGCCGTGTCCCTCTGCCCCTCTGGATGAGCTGTATTCGGTTGTGGCGCGGAGGTGACCCCCGGCATGGGATGGTCGTCCGCGTTGTTCAAGACTGTAACGGAAGGCCAGGACGGCCGAGACAGTCGTCCGAACCGCGAGACGACACCGCGAGACGACAGTCGCGGGACGACAGTGAGGAGCCGCTGACCGTGCTGGAAGAAGTCGAGCGCTGGCTGGCCACCCGCTCCTGGTCCGTGGCCGACCGGCCGCTCCACCAGATCCTGGCGGCCAAGCAGCGCACCGGTCAGTCCGTCTCCGTGGTGCTGCCCGCGCTGAACGAGGAGGCGACGGTCGGCGACATCGTCACGGTGATCCGCCGCGACCTCGTGGAGCGGGCGCCGCTCGTCGACGAGATCGTCGTCGTCGACTCCGGCTCCACCGACCGCACCTTCGAGGTGGCCGCCGCCGCGGGCGCCCGGGTGGTGCGCCGCGACGAGATCCTGCCGCGCCTGCCGGCGGTGCCGGGCAAGGGCGAGGTGCTGTGGCGCTCCCTGCTCGTCACCCGCGGGGACGTCGTCTGCTTCGTGGACGCCGATCTGCGGGAGTTCTCCTCCGACTTCGTCACCGGCATCGTGGGCCCGCTGCTCACCGAACGCGACATCGACCTGGTCAAGGCGATGTACGACCGCCCCTTCACCGTGCCCGGCTCGGCCGCCTCCGACCCGGCCGCCGCCGGGCAGGGCGGGCGGGTCACCGAGCTGATGGCGCGCCCGCTGCTCAACATGCACTGGCCGCAGCTGGCCGGCTTCGTGCAGCCGCTCGGCGGCGAGTACGCGGCCCGCCGCTCACTCCTCGAACAGCTTCCCTTCCCGGTCGGCTACGGCGTCGAACTGGGCATGCTGGTCGACGCGCTGCACCTGGTGGGCCTGGACGCGCTCGCGCAGGTCGACGTCGGGGTACGCAGGCACCGGCACCAGGACGGGCAGGCGCTCGGCCGGATGGCCGCCGCGATCTACCGCACCGCCCAGCTCCGCCTGGCCCGCGGCCATCTCGTGCGCCCCCGGCTCACCCAGTTCGAGCGCGGCGAGAGCGGCTTCGAGCCGCGGACGCACCCCGTGGACACCGAGGAGCGTCCGCCGATGGCCGAGGTCGCGGAGTACGCGGCCCGGCAGGTGGCGTGAAACACCGGCCTCGCCCGCTTTCCGGCGGCTACGAAGCGGAACCGTACGTTTGAGCGTTTCGGGGCCGGGCTAGGTTGAGCCTTATGGCTTCTACGCACGGTGCCGAGGTGCTGGTCGCGTCCAATCGCGGCCCGGTTTCGTATCAGGTGCGCGAGGACGGCTCGCTCCACTCCCGGCGCGGAGGCGGAGGGCTGGTGTCCGGGCTCTCCGCGATCGGCCCGGAGGCGGGCGCGGTGTGGGTGTGCGCCGCGCTGAGCGACGCCGACCGGCAGGCGGCGGGCCGCTTCGAGGGCGGGCGCCGGCTGCCGTCGGAGGCGGCCGGCGGGCAGCAGGTGCGGATGCTCGACATCGACGCGCGGGTGTTCTCCGACGCCTACAACGGCATCGCCAACTCGGTGCTGTGGTTCGTCCACCACATGCTGTACCAGACCCCGCTCGAGCCGGTCTTCGACGCCGAGTTCCGGCGCCGGTGGAAGTCCTACGAGGCCTACAACCTGGCCTTCGCCGAGGCGCTGGCGGAGGAGGCGGCCGAGGGGGCGGCCGTGGTGGTGCAGGACTACCACCTGACGCTCGTGCCGGGGATGCTGCGCGACTTCCGGCCCGATGTGCGCATCGGCCACTTCTCGCACACGCCCTGGGCGCCCGCGGACTACTTCCGGATCCTCCCCGACGACATCGCCGAGCAGGTGCTGCGCGGGATGCTGGGCGCGGACCGGCTTGGCTTCCTCACCCGGCGGTGGGCCGACGCGTTCGCCGGGTGCTGCGACGCGCTCGTCGGCGGGCTCGGGGGCACCCGGATCGGGGTGCACGGGCTGGGCGCGGACGCGGAGTTCCTGCGGGAGCGGTCGCACCGGGCCGACGTCAAGGAGCGGATGGCGGCGCTGCGCGAGGAGATCGGCGCCGGTCCGGACGGTGGCCCGCGCCGGACGATCGTACGGGTGGACCGGACCGAGCTGTCCAAGAACATCGTGCGGGGGCTGCACGCGTACCGGGAGCTGCTGGAGGAGCGCCCGGAGTGGCGCGAGCGGGTGGTGCACGTGGCGTTCGCCTACCCCTCGCGGCAGGACCTCGCGGTGTACCGGGAGTACACGCAGGAGGTGCGGCGGGTGGCCGAGGAGATCAACGCGCGGTACGGGACGCCCGGCTGGACCCCCGTGCTGCTGCACGTGGAGGACGACTTCGCGCGGTCGCTCGCGGCGTACCGGATCGCCGACGTGGCGCTGGTCAACCCCATCCGGGACGGGATGAACCTGGTCGCCAAGGAGGTGCCGGTCGTCTCCGACTCGGGGTGCGCGCTGGTGCTGTCGCGGGAGGCGGGGGCGTACGCGGAACTGGGCGACGACGCGGTCGTCGTCAACCCGTACGACGTGGTGGGGACGGCCGGGGCACTGCACCGGGCCCTGAGCATGCCGGGTCCCGAACGGGCGGAGCGGACGAAACGGCTGGCCGCCGCCGCGACCGCGCTGCCGCCCGCCCAGTGGTTCCTGGACCAGCTCCAGGAGCTCGGCGGCTGAGCGGACGGACGGCTACGCGAGGCGGTCCGCCAGGTCCCTCAGCAGCGCCACCACCCCGGCGGGGCCGTCCACCACCAGGTCGGCCCGCTGCGACACCTCGGTGACCTCCGTGCTTCCGCTGCAGACCAGGACGCCCGGGACTCCGTCCGCGCGGAGTTCGTCGACGGCGGCGAAGGCCGGGAGGTCGCCCAGGTCGTCGCCCGCGTACAGGACCGACGTGGCGCCCAGGCCGCGGGCGCAGTCCAGGAGCGCCACGCCCTTGTCCATGCCCGGGGGGCGCAGTTCGAGGACCAGGCGGCCGGGCTCGACGATCAGCCCATGACGGGCGGCCAGGTCGGCGAGGGGCTCGCGCAGCGCCTCGAACGCGGCCTGCGGGTCGTCCGCGCGGCGGGTGTGGACGGCGACCGAGCGGCCCTTGTCCTCGGTCCAGGTGCCGTGCCCGGCGGTCCGGTCGAGGAGGCCGGGCAGTTCGGCGCGGACGGCGGCGACGCCGGGGTGCGGGGGCGGGGCGGTGACCGTGCCCGTGGCGGCGTCCCAGCGCTCGGCGCCGTAGTGGCCGAGGACGACCAGGTGCTCCAGACCGGGCACGCCCGCGAAGCCGCCGTGGCGCACCGCGACACCGGGCGCGCGGCCGGTGACCACCGCGACGGCGGCCACCTTCGGGGCGAGCGAGGAGAGCGCGGGCACCGCGTCCGGGTGGGCGCGGGCCTGGTCGGGGTCGGGGACGATCGGTGCGAGCGTCCCGTCGAAGTCGAGTGCGATCAGCGCGCGCTCGGGCCGGGCGAGAAGCGCGGCGAGCCCGTCCCGTCCCGCCCGGGTGACGGGCGCCGGCAGATCGGAGACGGAGGCGGTCGAGTCGGCGGAGTGACGGTCCTGACTACCCATGGGGCGAACCTATCCCTCCCCGACCCGCCGCACTCCTCCACCGACCCGGATCTCACGACCCAGCGCGAACACACCACCGGGCGCGGACTCCACCGCCCGGCACCACACCATCCGACGCGGGCACATCGCCGGACACTGACCTCACGACCCGGCTCAGGGACACCGCGGGCGCGGACTCCACCGCCCGGCACCACACCAACCGACGCGGGCACACCGCCGGACACGGGCCTCACGACCCGGCTCAGGGACACCGCGGGCGCGGACTCCACCACCCGGCACCACACCAACCGACGCGGGCACACCGCCGGACACGGGCCTCACGACCCGGCTCAGGGACACCGCCGGGCGTGGGCACACCGCCCGGCGCGAGCCCAGCCTTCGGGAGCAGGCTGCGCCGCATGGCCGGCGCCGTGCGGCGCTCGCGTTCGTGGCGGTGGGCGTTCACCGCCCGGCGCGGGCACATCGCCGAGGCGCGAGCTTCACGCCCGGCGCGAAAACGCCCTCGGCGCGGACCCCCGCGACGCGGGCACCCGGCGTGGGCTCAGCGTTCGGCGCGGCGGGTTTCTCGGACGCGGCGGAGGCGGTTCACCGTGACCGGGTCGTGGGCGAGGGCGCGGGTGTCGTCGAGGAGGGCGTTGAGGAGCTGGTAGTACCGGACCGGCGACAGGCCGAGCTCCTCGCGTATCGCGCGCTCCTTCGCGCCGGGGCCGGTGAAGCCGCGGCGCTCCAGGGCGAGGATGTCCCGCTCCCTGCGGCCGAGCCCCTGCTCCTCGTCGTCGTGCATACCAGGCACCGTAGCCCCCACCACCGACATCGGCCCTCGCCGGCCCGTCCGCGCCGTTCCGGCCGTCCCGGCGTCACCAAGTGGACACAATTGGTCTGCACCAAGCAAGTGGACTAGACCTCTCCCGGTCGACGGTCCACACTGTTCCACGTGAAACACGTCATCGCCCTCGATGTGGGCGGCACCGGGATGAAGGCCGCCCTGGTCGCCGCCGACGGCTCCCTGCTGCACCGGGCCCGCCGGGCGACCGGCCGCGAGCGGGGTCCGGACGCCGTCGTCGAGGGCATCCTCGACTTCGCCGCGGAGCTGCGCGCGCACGGCGTCCGGCACCTGGGCCAGGAGGCGGCCGCGGCCGGCGTCGCCGTCCCCGGCATCGTCGACGAGGAGCGAGGCATCGCCGCCTACTCGGCGAACCTCGGCTGGCGTGACGTACCCCTGCGCGATCTGCTCGCCGAGCGGCTCGGCGCCCCCGTGGCCCTGGGCCACGACGTGCGCACCGGCGGGCTGGCCGAGGGCCGGATCGGGGCGGGCAAGGGCGCGGACCGATACCTCTTCGTGCCGCTGGGCACCGGGATCGCGGGCGCCATCGGCATCGACGGCCGGGTGGAGACGGGCGCGCACGGCTTCGCGGGCGAGATCGGCCACATCGTCGTACGCCCCGGCGGCCTGGACTGCCCCTGCGGGCAGCGCGGCTGCCTGGAGCGGTTCGCCTCCGCGTCGGCGGTCAGCCAGGCATGGGCCGAGGCGTGCGGGGACCCGGACGCGGACGCGGCGGACTGCGCCAAGGCCGTGGAGGCCGGGGACGCGAGGGCACGGACGGTCTGGCAGGAGGCGGTGGACGCGCTCGCCGACGGGCTGGTCACCGCGCTCACCCTGCTGGATCCCCGCACGCTGATCATCGGCGGCGGGCTCGCCGAGGCGGGCGAGACGCTGTTCGGGCCGCTGCGCGAGGCGGTCCGGCGGCGCGTCACCTTCCAGAAGCTGCCGTCGATCGTCCCCGCCGCCCTGGGGGACACCGCCGGCTGCCTGGGTGCGGGACTCCTGGCCTGGGACCTGCTCAACACTTCTACGAGTTTTCCGGAGGTAGCCATCTGATGGCCCCCAGCAAGGTTCTGACCGGAGCCCGGGTGGTGTTGCCCACCGGGATCGTGGACGGCGGCCGTGTGATCGTCGACGGCACGCGGATCGCCGACAACGCCCGGGAGGACGCCGAGACCCTCGACGTACGCGGGCACTGGCTGGTCCCCGGCTTCGTCGACCTCCACAACCACGGCGGAGGCGGCGCCTCCTTCTCCGGCACGGCCGACGACGTGCTGACCGCCGTCCGCACCCACCGGGAGCACGGCACCACCACCCTGGTCGCCTCCACCGTCACCGACGACATGGGCCTCCTCGTCAAGCAGGCGGGCCTGCTGTCGGAACTCGCCGAGCAGGGCGACATCGCGGGCGTCCACTTCGAGGGGCCGTTCATCTCGCCGTGCCGCAAGGGAGCGCACTCCGAGGAGCTGCTGCGCGACCCGGACCCCGCCGAGGTGCGCAAGCTGATCGACGCCGCCCGCGGCCGGGCCAGGATGATGACCCTGGCCACCGAACTGCCCGGCGGCATCGACTCCGTACGGCTGCTCACGGAGCACGGCGTGATCGCGGCGATCGGGCACACGGACGCGACGTACGAGCAGACGGTGGAGGCGATCGACGCCGGAGCCACCGTCGCCACCCACCTGTTCAACGCGATGCCGCCGCTGGGCCACCGCGCCCCCGGCCCGATCGCGGCCCTGCTGGAGGACGAGCGGGTCACGGTCGAGCTGATCAACGACGGAGTGCACCTGCACCCCGCCGCCCTGGAGCTGGCCTTCCACCACGCGGGCGCACAGCGGGTCGCCTTCATCACCGACGCCATGGACGCCGCCGGGATCGGCGACGGCCGCTATCTCCTCGGCCCGCTCCAGGTCGAGGTCGAGGGCGGGGTCGCACGGCTGGTGGAAGGCGGCTCGATCGCGGGCTCGACCCTGACCCTGGACCGGGCCTTCCACCGGGCGGTGACCGTCGACCGGCTCCCCGTCACGGACGTGGTCGCCGCGCTGTCCGCCAATCCGGCCCGGCTGCTCGGGATGGACGACCGGGTGGGCTCCCTGGAACCCGGCAAGGACGCCGACCTGGTCCTGCTCGACGAGGACTTCACCCTCAAGGGCGTGATGCGGCGGGGCACCTGGGTGGTTGAGCCCCAACTGGGCTGATCCGTCCACCCGTCCGGCAGGCGGTGGCCGGTCCGAGGGGTGGGCGGTGGGCCGTGTCTTTGGCATGATCGAGTCTTCGGAACTTCGCGGCGGACACGCGCTTACTCGGGGGAGGTCGGCCCGTTGATCCTCACGGTCACGCTGAACACCGCTCTCGACATCACCTATCGGGTGCCGTCCCTGCGGCCGCACGCCACCCACCGGGTGTCCGAGGTGACCGAGCGGCCCGGCGGCAAGGGTGTCAACGTGGCCCGCGTGCTCGCGGCCCTCGGTCATGAGGTGACGGTCACCGGCTTCGCGGGCGGGGCCACCGGGCGCCAGGTGCGGGACCGGCTCGCGTCCGAGGCGCCGGGCGTGGTGGACGCGCTGGTCCCGGTCGCGGGCGCGACGCGGCGCACCATAGCCGTCGTCGACGCGCGCACCGGCGATACCACCCAGCTCAACGAGCCGGGCCCGGTCGTCGGCCCCGCCGAGTGGTCCGCCTTCCAGGACGTGTACGAGGAGCTGCTCGGCTCGGTGTCGGCGGTGGCGCTGTGCGGCAGCCTGCCGCCCGGGCTGCCGGTGGGCGCGTACGCCGGTCTGATACGGACGGCACGGGCGGCCGGGGTTCCCGTCCTGCTGGACACCAGCGGCGAGGCCCTGCGGCGCGGGGTGGCGGCCCGCCCCGACATCGTCAAGCCGAACGCGGACGAACTGGCCGAGCTCACCGGTTCCCACGAGCCGCTGCGCGCCACCCATGACGCCCGCCGCCGCGGCGCCCGCGCGGTCGTCGCCTCCCTGGGCGCCGACGGCCTCCTCGCCCACACCCCCGACGGCCTGTGGCGGGCCGCCCCGCCCGCCCGCGTCCAGGGCAACCCGACCGGCGCAGGCGACTCCGCGGTCGCCGGCCTGCTGTCAGGGCTGGTCGAAAACCTCCCGTGGCCGGACCGCCTGACCCGCGCGGTCGCCCTGTCGGCGGCGACGGTCCTGTCCCCGGCGGCGGGCGAGTTCGACTGCCGCGGCTACGAGGATCTGCTGACGCGTGTCAGGGCAACGGCGGAACGGACGGCGGCGTAGCTCCGACGGTGGCCGGTGACCGCACTGCCGTCCGGAGAGCGGCGGTCGCCCTCCGCTCCACCCGAGGACGACCGGCGTCTCATCCCTTGCTGAGCCACACCTGGTCCAGGACGGCATCGCACTGGTTGCCGTCGTTGCAGGCGATCTCGATGACGTTGGTTCCCTGGTTGAGGTTCACAGGAGCCCAGGTGGTCTGCCACCCCTTCTCCCAGTCCCCCTTGGGCGCCTGCGCCTCGCCGATGAAATTGTTCAATCTCAGCGGGCCGGTGTTCGCCTTGCCGTTCACCGAAAGCGTCGCGTTGGCGTCCACTCCCGGGATGCCGTAGCGGACGTTCAGCCGATAGGAGCCGGGCTTCTGGATACCGTCGACGGTCCAGGTGACCCTGGCTCCCACCTGGTTGAAGCCCGTTACGTACACACCGCCGTCAGCCTCGGCGCCCTTGAAGTCGGTCGCCGTCCCGGCGCCGCCTTCCAGGCGCAGCGCCTTGGCGTCGATCTTCGGCAGTTCCTCCGGGCCCTTCGCGTCGGCCTTCCGGGTCGGGGTCGGCTCGTCGCTCTGGGTCACCGTGGGGTCGGCGCCACCCGCCTGGTTGTCGTCCTTCTTGCCGGAGTCGTCGCCGAGCATCGCCACGCCGATGCCGATGACCACCGCGGCGACCACCGCGATGGCGCCGATCAGCAGGCCCTTGGTGTTCGGGCCCCGGCCGCCGCCCTGGGACTGCCTCCGGCCCGCGGGCGCGCCGCCGGGCAGGGTCTCCGGGGCGGCGTAGTGGGCGTTCGGCTGACCGAACGTGCCCTGCTGCTGCGGGACCTGCCCGTAGGGCGCCGTCGGGGACTGCTGGCCGTACTGCCGCTGACCGACCGTGCGGACACGGTTGACCGCGTTCGGGTAGCCGTAACCGCTCGAGGGCGGCTGGGCTCCGTTGGCCTGCCCGTCGGCGTACAGGTAGCCGAACGGGTCGTCGTCCTCGGGCGTGCTCGCGCCGCTGTTGCCGGGCGTCATCCCTTGGTACTCCTCAACAGGTGCGGGGTCGGGCGGTACGTCGTGAGAAAGGCGAGCCTACCCGCTCCACGGGGCCCAAACGGGTGACTCACGCCGCACGAGTCGACTGACCTGCGGCTCATCCGGCACGGCGATGTTGTTTGGGACGAGATCGTTTCTCGACGTACATCCGTTCGTCGGCTGATTTCAGCACTTCGTCCGCCGTCATTCCGCAGTGGGCCCATCCGATGCCGAAGCTCGCCCCGACCCGGACGGCCCGGCCCTCGGCGCGGATCGGCTGGATGATCTCGTTGCGCAGCCGTACGGCGAGGTCCTGGGCGTCGGCCCGGCCGAGGCCGTCGGCGAGGATCACGAACTCGTCGCCGCCGAGCCGGGCCACCGTGTCGCCGTCGCGTACGCCGTTGCTCAGCCGCCGGGCCACCTCGATGAGCACCGCGTCGCCCGCGTTGTGCCCGAACCGGTCGTTGATCGACTTGAAGCCGTCGAGGTCGCAGAAGAGGACCGCGAGGCCCTTGGTGCCGTCGTCGTGGTCGCCCTCGGGGGCGATGGTGTGCACGTGGTGGTCGTAGGCGTCGTAGGCCTCGGTGCCCGGCCGGAAGTCGAAGCCGTGGTCGCCGACGTCGTAGCCGGCGTGGCCGTGGGCGGTGTCCTGCGACTCGGGGTCGCCCGCGTGCGCGGCCCGGGACCGCCGGCACAGCCGGGCGGACAGGCGGGAACGCAGCTCGGCGGAGTTCGGCAGGCCGGTCAGGGAGTCGTGGGAGGCGCGGTGGGCGAGCTGGAGCTCGCGGCGCTTACGTTCCTCTATGTCCTCGACGTGCGTGAGCAGGAAGCGGGGCCCGTCGGCGGCGTCCGCGACGACGGAGTTGCGCAGGGACACCCAGACGTAGGAGCCGTCGCGGCGGCCCAGTCGCAGCTCCGCCCGGCCGCCCTCCGCCGAGGTGCGCAGCAGGGTGCCTATGTCCTCGGGGTGGACGAGGTCGGAGAAGGAGTAGCGGCGCATGGCGGAGGCGGGGCGGCCCAGCAGCCGGCACAGGGCGTCGTTGGTGCGCAGGATCCGGCCGTGCTCGTCGCCGCCCATCTCGGCGATGGCCATGCCGGAGGGGGCGTACTCGAAGGCCTGGCGGAAGCTCTCCTCGCTGGCACGCAGGGCCTGCTGCTCGCGCTCCAGGCGTATGAGGGCGCGCTGCATGTTGGAGCGCAGCCGGGCGTTGCTGATCGCGATGGCCGCCTGGAAGGCGTACATCTGGAGGGCCTCGCGGCCCCAGGCGCCGGGCCGGCGGCCGTTGCGCGGGCGGTCCACGGAGATCACGCCGAGCAGTTCGCCGGAGGAGCCGCCGGATCCGCCGGGGACGTCCATCGGCGCGAAGAGCCGATCGGCGGGGTGCCACTCGTCCTCGAAGCGCGGCGCGGGCCCGTCCGTGTACCACGTCGGGACGTCGTCGTCGTCGAGGACCCAGCCCTCGGTGTGGGGTATGAAGACCAGGCCGCCCCACTGCTCACCCATGGCCAGCCGGCGGTCCCAGGAATCCCGGGAGCCGACGCGGCCGGTGATGAGCGACTCGGCGGCGGCGTTACCGGCCAGGGCGGCGACCACGAGGTCGCCGTCGGCGCGCACGAGGTTGACGCAGGCCAGCTCGTAGCCGAGGCCCTGCACCACGCCGTCGGCGACGGTCTGCAGTGTGTCCGCCAGGCTTCGCGCGGTGTTCATGTCCGCCATGACCTGGTGCAGTTTCCGCAGGGACGCCAGGCGGACGTACGGCTCCGAGTCGGTCTCCATGCTCGCCCTCCCCCCGAGACCTCGCCAGCAGAATCAAGGGTGCTGTTCGGCGTATCGTCTGCGCATTCTCCGCCACTGAATCACAGCGCGAAGCCCACTCGGTACACAGGGTCAACAATTCCCAGCTCTTGTGACTCAAGTCACAGATGAACGTGAACAATTGAGTGCGGTTTCTGTCTTTCCCCTGTGCGTTTGCCGAACGCGGGCCACGCAGTTGTGGAGACATGATGCACGACTCGCTCCGCCGCTGGTCCTAGGTCCGGCTTCGGGCCCGGGTCCGATGCGGCGGCGCCGGGCCGGTGGCTAGCGTTCCGTGTGTGTTGAAGCCTTCCTCCGTGCCGCCCGCCCCCTGTCCCGCCGCCTCCGCCGAGCCGTCTCCGCTCGGGCAGCGAGGGCGTCCGTCCGGGCATGCTGAGGGGGTGACCGACGAGGAGTTCCGTGCCGCGATGTCCCGGCTGGCCGCCGGTGTGGTCCTGGTGACCGCGCAGGAGCCGTCGCTGGACCCGGACGATCCGCGGGCTCCGGCCGGCGAGGACGCGGGCATGACGGCGACGGCGTTCATGTCGGTCTCCCTGGACCCGCCGCTGGCCCTGGTCAGCCTGCGCGAGGGCTCCCGCATGGACGACCTGCTCGCCGAACAGCCCCTGTGGGCGGTCTCGGTCCTCGCCGACAGCCAGCACGCCATCGCCGGCCGCTTCGCCATGAAGGGCCGGGTCAGCGACCGCCTGCTGTTTCGGGACCTCCCCCACACCCGCGGCGAGGTCTCCGGCGCGCCCCTGCTGACCGGCGCCCTGGCCACCCTGGAACTGCGCACCGAGCAGCGGGTGGCGGCGGGCGACCACACCCTGGTCGTCGGCCGCGTCCTGACGGCCCGCCTGCCCGGCACGAACGAAGAACCCCTGCTGTACTACCACGGCCGCTACCGCCGCCTGGGCTGACGCGCCGTCCGCACCGGGTGCCCGACCTGCCGCCCGTCCGCACCGGCCGCCCACCCGACTCGGCTGCCGCCCCGCCCCGTCCCGTGCCCGACCACCGCCCGGTTGGGCCGACGCACCACCGACATCCCGTGCCCGACTTGCACCCGGTTGGGCTGACGCCCCTATCGGCGCCGGCTGTCCCGCAGCCGCCCGGCTCGACTGACGCCCCGGCCTCGCCCCGTGCCCGACCGCCGCCGCCTGCACTGCCGCCCGTCCACACCGGGTGTCCACCCGGTTGGGCTGGCCCCATGGGCGCGGGTGTCCGCTGCCGCCCGGCTCGACTGCCCTCCCAGCCGCGCCCCGTGCCCGACCGCCGCCGCCTGCACTGCCGCCCGTCCACACCGGGTGTCCCTCAGTTGGGGCTGGCGCCCCGCCCGTGCCCGACTACTGACCGGCTGGGCCGACGCACCACCCGGCTCGGCAGACCTTTTGTCCCCGCCCCATGCCCGACCACCGCCCGACCGGAACGACGCCCCGCCCGCGCCCCGCGCTCGACCACCTCCCGGCACGAAAGTGACGCCGTCGGTGTCGTGCGTGGGTTACCCCCAGTCCTTTCCGGAGCGCCCCCGCTTCGTCTGCGAGCGCTGTTTCTTCTCGCGCAGGCGGCGCTCGTTGATGCCGCGGGGGATGCGGGTGGGTCGGCGGGGCCGCGGCGGGGGCGCGGTCGCCTCGGCGAGGAGCGCGGCGAGACGCACGGCGGCGGCCTCGCGGTTGCGCCACTGGGACCGGTGCTCGGAGGCGCGCACGCTGATGACGCCGTCGACGAGCCGGTCCGCGAGGCGCTCGAGCGCGCGCTGCTTCCACACCGCGGGCAGCGCCTCGGTGTTGGCGAGGTCGAAGCGCAACTCCACCTGGGAGTCCGTGGTGTTGACATGCTGGCCGCCAGGCCCGGAGGACCGCGAGAAGCGCCAGGCCAGTTCGGCCTCGGGGAGCGCGACGGAGCCGCGGATGAGATGGGGACCGGACATGTCGTCCATGTTCCCCTCCCCGCCCACGTCACGTCATCATGTTTTCGCCGCGGGCGTGTTCGATCCGGGTGGGTAAAAAAGGTAAAGAGACGCGGAACCCTGAGGACCCCCCTCGGCGTTCCTATGGGTGGCGGTAGCTTCGTCCGCATACGCAACGAGGGAAGGGACTCCCAACAATGGCTGTAAGCCTGTCCAAGGGTGGCAACGTCTCGCTCACCAAGGAGGCTCCGGGCCTGACCGCCGTCACCGTGGGCCTCGGCTGGGACGTCCGCACCACCACCGGCACGGACTTCGACCTGGACGCGTCCGCGATCGCGGTCAACGGGCAGGGCAAGGTCTACTCGGACCAGCACTTCGTCTTCTTCAACAACAAGCAGACCCCGGACAACACCATCGTCCACACCGGCGACAACCTCACCGGCGAGGGCGAGGGCGACGACGAGGCGATCAACGTCAACCTCGCCGGACTCCCCGCCGACGTAGACAAGGTCGTCTTCCCGGTCTCCATCTACGACGCCGAGAACCGCGGCCAGAACTTCGGCCAGGTCCGCAACGCCTACATCCGCATCGTCAACCAGGCCGGCGGCGCCGAGATCGCCCGCTACGACCTGTCGGAGGACGCGGCCACCGAGACGGCCATGGTCTTCGGCGAGCTGTACCGCAACGGCGCGGAGTGGAAGTTCCGCGCCGTCGGCCAGGGCTACGCCTCGGGCCTGGTCGGCATCGCCCAGGACTTCGGCGTCAACGTCTGACGGACGCGGTCCGACGACCGAGGCCCCTGCCCGCGAAGGGCCGGGGCCTCGGTCGTCGCGCCCGTCCTGACCACGGCCGGTCGGCCCTGGTCAGGGACCCGCCGGTCTGCCGTCCCCGTACAGCCAGTCGGCCCAGATCCCGGCGAAGTCCGTGCCCGGCGCCTTCTTCTCCACGTAGGCGGTGAAGTCGGCGGTGTCCGCGTTGCCGTGGCGGTGGGCGGCGGCCCAGCCCCGGACGATGTCCTGGAAGGCCCGGTCGCCGACCGCCTGACGGATCCTGTGCAGCACCATCGCGCCGCGCTCGTACACGGGCCGGTCGGAGATGTGCTCGGCACCGCTCGGCCTCGCGGGCGGAAAGGCCCACACCGCCTCGTCCCCGGCGCCGTCGGCGAAGTAGTCGCCGCGCAGCAGCGCGTCGAAGGCCTGCTGCGCGGTCCGGCCGCCGTGGTCCTCCTCCCACAGCCACTGCGCGTACGTCGCGAAGGCCTCGTTCAGCCACATGTCCCGCCAGCTCTTCGGGGTGACCGAGTCCCCGTACCACTGGTGGGCGAGTTCGTGGACGAGGGTCCCGATGTCGGGGGCGCCGGGGAAGACGGGCCGGTTCTGGGTCTCCAGGGCGTAACCGGCGTCCTCGCGCCGGCCGACGACCGCGCCGGTGGACGAGAAGGGGTACGGGCCGAAGCGCCGCTCCGCCCACTCGACGACCTCGGGGATCCTGGCCAGCACGGCCCGGCTCGCCCGCGCCTGGGACGGCTCGACGGCGACGTACACGGGCAGACCGCTCCTCGTCGTGGAGCGGGTGATCTCGAACCGGCCGATCGCGACGGTGGCCAGATACGTCGCCATCGGCTCGGCGGTGCGCCACCGGAACGTCGTACGTCCCCCGCTGGTCGTCTCACTCCTCAACTCACCGTTGGAGACGGCCCGCAGCCCCTCGGGCACGGTGACCGCGATGTCGTACGCGGCCTTGTCGGACGGGTGGTGGTTGCCCGGGAACCACGCCATCGAGCCGACCGGCTCCCCGAGGGCGAGCGCGCCGTCGGCGGTGGGCAGCCACCCCTCCCGCGAACCGTCGGGGTCGACGACGACCTGCGGGCGCCCGGAGTAGCGCACCGTCGCGCTGAACGTCTCCCCCTTCAGCAGATCGTCGTGCGGCCGCACGGTGAGTTCCTGACCGGCCCGGCTGAACCAGGCGGCCTTCCCGGCCACCGTGACGCCGCGGACGTCGAGCCCGCTGAGATCGAGGTCGAAGGCGGACAGGTCCTTGGTCGCCCGGGCGGTGATGACCGCCGTACCCGTGAGGTGACGCCGGTCCGGGTCGTAGTCGAGGGTCAGGCCGTAGTGGCTGACGTCGTACCCGCCGTTGCCCGCCCTGGGGAAGTACGGATCCTGCACGCCGGTCCCGCCCGGAGTGCCCCGCACACCGCCGTCGCACCCGGTCAGCGTCAGCACGAGCAGAGCGCAGCCGGCCGCGGCGGTCCGGACGAGCGGGGCGGATCGATACACGCGCGCGATCCTATGCGGGGCGCATGACACCATCGCCTACGTGCTCGACATCGGCTACGCCCTCTCCAACCGCTTCCCCGACCCGCCGCAGACGGACTACCGCCGCGCGGACGTGCGCGCGCTGCGGCACGACCTGTTCTGCGGCGACGTGTATCTGGCCGACACCGAGTCGGACCGCGAACTGGCCACGGCCTGGGGCTGGGTGCCCGTGCTCGACTTCGCCTGGGCCCTGTGCGACATCGTCGAGCGGCTGGACCGGGACCCGGCGGGTTCCCGCGCCTCCCGTCCGCAGCGGGCGGAGCTGGACTTCACCGAGTCCACGGACCGCATGCTCTTCGAGCGCCGCTTCGGCTGGGTCGACATCGAGTCCGACTGGATGCCGGCCGAGGAGCCCCCGCTGTCCTTCTCGCACACCGCGCTGCGCCGAGAGGCCCGCGACTTCCTGCACGACCTCATAGCCGACCTGTGCGACCTGCACGAGGACCTGGCGGAGAACCCGGCGATCTGGACCCTCCAGGCTCGCTACCCGCGCGTCTCCTGAGCCCCTCCCCCTGAGCCGCACCCCCTGAGTCGCATCCCCTGTATCGGCCTTTCACCCGTCCACCCTGATCCCCATCTCCGCCGCCAGCACCGGCGCAAGGTCCAGGAGCTGGCCGGTGCTGATCACCGCGCCCGCCAGCCGGTCGAGGCCGCGGGCGATCTCCAGGAAGGCGGCGCCGCGCAGGTCCACGTCCGAGAGCGTCGCCGCGCTGAAGTCGACGCCCTTGACCACGCAGTCCACGAACTCCACCCGCTCCAGCCGGGCGCCCCCGAAGTCCGGCTCGACGAGGACGCAGCCCTCGAAGACGACGTCCCGCAGCCGGGCCCTGCGCAGGTTCAGGTAGTCGATCTTGCCGCCGCGGATCCACACGCGCTCCAAAACCGCGCCGTGGCACTGCACACCGCCGAGACGGGCGTCGGTCACCTCCACATCGCGCAGGGTGGCCTCGGCGAGGTCGGTGCCGACACCCCGTATGCCGGTGAGGACCGAGTCCAGGAAGCGGGCGTGGCGCAGCGACGTGTCGTCCAGCGCGCAGCCCGCGAGCGCGCAGTCCAGGAAGCGGGCGCCCGCCCCGTCC
The DNA here is from genome assembly GCF_043081205.1 of Streptomyces sp. NPDC014889. NCBI lineage: Bacteria > Bacillati > Actinomycetota > Actinomycetes > Kitasatosporales > Streptomycetaceae > Streptomyces > Streptomyces sp. NPDC014889. The sequence continues at coordinate 443,569 of NZ_JBIBWH010000006.1, forward strand.
TGCCCGGCGAAGTCCTCCTCCCGGAACTCCAGCCCGTCGTAGTCCCCGTCGGGCGCCAGTCCCCCGCCGCCGCACGCCTCCAGCGCGGGCAGCCGCACCTCGGGCCGCCGCGCGCCCTTCACACCGGCCCTGCCGCTCGTTCCGCTCACCATGCCCCCATGCTGCACCCCGCCACTGACAATGCCCCGGCTCCCGCCCTCTCCGGCCGCGAGGCGCCCCTTGTCCACACGAGGATGCGATACCTCCCGATTCATGGTCTTCTGGCCAGATGAGCGTCACCCAAACAGGTGAATCCTCGTCCCAGGAGACCGACCGGCACCGCTGGTGGGCACTGGTCTTCATCGCGCTCGCGCAGCTCATGGTGGTCCTGGACGCGACGATCGTGAACATCGCGCTCCCCTCCGCGCAACACGCCCTGCACATGTCCGACGGCAACCGGCAGTGGGTGATCACCGCCTACTCCCTCGCCTTCGGCGGGCTGCTCCTGCTGGGCGGGCGGATCGCCGACCTGGTGGGCCGCAAGCGCACGTTCGTCGTCGGGCTGGCCGGGTTCGCCGCCGCCTCCGCGTTCGGCGGCGCGGCCACGTCCTCGGGCATGCTCTTCGGCGCCCGCGCCCTCCAGGGCGCCTTCGCGGCCGTCCTCGCCCCCTCCGCGCTCAGCCTGCTGACCACGACCTTCACCCACCCCAGGGAACGCGGGAAGGCGTTCGGCATCTACGGCGCCCTGGCGGGCAGCGGCTCGGCGATCGGCTTCATCGTCGGCGGCGTGCTGACGGAGTTCCTGAACTGGCGCTGGTGCCTGTACGTGAACGTGCCCATCGCCGTCGTCGCCGTACTCGGCGCCCTCGCCCTGCTGCGCGACAGACCGGGTCGGACGGACGCCCGCCTCGACATGCCCGGGGCGGTGCTGGGCTGCGGCGGACTGGTCGCCGTCGTCTACGGGTTCAGCGAGGCGCAACCGCGCGGCTGGACCGATCCGGTGGTGCTGACCCTGTTCGCACTCGGTACGGCGCTGCTGCTGACGTTCGTGTGGTGGCAGAGCCGGGCGCCGATGCCGCTGCTGCCGCTGCACGTCCTGCGGGACCGCAACCGGGCGGGCTGCCTCCTGACCATGCTGCTGGCCGTGATCGGCATGTTCGGGCTGTTCCTGTTCATGACGTACTACCTGCAGGAGATCCTCGGCTACTCACCGCTGCGGACCGGACTCGCCTTCCTGCCGATGACCGCCGCGATCATCACCGGTTCGACGCAGATCTCGGCCCGGCTGCTGCGGCACGTGCCGCCGCGCGCGCTCATGGTCCCCGGCATGCTCCTGGCCGCGGGCGGCCTGCTGCTCCTGACCCGGCTCACGGTCGACTCGCACTACACGAGCGAGGTGCTGCCCGCGCTGGTGCTGATGGGCCTCGGCATGGGCCTGACCTTCATGCCGGTGTTCGCCACCGCCACCGCCGGCGTCGCCCCGCAGGACTCGGGGGTGACCTCCGCGACCGTGAACACCTCGCAGCAGGTCGGCGGTTCGATCGGCACCGCCCTGCTCAACACGGTCGCCACGACCAGCAGCGCCGCCTTCGTCACCGCCCATCTGCGCGGCGGGGCGGTCCGGGCCCGGGTGGTACCGGAGGGCATCGTCCACGGCTACACGGTCGCCATCTGGTGGGCGGCCGCCGTGATGCTGCTGGCCGGACTGGTCGCCGGCCTGATGGTGACGGGCAGGGCCCCCAAGCACGGCGCCCCGGCGGAGGCGCCCGTGCGCGAACCGGTGGCGTGAGGCGCGAGGGCCGGGCGCTAACGCCTCCGCGCGGACAGCGCCTCCACCGGGTCCCACAGCCTGCCCCGGCCCCTGGCCAGCGGCCGGCACCCCAGGCCGATCAGGACGGCGGCGAAGTGCCCGAGATCCGTGAAGGTGCGCCCGGTCACCAGCGACACGGCGTAGAAGGCGAGGACGGCGGTCAGATACAGGTACCGCCAGGGCGGGGCGATCCGGTACGCCAGCACCCCCACCACCCCGGCCAGGGCGTAACTCACGCCGACGTCCAGGGTGTTGACGGACGACTCCGGCACCACGTGCCGCTGGATCGCCCACAGCAGGGCGCCCTCGCTGATCAGCGTCGCCAGCACGTGCGCGGTCACGCACACCAGCAGCCAGCGCAGGGTGCCCAGCCAGCGCTCGGCCTGGGCGTGGAAGACCGTGTAGAGGGCCGCGTAGGGCAGCCAGTGACCGCTGTCGATCCACATGGCGCTGGAGAAGAGCACCCGCACCGGGTCGTGCGACAGCTCGCGCAGGTTCGTCGAGCGGTGGAGCAGGAAGTGCTGCTCGAACGACGCGGACATGTGGTGCAGGGCCACGGTGGTCAGGAACAGGATCAGCAGCCAGACATACGTGCCCGGCGCGCTGCGGACGTACGCCGCCGCCGCCCGAAGCCCACGCCGCATCCGCATGACCCCGCTCACAGGCGCAAGTATGGTCGTCGGGGTGATCGAGGTGCCCGGCGCGCTGGCCGCTTCCCAGGAGAAATTCAACGGGGCGGCGGGCCGCGCCTTCGTCGCCGGTCTGCCCGGCCTGGTGTCCGTCTTCCTCGACCGGTGGCGGCTGCGGATCGACGGACCGGCGATGCACGGCGTGTGCGCGCTGGTCCTCCCGGTCCTCCGCGCCGACCGCCTGCCCGCCGTCCTGAAGCTCCAGCTGCCCGACGAGGAGAGCGCGGGAGAGGCGCCGGCGCTGCGCGTGTGGGACGGCGCGGGCGCCGTACGGCTGCTGGAGCACGACGGGCCGACCGGCACGCTGCTGCTGGAACGGCTCGACTCCGCCCGCCCGCTGACGCGCCTGCCGGACACCCGCGACGCCGTCCGGGTGATCGCCGGCCTGTTGGCCCGCCTGACGTCCGTCCCCGCCCCGGCGGGGATACGGCGGCTGGGTGACATCGCGGGCGCCCTGCTGGAACGGACCCCGGGCGCGTTGCGGCGGCTGCCCGACGGGGACGACCGCCGGCTGCTCGCGGACTGCGCCGCCGCCGTGCGCGAGGTCGCCGGCGAGAGCGGCGACCGGCTGCTGCACTGGGACCTGCACTACGACAACGTCCTCGGCGCCGACCGCGAGGCCTGGCTGGCCATCGACCCCAAGCCGCTCGCCGGGGACCCCGGCTTCGAACTGTTCCCCGCGCTGTTCAACCGCTTCGAGCCCGGGGAGGTCGTCCCGCGCTTCGAGGCCATGACCGGGGTGCTGGGCCTCGACCGGGACCGGGCCCGCGCCTGGACGCTCGGCCGCGTCCTGCAGAACGCCCTGTGGGACCTGAAGGACGGCCGTGCCCTGTCCCCCGAACAGCTGTGGATCGGCCGCTCCCTGCGCGGGTGACACGCCTGAACCGCACCCTGTCCGGTGACACGCCGCCGGACGGCCCATCCGGCGTTCCAGCCGACTATCGGGCCATACCGTACAGAATATGACGAAACGCCATATCGCTCTGCTCCTGAGCGCCACCGCGCTGGTCGGTACGGGCATCGCCGCCACCCCGTCGGCCGCGATGCCCAGGACGCACCTGGTACATCCGGGCCAATCGATCCAGCGGGCGGTGGACTCCGCGCAGCAGGGTGACACCGTGCTGGTGCTGCCCGGCGTCTACCACGAGAGCGTCAAGGTGACGACGCCCGGTCTGACGCTGCGCGGCATGGGCCCCGGCACCGTCCTGGAACCGGGCGGTCAGAGCGCCGCGAGCGCCTGCGGCAAGCGGGGCAACGGCATCTGTGTGGTGGGGACCAAGGGCAGGCGCCTGGAAGACGTCACCGTCTCCCATCTGACCCTCACCGGCTTCCGCCAGTCGGGCCTGATGGCCGTGGGCACCGACCGGCTGACCGTACGGCAGGTCACCGCCGAGAAGAACGGCGTCTGGGGCCTGGCCGAGGAGCGCTCCGTACGCAGCGAGTACCGCGCCAACACCGCCCGGGACAACGGCGACGCGGGACTCTTCCTGGCCAACACGGTCACCGCCGAGCAGGGCGCCGCCGACACCGGCGGCACGCTGATCGCCCACAACCGGCTCGAAGGCAACCGGATCGGCGTCACCGTGCGCCGGCTGCGCGACCTCACCGTCACGGGCAACCAGGTCTCCGGCAACTGCGCGGGCGTGTTCGTCGTCGGCGACGAGAACAAGCCGCAGGCCGGCGCCCTGACCGTGCGCGACAACCGGGTCGTGGAGAACAACAGGTTCTGCCCGGCGACCGCCCGGCTGCCCTTCCTCCAGGGCTCGGGCATCGTCCTGACCGGCACCGAGCAGACCGACGTGTCCCGCAACCTCGTCGCCGGCAACTCGGGCAGGTCCCCCCTGTCCGGCGGCATCGTGCTGTTTAAGAGCTTCGTCGGCGCGCCCGGCGAGCGGAACCGGGTGAGCCGGAACGTGCTCGACGGGAACTCCCCCGCGGACCTGGTCAACCAGGAGAGCACCGCGCTCGACAACACCTTCACAGCCAACTCCTGCGGTACCTCCAGGCCCGCCGGACTGTGCTGAGGCCATCGCCACTCGTGGGACCCACGGGACCGAGAAGGAAAGAAGGCGGCACATGACGACCGCTCAGTCCGCCCCACCGCCGTCCATGCGGCTCAGGGAGCTCGCGTTCGGGGCGGCGTGCGCCGCCGCCCTCCGCGCGGCCGCCCGGCTCGGTGTGGCCGACGCGCTCGGGGACGCACCCATGGCCGTGGAGGACCTCGCGGCCGCGGTGAAGACCGAACCCAGGCCACTGCGCCGGCTGCTGCGGGCACTGACCTGCTACGGCGTCTTCACCGAGGAGCACGACGGGAGGTTCGCGCACACCGGCATGTCCCGGCTGCTGCGCGAGGACGACCCGGCCAGCCTGCGCTACATCACCCTGTGGTGCACCGAGCCATGGACCTGGGACGCCTGGCCGAAGCTGGACGAGGCGGTGCGCACCGGCCGCAACGTGGTGGAGGACCTGTACGGCAAGGAGTTCTTCGTCCACCTCAACGAGGACGCCCCCGAATCCGCGGACGTCTTCAACCGGGCCATGACGACCTCCAGCAAGCAGTCCGCGCGGGACGTCGCCGAGCTGCTCGACCTGTCGGGTGCCTCCTCGGTCGCCGACATCGGCGGCGGACAGGGGCACGTGGTGGCGAGCCTGCTGGAGAAGTACCCGCTGATGCACGGCAGCCTGCTGGACCTGCCGCGGGTGGTGGACAACGCCGACCCCCGGCTGCGCGCCGGCGGCTCGCTGGCCGACCGGGTGCGGATCGTGCCCGGCGACTGCCGTGAGGCCGTCCCGGTCAGGGCCGACGTCTACATCATCAAGAACATCCTGGAGTGGGACGACGACTCCACCGCCCGCTGCCTGCGCAACGTCATCGAGGCGGGCGGGCCGGGCGCGCGGGTCGTGGTCATCGAGAACCTCGTCGACGACACGCCCTCGATGCGGTTCAGCACCGCCATGGACCTGCTCCTGCTGCTCAACGTCGGCGGTGCCAAGCACACCAGCGCCGGCATGGCCGACCGGCTGAAGGCGGCGGGACTGGTCATCGGCGACATCAGCCCGGTCAACCCCTACCTGCACGCCTTCGACTGCACGGTGCCCGCCTGAGCGGGCACCGCCGGCGGCGCCGCCGCGACCTCCCCGGACACCGGCCGCCGGGCCCGCGACAGAGCGGGCCCGGCGGCCGGTGGCCGTCCGTGAGGGATCGGACGGCTCGTCAGGTGGCTGATCCGAAGGCTCAGTCACGCTCCCACAGGTAGAAGCGCCGGGCCATCGCGTCCTTCGGCGAACGCCAGGTCTGCGGGTCGTAGGCGCTGACGTACGCCGACAGCCGCTCGCTGATGCCGCGGAACTCCGGGTGGTCCGCCACCTTGGCGATGGCCGGTCCCGGGTCCCGGTCCGCCTCGACCAGGTGCATGTAGACATCGCCGAACTGGAAGAGGCTGCGCCGGGTGACGCCGACCAGGTGCGGCAGCTCCCCCCGGTCGGAGTCCTCGAAGATCTTGGCGATGTCCGGGGCCGAGCCCGGGGCCATCCGGGCGACGATCAGGGCTTGGTGCACGATGCTTCCTCCGTCCGGATCAGTCGTTGGTCAGGACCGGCTCGGCCCGGTGCCCGGCGGCGGCCTTCTCGATCCTGTCGCGGATCAGGGCCATCTGGACCTTGGAGTTCTTGTTGATGTTGTCGGTCATCCAGTCGTCGTCGACCGGTGCCTCCGGCTTCATCGCGAAGTCCTGGGTCCAGATCATCCGGGTGCCGCCGGGCACCTCCTCGTACCTCCAGTGGATGTTCATGTGGTCGAAGGGGCCCGTCTCGACCCGGCGGGCCCTGACCGAGAGTGTGGCCCGGTCGGGCTCGCGCTCGGACACCCAGCTCCACACGGTGCCGTTCTCGTCCGGGTGCATGGTCAGGCGGAAGGTGCACTTGTCGCCTTCCTGGGACAGGATCTCGGCGGAGGCGTACTCGCTGAACAGCCGCGGCCAGTTCGCCACGTCGTTGGTCATGTCCCAGACCAGGTCCACCGGCGCAGCGATGGTGATCTCGTTCTCGGTGTGTCCGGCCATTTCTACGCTCCTGCCAGAAGGGTGCTGTTGACGAGGTCGAGGAACTTCCTGGGCGTCTTGCAGCGCTCCGCGTCGGCCGGCATCGGCATGCCGTGACGGTTCTCCAGTTCGCCCACGATGCCGAGCAGGCCGAGCGAGTCGATACCGAGCTCGTCGAATCCGGTCTCGGACCGGTCCGCCAGCTCCTGCGGGCTGACGGTGATCCCGGCGGCCTTCTTCATGAGTTCGGCCAGTTCCTCCACTGTGATTCGGTCACTCATGCGGTTCCTCTCCTTGTTGCTCCCGGTTGATCGTGGCTGCCTCGCTACGAGGCCTCGGCGGCACCGTGCCGCAGCACCAGCGCCGAGTTCGAGCCCATGAGCCCCCGGCTGAGGACCAGCGCCGTGCGCACCTCGGCGGCGCGGGCACGACCGGTCACCAGGTCGAGGTCATGGCAGATGTCGGAGACGTTCGGGGTGGGCGGGATCAGGCCGTTCTCCATGGCGAGGACCGCCGCCGCCGCGTCCAGCACCGGGGCGGCGCAGTACGCCCGGCCGGTGCCCGTCTTGGGCGCCGTGACCGGGACGCGCCGGCCGTGCGCGCCGAGCGCGTCGGCGAGGGCGAGCGCCTCGGCCCGGTCCGCCTCGGGGACGCCGAGGGCGTCGGCGAAGACGACGTCGACCTCCTCGGGTGCGCACCCGGCCTCGGCCAGAGCCCCGCGGATCGCCTCCGCCAGGCCCTCCCTGGACAGCTCCCAGCGGGAGGCGCCGGTGAAGGTCGACGCGTGCCCGGCCAGCAGGGCCCGTACGGGCACGCCCCGCTCGCGGGCCGCCCCGGCCGCCTCCACGGCGAGCATCGCGCCGCCCTCGGCCGGCACGAACCCGCAGGCCTCCTCGGTGAACGGGCGGTAGGCGCGCTCCGGGTCGGCCACCGGACTCAGCTCCCGGTAACCGAGCTGGCACACCATCGAGTACGGGGCCAGCGGCGCCTCCGTCGAACCGGCCACCATCACGTCGGTGCCGCGCTCGACGGCCCGCGCCGCGTGCGCCAGGGCGTCCAGGCCGCCCGCCTCGTCGGCGGCGACCACCGAGCAGGGGCCCTTGAAGCCGCGCCGGATGGAGACCTGGCCGGTGCTGGCCGCGTAGAACCAGGCGATGGACTGCCAGGGGCCGACGTAACGGCTGCCCTTGCTCCACAGCTTCTGCAGTTCCCGCTGACCGAACTCGCCGCCGCCGGACCCGGCCGCGGTGACCACGCCGGCGGAGAACGGGGCCGCGTCGGTGTCGGCCTGACCCAGCTGGGCGTCCTGGAGTGCGGCGTCGGCCGCGGCCATCGCGAAGTGCGTGAAGCGGTCGGTCTGGACGAGGTAGCGCTCCTCGACCGCCGCCGAGGGCTCGAAGGACCGCACCTCGCCGGCCACCTTCAGCGGCAGGTGCTCGCAGCCCTCACGGGTCACGCGGTCCAGGACGCTCACGCCCTCCTGGGTGGACTTCCAGAAGGTCTCGGTGCTCGTGCCGCCGGGCGCGACGACACCGATGCCGGTGACGGCGGCCCGCCGCTTGCGCGGTGCGCTCATCGTGTCCTCTCCCTCTGCCGGGTCAGGATCACCGCGGACTGGAAGCCGCCGAACCCGCTGCCCACGGAGAGCACGCTGTCCAGCTTCCGCTCGCGGGCGACCCGCGGGACGTAGTCCAGGTCGCACTCGGGGTCCGGGGTCTCGTAGTTCGCGGTCGGCGGGACCACCTGGTGGGCCAGCGCCAGCACACAGGCCACCACCTCGATCGCCCCGATCGCGCCCAGCGAGTGACCCACCATCGACTTGATGGAGCTCATGGGGGTGTCGTAGGCGTGGTGGCCCAGCGCCCGCTTCACCGCGGCCGTCTCGTGCCGGTCGTTCTGGCGGGTGCCGGAGCCGTGCGCGTTGACGTAGCCGATCGCGGTGGCGTCCAGGCGGGCGTGGTCCAGCGCGGTCTCGATCGCCCGCGCCATCTCCAGGCCCTCGCTGGTCAGTCCGGTCATGTGGTAGGCGTTGCCGAACGTGGCGTAGCCGCTGAGCTCGCAGTACACATGGGCGCCGCGGGCCCGGGCGTGCTCCAGCTCCTCCAGGACGAGCACCGCGCCGCCCTCGCCCATGACGAACCCGTCACGGTCGTTGTCGAAGGGGCGGGAGGCGTGGGCGGGGTCGTCGTTGTTCGGCGACGTGGCCTTGATCGCGTCGAAGCACGCCATCGTGATCGGCGATATCGGCGAGTCCGACGCCCCGGCTATGCAGATGTCCGCCCTGCCCTCCTCCACGGTGTGCAGCGCGTAGCCGACCGCGTCGAGACCGGAGGTGCAGCCCGTGGAGACGGTCTGCACCGGGCCCCGGGCCCCGAACCGCTCGGCCACCGTGGAGGCCAGCGTGCTCGGTGTGAACGCCCGCTCCAGATGCGGCCGGGACCGCTCGTGGTCCACGTCCCAGCGGTCGCCGCGGTGGCTGACCAGGACGTAGTCGTTCTCCAGCCGTGTGGTGCCGCCGACCGCGGTGCCCAGCGAGACCCCGACCCGCCAGGGGTTCTCCCCGGCGAGGTCGAGTCCGGAGTCCGCCACCGCCTCCTGGCCGGCGGCCAGGGCGAACTGGATGTAGCGGTCGCAGCGCTCGACCTGCTCCTCCTCAAGACCCGCGGCCGCCGGATCGAAATCGCACTCGGCGGCGATCCGGGACCGCAGCCCCGACGGGTCGAAGAACGTGATGCCCCGCGTCGCGGTGCGCCCGTTCGCCAGCAGGTCCCAGAACGCCGGGGCGCCGATACCGCCCGGCGCCACGATGCCTATGCCGGTGACCGCCACCCGCCTGGTCATGATCGGACCTCTGCCACGTCCGCCGCCGGCGGCGCCTCGGCGCCGGCCGCCGCCGGCTCGGTGCCCTCGGTGTCGACGTGGCCGAGCTGCGGGCGCGGGGCCAGCGGCCCCAGGTGGAAGACGATCCGCGCCTCCTCCTCGCCCACGTTGCGGAAGCGGTGGCGCATGTAGGCGGGGATCATCAGACCCTGTTCCGGTCTGAGCGAGTGCGGCTCGCCGTCCAGGTCCACCTCGAGCTCGCCGCAGACGACGTACACGAACTCCTCGGAGTACGGGTGGTAGTGCTCGCCGATGCGGTCGCCGGGCTGCACGATGGCCACGCCCATGAAGCCGCTGGTGGAACCGACCGTGGCCGGGGTGAGCATGGCGCGCAGATCGCCTCCGCGCTTCGTGTTGGGCTCGGTCTCGCCGAGCTCCACGATCCTGGGCCTGGGTTTGATCACGTCGTTCCTCCGGTGGTGTGGTACGTCGGCTTCGGAATGCGTCAGGCGTCCGGCGCGGCCCGGCGGTCGGTGACGAGGTCCATACGGGCGAGGGTGAGCAGACGGGCCAGGTCGCCGTCCTTCGGTGCGGCGCCCTCGTCGAGCAGCGTGGTCAGCTCCGACACCTTCGCGGGGTCCGTCAGACCCAGCGCGCCGGCCGGGTCGGCGTCGAGACGGCCGCAGACGTCCACCAGACGGACGACGACGTCGTCCCGCTCGAAGACCGTGCTGCGCAGCACCGGGCTGTCCGGGTCCTGGGCGGCCCGCTCGTCGTGATGGGACAGCAGCTCCGCCAGCTTCATGCCCATGCCCGGCCGCGCCGGGTAGTAGAAGGCGTGCCGTTCCGCCTCCACGTCCTCCTGGACGGACGTCACGTGGTGCACCGCGGGCAGCGCCGCCCGGGTGAAGAACACTCGTGCGGACTCCTGGTCGTTGAGGTCGCGGTCCTGCTCCAGGTAGGGGTTGAGCGCCTCCTCGGCCTTCCGGATCTGCGGCTGCTGGGCCACGTGCCGCAGCGCCACGAGGAGGTCGCCGCGCACCTCGATGGCCCGCACGACCCGGTTGCCGTGCATGAACAGGGAAGTGCGGCACAGCCGGGTGGTGCCGTCCACGTCCGCGTCGGGCGCCTCGTAGTTGGCCAGGATGTCGGCCACCTTCTGCTCGCTGCCCGGCTTCACCGTGAAGGTCAGCGCGTGCCGGATCACCCCGTCCCCGATCCGCGCCGAGTCCTGGAGCCGGCGGTCGGCGGTGGCCTTGCCCGCCGCGACGCCGGTCTCACGGACGATGTGGAAACGCAGCGACCGGGTGTCCCGGATGCAGCTGTGCATCGGCTGCACCATCTGGACGTGCTCCTCGCTGTTCACCCAGGCGAGGAACGGCGGGGCGCTCTCCCACTCGCTGGTGATCAGCCACTGGGAGGGGTTCTCGATGGACTGGCAGAGCTGGTCGCTGACGTGCCCGGGGACGGACGCGACCTGCTTGCCCATCTCCTCGTACGCCTCCAGGAACTGCTGCTGGGCGCCGTCGTGGACGTCCACCAGGAGGACGACCCGGAGCCGGGAGCCGTCGAAGACGGACTGGGAGACACGTGTCGCTGCCTGCTGCTCGGTAGTTTCTGATACACGCTCAGAAATGGCGGTCATCTGCGTACGTCTCCTTGGCGGGCTTGGCGGGGCAGAGGGAACGCCGGCCGCGGGTGACGCGACGTCAGCGTGATCTCGATCCTGTGCCGTGCCCGATCGGTGCGCGACTCGTGTGCACCACGCGGGTGATCACAGGGGTGATTGGTGCCGCGGACGTACGCACGACGGCCTCCGCGAGGGCATGGAAACTCCGATGCGCCCCGCACCCGCACCCCTGCTCCTGGAGGCATCGATGCGCCGAGAAGCCGACCACCGGGTACCCGTCCTCATCGTGGGCGGCTCCCTGGTGGGTCTGTCCACCTCCCTGTTCCTGGGCCGCCACGGCGTGCCGCACCTGCTGGTCGAGCGGCACTCCGGCACCTCCATCCACCCCCGCGGACGCGGCAACAACGTGCGGACCATGGAGCTGTTCCGGGTGGCCGGCGTCGAACCGGACATCAGGACGGCGGCTTCCCTGCTCGCGGAGAACCACGGCATCCTCCAGACGCCGACGCTGGCCGGCGACGCGGGCGAGTGGCTGTTCAAGCACATCGACCCGGGCGGCGGCCTCGCCAGGTTCAGCCCCGCCGCCTGGTGCCTGTGCAGCCAGAACGACCTGGAGCCGGAGCTGCTGAGGGGCGCCCGCAGGCTCGGCGGCGACCTGCGCTACTCCCACGAGCTGGAGTCCTTCGAGCAGGACGGCGAGGGCGTGACCGCGGTGGTGCGGGACCGGGGCTCCGACGAGCGGTACACCGTCCGCGCCGACTACCTGGTCGCCGCCGACGGCCCGCGCAGCCCGGTCCGGCGCCGCCTGGGCATCGGGCAGAGCGGGCCGGGCGACCTGTTCGCCAACGTCAGCGTCACCTTCCGCTCCAAGCTGCTCGCCGAGGTGGTGGGCGACCGCCGCTTCATCTGCTGCTACCTCACCGACCCGGACGCCGACGGGGCCCTGCTGCCCGTCGACAACAAGGAGCACTGGGTCTTCCACGCGCCCTGGCACCCGGAGCGCGGCGAGAAGCTGGAGGAGTTCACCGAGGACCGGCTCCAGCGGCACATCCGCCGCGCGATCGGGGCCCCCGACCTGGATGTGGAGATCACCGGCAAGGCGTCCTGGCGTGCCGCCGAACGGGTCGCCGACCGCTACTCGGCCGGACGGGTGTTCCTCGCCGGTGACTCCGCGCACGAGATGTCCCCCACCGGCGCCTTCGGCTCCAACACCGGCATCCAGGACGCGCACAACCTGGTCTGGAAGCTGGCCGCCGTGCTCGGCGGCTGGGCCGGACCCGGCCTCCTCGACACCTACGACACCGAGCGCCGCCCCGTCGCCACGGCGACCAGCGCCCGGGCCTCCGCCCGCTCCGTCGAGCACAGCCACCCCGGCTTCGCCCCGGCTCCCGGCATCGGCGGCGGCAGGCGCGGCGGCATCCTCAACGTCGTCCTCGGCTACCGCTACCCGCAGGGCGCCGTCGTGGGCGCCGACCCGGGCCAGGAGGTCGTGCCCGAGGCGATGCGGCTTACCGGCGAGCCGGGCAGCCGGGCGCCCCACCTGTGGCTGCGCCGCGGCGCCGAGCGGATCTCGACGCTCGACCTGTACGAGCGCTCCCTGGTGCTGCTGAGCGACGCCCAGTCGACGGCGGGCTGGCACGCGGCGGCCCTGCGCATCACCGGGAGCGACGGCGTTTGCCTGGACTCGTACCGCTTCGGCGCCGAGCTCAGCTACGACCCGCGCGACGGCGTGGAGGGAGCGGCACCCGACTGGGCGCGCGCCCACGGCACCACGGCCGACGGAGCGGTACTGGTCCGCCCGGACGGTTTCGTGGCCTGGCGCACGGCGGCCGCGGTCCCGAACGCGGAGGCGACGCTGCGTCAGGTCGTGCGGACCCTCCTCAGAACCGCCTGACCTGCCAAAACGCAAAGGCCACCCGCACTTCACGGTGCGGGTGGCCTTCGTGTGTGGAGCCCCCTGTCGGATTCGAACCGACGACCTGCTGTTTACAAGACAGCCGCTCTGGACCAGCTGAGCTAAGGAGGCCTGCATGGGTGTGTTCGTGCAGTGTACCCAGGTCCCCGAGACGGCCCGCCAGGAATTTCCGTGAAGTTCACCCGCCCCCGGATGCTGACAGACCAGGTGAACGCCAGGTACCGTCCTGTGCCAGTTCACTCGTGTGGACTACACCACCACAACGGAATCACCCGTAGTGGCACCACCTTCCTACAACGGATCGTCCGGCACGTTCCTGCCGGTAGAAGGGGGCCCATTCGCCATGGCCACTGTCCAGTTCGACAAGGCGACCCGGATCTACCCGGGTTCCGACAAGCCCGCCGTCGACGCGCTCGAGATCGACATCGAGGACGGTGAGTTCCTCGTCCTGGTCGGCCCGTCCGGTTGCGGCAAGTCCACCTCCCTGCGGATGCTCGCGGGCCTGGAGGACGTCAACGGAGGAGCCATCCGGATCGGTGACCGCGACGTCACCCACCTGCCGCCGAAGGACCGGGACATCGCCATGGTGTTCCAGAACTACGCGCTCTACCCGCACATGACGGTCGCCGACAACATGGGCTTCGCGCTCAAGATCGCCGGCGTCAACAAGGCGGAGATCCGGCAGAAGGTCGAGGAGGCCGCGAAGATCCTCGACCTGACCGAGTACCTCGACCGCAAGCCGAAGGCGCTCTCCGGCGGTCAGCGCCAGCGTGTCGCCATGGGCCGCGCGATCGTGCGCGAGCCGCAGGTGTTCCTCATGGACGAGCCGCTGTCCAACCTGGACGCCAAGCTCCGGGTGAGCACCCGTACGCAGATCGCCTCGCTCCAGCGCCGGCTCGGCATCACCACCGTCTACGTCACCCACGACCAGGTCGAGGCCATGACGATGGGCGACCGTGTGGCGGTGCTCAAGGACGGTCTGCTCCAGCAGGTCGACTCGCCGCGCAACATGTACGACAAGCCCGCCAACCTCTTCGTCGCCGGCTTCATCGGCTCGCCCGCCATGAACCTCGTCGAGGTGCCGATCACCGACGGCGGCGTGAAGTTCGGCAACAGCGTGGTGCCGGTCAACCGCGACGCGCTCAAGGCCGCCTCGGACAAGGGCGACCGAACGGTGACGGTGGGCGTGCGTCCCGAGCACTTCGACGTGGTCGAGCTGGGCGGCGGCGCGGCCGCCTCCCTGTCGAAGGACACCGAGGACGCCCCGGCCGGCCTCGCCGTCTCCGTGAACGTGGTGGAGGAGACGGGCGCCGACGGGTACGTCTACGGCTCGGTCGAGGTCGGCGGCGAGCAGAGGGACCTCGTCGTCCGCGTCAACAGCCGTTCCGTCCCGGAGAAGGGCTCCACGCTGCACGTCGTGCCGCGGCCGGGCGAGACCCACGTGTTCTCCACCTCCACGGGCGAGCGTCTGTCGGACTGACCCGTCCGCGGCTGACGCCTTACGGCTGAAACCTCCGGACATCGCCGAGCGATTCACCCAAGTTGACGAGAAGGGCCCCGCGACCTGGCAGCGGGGCCCTTCTCCATGTCTCCGAACCACCCTTGCGCACCGGACATTTCGAGCGGTGTGCGTCAACACGTCGGCCGGGAGGGACGGTTCGGCCATCCCCCGAAGGGGTGACTAAATGTCGCCAAATCATTACCGGGCGCTACCCTCACTCGCGTGAAGCACTCCACCAACCACTCCACGCGACGCGGCCCGGGCCCCGCCCGCCGGATCGGCCGCTCCCTCGCCCTCGTCCTGCCCGTCGTCCTGGTGCTCTCGGGAACCCTCGCGGTCACCCGGGTCAACTGGTCGGGGAGCACCTCGAACTCGGTGCTGACCGCGTCGGACTCCGTGGCCGCCGGCGCCGCGGCGAAGTCCCGCGCCCGCGCCCCGCAGGACGTGCTGCGCGACCAGCTGCTGACCGAGCTGCAGGACAAGAACCCGGGCGTGGTCCTCACCCACCTCCAGCAGGCGGTCAACGGCCGCCCGTCGCTGGCCCAGCACTGCGCCTCCATCGCCCGCACCCTGGGCCGCGCGGCCGTCCATATCTACGGTCCCACCCGCGCCCAGTCCTACGCCCGCCCGGTCTGCGACACCTCCTTCGCCTCCGGCATCCAGTCCACCCACGACTGACGCCCCCGCGACGCCCTGGCCGACCGAGCGAACCCTCGGGGCCAGGGCGGGACCGCCCGCACCGAACGCGCCGGGCGGCAACACCACGGGACCCGGCCACCGGCGACGCGCGCCCCGGGCACCAGGTCAGTCGACCAACGGCCCGGACGCAGCCACCGCACCCCAGGCCCCCCAACACCGGCCGACGCGCCCCTACGGGCCCTGCCACCCGGCCCCGTGCAACTCCGCACTACGGTCCTCGCAAAGAGGCCAGCCACCCCACCCAACCGGTCTCCGCCACCCACACGGCCCATGGCCCGGTCGGCCGACGGGCAGCCGACCGGTGAACGACTCTCGCCCCCCGCGGCTCCGCACCGCGGGCCACGCAGAGAGACCAGCCACCCCACCCAACCGGTCTCCGCCACCCACACAGCCCATGACCCGACCCGGAGGGCCGACACGGGCTGGCGGGCAGACGAGCAGGCGGCAGCACGGCGACCAGTCAACGACTCCCGCCTCCCGCGGCACCGCGCTGTGGGCCTCGCAGAGAAGCCGGCCGCCCCGCCCAACCCGGCTCCGCCACCCACACGGCCCGCGGACCGGCCTGGAGGGCCGAGGCGGGCTGGCGGGCAGACGGGCGGGGCGGCAGCATGGCGGCCGGTCAACGACCCCCGCCCCCTGCGACTCCGACTGCGGACCTCGCAGAGAAGCCAGCCGCCCCACCCGACCCGGCTCCGCCACCCACACAGCCCATGGCCCGACCCGGAGGGCCGACACGGGCTGGCGGGCAGACGAGCGGGCGGCAGGCGGCAGGCGGCAGGCGGCAGGCGGCAGGCGGCAGGCGGCAGGCGGCAGGCGGCAGGCGGCAGGCGGCAGGCGGCAGGCGGCAGTATGCCGACCGGTCAACGGCGCCGCCCCCGCCGACCCGCGCCCCGATCCTCCAGGACAAGTCGGCCGTCCCCACCCGACCGGGCCCCGTCGCCCTGACCCCGCAGCTCCGCGCCGCGGACTCGTGGAGAAACCGGCCGGCCCCCGTCCGTCTCGTCCCGAGGTGTGGGGCTTCTCCGGCAGTCGCTTCCGTCCTGCCGAGCGGACCGTGCCCGACGCCCCCCGGGCGTGCCGTGACAGCCCCTGACGGCCGGCCCGAGGGTGGGTCGTACAGTGCGGACATGACCCCTCCGAAGACCGCGTCCCGCCCCACTCAAGCCGTCGTCCTGGCCGGAGGCCAGGGCTCCCGGTTGCGGCCCTACACCGACGACCGGCCCAAGCCGATGGTCGAGATCCCCGGCACGGGCACCCCGATCATCGGGCACCAGCTCGCCTGGCTGGCCGAGGAGGGGGTGACGGACGTGGTGGTGTCCTGCGGCCACCTCGCCGAGGTGCTGGAGAAGTGGCTGAACTCGGCGGACCTGCCGGTCCGCGTCTGCACCGTCGTGGAGCCGGAGCCCCTCGGCCGCGG
>NZ_JBIBWH010000007.1:0-34728 GCF_043081205.1 Streptomyces sp. NPDC014889
GTTGATAGGCCGGATCTGGAAGCACGGTAACGTGTGGAGGTGACCGGTACTAATAGGCCGAGGGCTTGTCCTCAGTTGCTCGCGTCCACTGTGTTAGTTCTGAGGCAACGAACAGTTGCCGGCTTTGAGCTGAACCCACAACAGAAGAGTGTGCTTGTTCGCTCGAAACCATTAGGGTTTCGGTGGTCATAGCGTGAGGGAAACGCCCGGTTACATTTCGAACCCGGAAGCTAAGCCTCACAGCGCCGATGGTACTGCAGGGGGGACCCTGTGGGAGAGTAGGACGCCGCCGAACAATCTTTGGAAGGACCCCTGGTCACCAGCGTTCAGCTGGGACCAGGGGTCCTTTTGCATTTCCGTACAGAAGACAGGAGTCACCGATGTCCGCCAACTCTCCCGACGAGCGTCCGGAGCGCGATCAGCGCCGCCGGGACGGTGGTGACCGCGGTGACCGTGGCGGGTTCCGCGGAGGACCGCGCCAAGGCAACGACCGCGGTAGCTACGGCCGTCGTGACGACGACCGCCCCACTTACCGCCGTGACGACCGTGGCGGTTTCCGCCGCGACGACAGGCCCGAGCGTGGCGACCGGCCCGAGCGCGGGGACCGCGGCGGTTTCCGTCGTGACGATCGCCGTGACGACCGCCGGGATGACCGGCGGGATGACCGGCGGGATGGTGACCGCGGTGGCTACGGCCGCCGTGACGACCGTGACCGCGGCTTCCGTCGCGACGGCGACCGCCCCGCCTACCGCCGTGACGGCGACCGTCCCACCCATCGTCGTGACGACCGGCGGGATGACCGCCGTGACGACCGCCGCGACTTCGACCGCGGCGACCGTCGCGACGACCGCGGCGACCGTCGCGACGACCGCGGCGAGCGCCGTGACGACCGAGGCGAGCGCCGTGACGACCGCCGAGGCTTCCGTCGTGACGACGACCGCCCCACCTACCGGCGTGACGACCGAGGCGGTTTCCGCCGCGACGACAGGCCCGAGCGCGGGGACCGGCCCGAGCGCGGGGACCGCGGCGGTTTCCGTCGTGACGACCGCCGTGACGACCGGCGGGATGGCGACCGCGGTGGCTACGGCCGCCGTGACGACCGTGACCGCGGCTTCCGTCGCGACGGCGACCGCCCCGCCTACCGCCGTGACGGCGACCGTCCCACCCATCGTCGTGACGACCGGCGGGATGACCGCCGTGACGACCGCCGCGACTTCGACCGCGGCGACCGTCGCGACGACCGCGGCGAGCGCCGCACCTTCGACCGCGGTGACCGCAGGGACCACCGGAGGGACGACCGCCGTGACGACCGCCGCGACTTCGAGCGCGGTGACCGAGGCGACCGCGGTGACCGTGGCGGCTTCCGTGGCCGTGACGACCGTGGTGGGCGCGGCCCGCGGCGTGACGACCGGGGCGGGCGCCCGGGTGGCTTCCGTGGCCGTGACGACCGGCGCGGTGACGACCGGCGCGGCGGCCCGCGTTTCCGCGACGACCGTGACCGGGACCGCGAGCCGATCAAGCGGCTGCCGATCCCCGAGGACGTCACGGGCGAGGAGATCGACAAGGACGTACGGCAGGAGTTGCAGAGCCTGCCCAAGACGCTCGCCGAGGACGTCGCCAAGAACCTGGTGATGGTCGCCCGGCTCATCGACGAGGACCCGGAGGGCGCCTACGGCTACTCCAGGGTGGCCCTGCGGCTGGCGTCCCGCGTCGCAGCCGTCCGGGAGGCGGCCGGATTCGCCGCGTACGCGAGCCAGAAGTACAGCGAGGCGCTCGCCGAGTTCCGGGCCGCCCGGCGGATGACCGGGAACGTGGACCTGTGGCCCCTCATGGCCGACTGCGAGCGCGGTCTCGGACGGCCCGAGAAGGCGCTGGACATGGCCGGCGCGCCGGAGGTGCACAAGCTCGACAAGGCCGGACAGGTGGAGATGCGGCTCGTCGCGGCCGGCGCCCGGCGCGACCTGGATCAGCTCGAAGCGGCCATCGTGACGCTCCAGAGCCCTGAACTGGCCTCCGGCTCGGTCCAGCCGTGGACCGCGCGCCTGCGGTACGCCTACGCCGACGCGCTGCTCGCCGTCGGCCGGGAGTCCGAGGCGCGGGAGTGGTTCGCCAAGGCCGTCGAGGCCGACCGGGACGGCAGCACCGACGCCTCCGACCGGCTGGCCGAGCTGGACGGCGTGGAGTTCACCGACGCCCTCGACGAGAGCGACGGGAACGACGAGCGTGACGAGAACGCCGGGAACGCCGAGAACGCCGAGACCGCCGAGAACGAGGGCAATGGCGAGAGCGGCGACGCCGACACGTCCGGCAAGGACTGACGGACACCACCAGCCGTCACCGACCCCAGCAGGTCACTGAACGAAGGGCGGGCCCCGATCACCGGGGCCCGCCCTTCGCCGTTCTCAGAGGTCCAGTGCCCTCAGCACCAGTCCCGACGCCGGCTTGGGGCCGAACGACGTCGACTTGCGGGGCATCGTGACGCCCTGGCGGGCCAGGTCGCGGACGACCTCCTCGCGGACCGGGTGCATCAGGACGGCCGTACCGCCGTCGCGTTCGGCCTTCTCCACGGTCGCGACCGTGTCGTGGATGTAGGCGATGTGGGCCGGGGAGTCCTCGGGGATGTGCCAGACGTTCTCGAGGAGCGTGGCGTGCAGGACGGTCGCGTCGAGGGTGCGCCAGGCCGCCGGGTGTTCCGCCGGGATCGTGCGGGCCAGCAGAGCCGGATCCGGGCGGTCCACGAGGTGGAAGGAGCCGTCACCGGCGAACAGGAAGGCGTTGCCCTCGCCGGCCGCGTCCGCGAGCGCCTCCAGGGCGCCCGCCAGGGGCAGGTCCAGACGCCGCACGCGGAACAGGCCGTCCAGGGCGGACAGCGCGTCGGCGACCGGCAGGCCGTGCAGCAGGCGGTGGATGGCGCGTACCCGGAGCGGATAGCGGGCCGTGTCGACGAGGAGGACCAGACCGTAGTCCCAGGCGCTGGGGGAGGGGTGTTCCGCGCGCAGCCGGCGGTAGGTCGCCCAGCGGTGGTGGCCGTCGGCGATCAGGGCCTGGTGCCGGGCCAGGTCCTCCTGCACGCGCGCGAGGTCGGCCGGGTCGGTGATCGCCCACAGGCGGTGGCCGAAGCCGTCCTCGGTGGTCGTCGACAGCAGCGGCGGCCGTTCGGCGACGCGTTCGATGATCATGGTGGTGGCGGCGGTCGAGCCGTCGCCGCGGTAGGTGAGCAGCAGCGGTTCGAGATTGGCGCTGGTCGCGCGCATCAGGGCGGCGCGGTCGGCGACCACGTGCGGCATGACGTCCTCGTGCGGCAGCACCACGCCCTCCGCCGGCTCCGACACGCGCAGCGCGCCGATCAGTCCCCGTTGCAGCATGCCGTCGCCGTCGCGCTGCTCGTAGACGTACAGGGCCGGTTCCGGGTCCGGGGCGAGGACGCCCTCGGAGAGCCAGCGGCGCAGGGTTTCCGCCGCCTGTTTGTTGCGGGCACTGGGGGTTCCGGCCTGCGGCAGAATCAGCCGAACGATGTTGTACGGATCCGCCGATTGGAGGTGGTGCAGGCCGTCGGGTCGCACGACGACGTCGTACGGCGGGGACGTCACGGCGGCCAGGCTGCCGACCCGGTCCGGGTCGTAGCGCAGGCCGTGGAACGGGGTGAGTTCGAGGCCCGGGCGCGTTGTCGCCGGTGGGGGACCTGCTGTGTTCATCCCGGCATCGTACGTGTGTCAGTGGCGTGGGGGATGATCGGGGGAAAACGGGTGTCATGAGGAGAGATGCGGAATGAGGCAGGGCGTCAGGACGAGGCCCGAGGGCAGTGCACAGGCCCTGAGCGAGGCGTACGACACGGCCCTGCTCGATCTGGACGGGGTGGTCTACGCGGGCGGCCACGCGATCGCGCACGCGGTCGACTCGCTGGGCACCGCCCGTACGGGCGGCATGCATCTGGCGTACGTGACCAACAATGCCCTGCGCACCCCGGCGGCGGTGGCCGCGCACCTCACGGAGCTGGGCATACGGGCGGAGGCGTCCGACGTGGTCACCTCGGCGCAGGCGGTGGCGCGGCTGATCGCGGACCAGGTGCCGCAGGGTGGGCGGGTGCTGGTGATCGGCGGTGAGGGGCTGCGTACGGCGCTGCGCGAGCGCGGTCTGGAGCCGGTGGAGTCGGCCGACGACGACCCGGTGGCGGTGGTGCAGGGCTACGGCGGTCCGGACCTGCCGTGGGGGCGTTTCGCGGAGGCGTGCTACGCCATCGCGCGCGGCGTGCCCTGGTTCGCCTCCAACACCGATCTGACGATTCCGGGCGCCCGCGGGATCGCGCCGGGCAACGGCGCGGCGGTCGAGGTCGTCCGGATCGCCACGGGCGCGAACCCGCAGGTGGCGGGCAAGCCGCTGCCGCCCATGCACCGCGAGACGATCCTGCGCACCGGCGCGGAGCGGCCGCTGGTGGTGGGGGACCGGCTGGACACGGACATCGAAGGGGCGTTCAACGGCGGGGTCGACTCGCTGCTCGTCCTGACCGGGGTGACCGACGGCGCGCAACTGCTCGCCGCGCCCCCTCGGCACCGGCCGACGTATGTCGACGCCGATCTGCGCGGGCTGCTCGCCGGTCAGCCGGAAATCACTCGGGAGGGTGACGGTTTCCGGTGCGGAGGGTGGACGGCGACGGCGGACACCGGGCTCGGACTGAGCGGCGACGGGGACGCGCTGGACGGGCTCCGCGCCCTGTGCGCGGCGGCGTGGACGGCCGGCGGCGACAGAGGGTGCGAGCTGGACGGGGGGAAGGCGCTGGCCCGCCTCGGGCTGTAGTCCGGTGCGGCGTGGGGAATCGTCGAGCCGATAGGGAGGGTAGGCTAACCTAACCTCGTGTTGGTCGACAGTCCCCCAGAAGAGCGCGCGGCGGCCGCCGCCGCGCCCCCGACCCGCCGAGGCGTGCGAGCCGCGGGGCTCCTCGTCTCTGTCGCGATACTGCTGCTCGTCGCCCTGGCGAGCATCGCGATCGGAGCGAAGGAGCTGTCCCCGGCCCAGGTCTGGCACGGCCTGTTCCAGGACTCGGGGACGTACGGCGACGTCGTGGTCGGCGAGCGGCTGTCCCGTACGGCCCTCGGTCTGCTCGCCGGATCGGCGCTCGGGCTGGCCGGGGCCGTGCTCCAGGCGCTGACCCGCAACCCGCTGGCCGACCCGGGCATCCTCGGCATCAACGCGGGCGCGTCCGCCGCCGTCGTCACCGCCATCACCTTCCTGGGCGTGACGAGCCTCAGCGGCTACGTCTGGTTCGCCTTCCTCGGCGCCGCGGCCGTGGGTGCCCTGGTGTGGTTCCTCGGCGGCAGCCGGGGCGCCACACCCGTACGCCTCGCGCTGGCCGGCACCGCGATCGGCGCCGCGCTGTACGGCTATGTACAGGCCGTGATGATCATGGACGGGGCCGCGCTGGCGAGGATGCGGTTCTGGACCGTGGGTTCGCTCGCCTCCGCCACGACGGAGACCGTCACCCGCGTGCTGCCGTTCTTCGCGGTCGGCACGGTCGTCGCCCTGCTGCTGGCCCGGCCGCTCAACGCCATGGCCATGGGCGACGACACCGCCCGCGCCCTGGGCGCCGATCTGAACCGCACCCGGGCGCTCGCCATGCTCGCCGCGACCGTGCTGTGCGGGGCGGCGACCGCCGCCTGCGGTCCGATCGTCTTCGTCGGCCTGATGGTCCCGCACGTCGTGCGCTCCTTCACCGGACCCGACCTGCGCTGGATCCTGCCCTACGCCACGGTCCTGTCGCCCGTGCTGCTGCTCGGCGCCGACGTCGTGGGGCGGATCGTCGCCCGGCCCGCCGAGCTCCAGGTCGGGGTCGTCACCGCGATCATCGGCGGCCCGGTGTTCATCCTGCTCGTACGGCGGCGGAGGACGACCCAGCTGTGAAGACCACCCGCACCCCCCGTTCCGTACGGGCCCTGCGCACCCCGGGCGGGCTGTCCCTGCGCCTCGACGTCCGCACGTGCGTCGTCGTCTCCCTGCTGGTGCTGGCCGCCCTCACGGCGAGCGTCGTGCTGATCGGCACCGGCGACTTTCCGGTCCCGGCCTCCGACGTGCTGAGGACGCTCGTCGGGCAGGGCAGTCAGGGGCAGGAGTTCATCGTCCGCGAGCTGCGGCTGCCGCGCGTCCTCGTCGGACTCCTGGTCGGCGGCTGCCTCGGCGTCGGCGGGGCGCTGTTCCAGTCCGTCTCCCGCAATCCGCTGGGCAGCCCGGACGTGCTCGGCCTCTCCCAGGGCTCGGCCGCCGGCGCGCTCACCGTCATCGTCCTGTTCTCGGGCAGCGCCGGCGCCGTCACCCTCGGCGCGCTCGTGGGCGGCCTGGTCACCGGCGCGGCCATCTACCTGCTGGCCTGGAAGCAGGGCGTGCACGGGTACCGGCTGGTGCTGGTCGGCATCGGCCTCTCCGCGGTGGTCACCGCCGTCAACGGCTATCTGATCACCAAGGCCGACTTCGTGGACGCGGCCCGCGCGGTGGTCTGGATGACCGGTTCGCTGAACGGGCGCGACTGGACCCAGGTCGGACCGCTGGCCGTCCTGTGCGCGGTGCTCCTGCCGGTCGTCGGCGCAGGCGCCCGCGCCCTGCGGATGCTGGAGATGGGCGACGACGTCTCCTACGCCCTCGGGGTGCGCGTCGAGCGCGTGCGGCTGCTGCTGATGAGCTGCGCCGTCCTGCTGGTCGCCGCCGCCACCGCGGCCGCCGGGCCGGTGAGCTTCGTGGCACTGACCGCGCCGCAGCTCGCCCGGCGCCTGACACGCTCCCCTGGCCCCAACCTGTTGCCCTCCCTGTGCATGGGCGCGACCCTGCTGGTCACCGCAGACCTGGCCGCGCAGCGGGCCTTCGGCGCCGACCAGTTGCCGGTCGGCGTGGTCACCGGCGTGCTCGGCGGGGTCTACCTGCTGTGGCTGCTGGTCGCCGAGCGCAGGGCCGGGCGGATATGAGCGCCCTCAGCAACGCAGTGAGCAATCGAAGGAGCACCGTGAACCGCCTGTCCGCCGACAACGTCACCCTCGCCTACGACCAGCGCGTCATCGCCGAGCAGCTGACGGTGGAGATACCCGACAACTCCTTCACGGTGATCGTCGGCCCCAACGCGTGCGGCAAGTCCACGCTGCTGCGGGCGCTGTCACGGATGCTCAGGCCCAGCCGGGGCCGGGTGCTGCTCGACGGGCAGGTCATCCAGTCGATGCCGGCCAAGCAGGTCGCCCGGACGCTCGGCCTGCTGCCGCAGTCCTCGATCGCGCCCGACGGCATCACCGTCGCCGACCTCGTGGGCCGCGGCCGCTACCCGCACCAGGGGATCCTGCGCCAGTGGTCCGCCGAGGACGAGCGGGTCGTGCGCGAGTCCATGGAGCGGACCGGAGTCGGCCGGCTCGCCGAGCGGTACGTGGACGAGCTGTCGGGCGGCCAGCGGCAGCGCGTGTGGATCGCCATGGCGCTGGCCCAGCAGACACCGCTGCTGCTGCTCGACGAGCCGACGACGTACCTGGACATCCAGCACCAGATCGACGTCCTCGACCTGTGCGCCGAACTGCACGAGGAGCAGGGGCGCACCCTCGTCGCCGTGCTGCACGACCTCAACCACGCCGCCCGCTACGCCACCCACCTCGTCGCCCTGCGCGGCGGCCGCGTCGTCGCGCAGGGCGCGCCGAACGACATCGTGACCGCCGACCTCGTGGAGGAGGTGTTCGGGCTGCGCTGCCAGGTCATCGACGATCCGGAGACCGGCACGCCACTGGTGGTGCCGGCGGCGCGTGCCGCCCGCGCGCGCGTGGCCGCCCACGACACGGCCGCGGAGCCGGCCGCTAGAGAAGCTTCGTGAGCCGCATCAGGTCCAGCACGCTCGCCTGGAGCTTCACCCGTCCCGCCCCCCAGGCCTTGGCGAACGCCAGCTCGCCGCCGACGAGCGCGACCAGGTCGTCGCCGGTCATGGCGAGCCGGATCTCGGCCTTCTTCGGCGGCGGTCCCTGAACGGTGTCCCGCACCTCTATGCGGCCGTCGGTGAGGCGGCCCAGGAAGCTGACGTCGAGATCCTTGATGTGGCAGCTCACCGAGCGGTCCAAGGTCGCCGCGTCGCGGACGTCCCCCTCCGCCTTCGCCATGTTGTCGGAGAGTCTTTCGAGTGCGCTGCGGCACTCCTCGATCGTTGCCATCACCACCGACGTTACCCCAGTGCTTCGCGGTAGCGTCTGGGCATGAGCGACTCTGCGACCGGGACGGAGGTCCGGGAGGAAGCGGCGGCCCCCGAAGGGGAGGTCCCCGAGCCCGGCGACGCGATCGGCGGGCACGACCCCGCCGCCCCCGCCCCGCTGTTCGTGCCCCGCACCCCCACCGGCGACGCCCGCGTCGACGCGGCCCTGGAACGGCTCGGCGACGCCGACCACCTCGCCACGGACGGACACCTGCAGGTGTACGAGGATGTACACGGGGGGCTGCGCGACGCGCTCACCGCGCTCGACGCCCGTCCGGGACCTCCGGCGCCCCCCGCGCAGTCACCGCCGAACCGACACAGGAGCTGAACCGAACGTGGCAGGAGTCGCACGCCGCCGTCTCGACGCGGAGCTGGTCCGCCGGAAGCTCGCCCGCTCGCGCGAGCACGCCGGTCAGCTGATCGCCGCCGGGCGCGTCACCGTCGGCAAGACCGTCGCGACGAAGTCCGCCACCCAGGTGGAGACCGCCGCAGCCATCGTCGTCGCCGCCGACGACAGCGACCCCGACTACGTCTCCCGCGGCGGGCACAAGCTGGCCGGCGCGCTGGAGGCGTTCATGCCGCGCGGGCTGGTCGTCGAGGGACGGCGGGCACTGGACGCCGGCGCGTCCACCGGAGGGTTCACCGATGTGCTGCTGCGCGCGGGCGCCGCGCACGTCGTCGCCGTCGACGTCGGATACGGACAACTCGCCTGGTCCTTGCAGAGCGATGAACGCGTCACCGTCAAGGACCGTACGAACGTACGCGAGTTGACGCTCGAAGCGATCGATGGGGAGCCTGTGGATCTTGTCGTGGGGGATCTGTCCTTCATCCCGCTCGGCCTGGTGCTGCCCGCCCTGGTGCGGTGCGCGAAGCCGGACGCCGACCTGGTGATGATGGTCAAGCCGCAGTTCGAGGTGGGGAAGGAACGACTGGGCAGCGGGGGTGTCGTACGGAGTCCGCAACTGCGTGCGGAGGCCGTGCGGACGGTGGCCGGCAAGGCCTGGGAGCTGGGACTGGGGGCCGAAGGCGTCACCGCCAGCCCGCTGCCCGGGCCGTCCGGGAACGTCGAATACTTTCTGTGGCTGCGTGCCGGGGCGCCCGCCCTGGACCCGGCCGATGTTGACCGTGCAGTGGCGGAGGGGCCGCGTTGACACAGACCCAAGCTCGAACCGTTTTCCTGCTGGCCCACACCGGGCGGTCGGCCGCCATCCGCAGCGCCGAACTCGTGGTCAAGGGGCTGCTGCGGTCAGGCATCGGCGTACGCGTCCTGGAGGCGGAGGCGCGCGACCTGCCCCTGCCGGACGAGGTGGAGCTGGTCAAGGAGGCAACCCCGCAGTCCCTCGACGGGTGCGAACTGCTCATCGTGCTGGGAGGTGACGGCACCCTGCTGCGCGGCGCGGAGTTCGCGCGCGCCTCGGGCGTGCCGATGCTCGGGGTCAACCTCGGGCGGGTCGGGTTCCTCGCCGAGGCCGAACGGGACGACCTCGACAAGGTCGTCGACCGGGTGGTCAGCAAGGCGTACGAGGTCGAGGAGCGCATGACCGTCGACGTGGTCGTGCACCGCAACGGGGACATCGTGCACACCGACTGGGCGCTGAACGAGGCGGCCGTGCAGAAGGTGTCCGCCGAGCGGATGCTGGAGATCGTGCTGGAGATCGACGGGCGCCCGGTGACCGGGTTCGGCTGCGACGGCATCGTCTGTGCCACCCCCACCGGGTCCACCGCGTACGCCTTCTCGGCCGGCGGGCCCGTGGTGTGGCCGGAGGTCGAGGCGCTGCTGATGGTGCCGATCTCCGCGCACGCGCTGTTCGCCAAGCCCCTGGTGACGTCGCCCGACTCCGTCCTGGCCGTCGAGGTGCTGCCGCACGTCCCGCCGGGCGTGCTGTGGTGCGACGGGCGGCGCACGGTCGAACTGCCGCCCGGTGCGCGCGTGGAGGTGCGCCGCGGAGCGGTGCCGGTCCGGCTGGCCCGGCTGCACCACGCCTCGTTCACGGACCGCCTGGTCGCGAAGTTCGCGCTGCCGGTCTCGGGGTGGCGCGGGGCGCCGCACTAGTGCCGCCGGCCCGGGACGCGGATGGACGGCCCGGCTTCCTTCATGGGTGGGGTGGCGTCGCACGGCGCCACCAAAACCTCGTATGGTCGTGGTCGTGTTGGAGGAGATGCGGATACGGTCACTCGGAGTGATTGACGACGCGGTCGTCGAGCTGTCGCCGGGGTTCACCGCCGTCACCGGTGAGACCGGTGCGGGCAAGACCATGGTCGTCACCAGTCTGGGACTGCTGCTGGGCGGACGCGCGGATCCCGCGCTGGTGCGGATCGGCGCGGGCAAGGCGGTCGTGGAGGGGCGGGTCACCATGTCCGCGGACGCCTCCGCCGCCGTACGGGCCGAGGAGGCCGGGGCCGAGCTCGACGACGGGGCGCTGCTGATCAGCCGTACCGTCTCCGCCGAGGGCCGCTCCCGGGCGCACCTGGGCGGGAGGAGCGTGCCGGTGGGGCTGCTCGCCGAACTCGCCGACGAGCTGGTGGCCGTGCACGGGCAGACCGACCAGCAGGGACTGCTCAAGCTGTCCCGGCAGCGGCAGGCCCTCGACCGGTACGCGGGCGACGCCGTCGCCGTGCCGCTCGCCAAGTACGCCGAGGCCTACCGCCGCCTCCGCGCCGTGACCGCGGAACTGGACGAGATCACCACGCGCGCGCGTGAGCGGGCCCAGGAGGCCGACATGCTGCGCTACGGCCTCGACGAGATCGCCGGGGTCGAACCGCGGGCCGGGGAGGACACCGAGCTGGCCGAGGAGGCGGAGCGGCTCGGCCACGCCGAGGCGCTGTCGTCCGCCGCGACGGCCGCACACGCCGCTCTCGCGGGCGATCCGGAGGACCCCGAGGGCATCGACGCGACCACCCTCGTCGCGGGCGCCCAGCGGGCCCTGGAGGCCGTGCGGTCGCACGATCCGGCGCTGGCCGCGCTCGCCGACCGCATCGGCGAGATCGGCATCCTGCTCGGCGACGTGGCCGGGGAGCTGGCGGGGTACGCCGACGACCTGGACGCCGATCCGCTGCGGCTGGCGGCGGTCGAGGAGCGACGGGCCGCGCTCGGCACGCTGACCCGCAAGTACGGCGAGGACGTCAGCGCCGTGCTCACCTGGGCCGAACGCAGTGCCGCCCGGCTCACCGAGCTGGACGGCGACGACGAGCGGCTCGGGGAGCTGACCGCCGAGCGGGACGCGCTGCGTGCCGAACTCGGCGGCCTGGCCCAGGCCCTGACGGACGCCCGTACGGAGGCCGCGGAGCGGTTCGCCGCCGCTGTGACGGCCGAGCTGGCCTCGCTGGCCATGCCGCACGCGCGCGTGTCGTTCGACATCCGGCAGACCGAGGACCCCGAGGGCGTCGAGGTCGGCGGCCGTACCGTCGCCTGCGGTCCGGCCGGTGCCGACGAGGTCGAACTGCTCCTCGCCCCGCACCCCGGCGCACCGCCGCGGCCGATCGCCAAGGGCGCCTCGGGCGGTGAGCTGTCGCGCGTCATGCTCGCCGTCGAGGTCGTCTTCGCCGGGACGGATCCGGTGCCGACGTATCTGTTCGACGAGGTCGACGCGGGCGTCGGCGGCAAGGCGGCCGTGGAGATCGGGCGGCGGCTGGCCCGGCTGGCCAGGAGCGCCCAGGTCGTCGTCGTCACCCACCTGCCCCAGGTCGCCGCCTTCGCCGACCGGCAGCTCCTGGTGGAGAAGACCAACGACGGCTCGGTGACCCGGTCCGGCGTGAAGGTGCTGGAGGGCGAGGACCGGGTCCGGGAGCTGTCCCGGATGCTGGCCGGCCAGGAGGACTCACAGACGGCGCGGGCGCACGCCGAGGAACTGCTCGCAGCGGCCCGGGCGGACCTGTAGCAGTGCGTAAGGTGGCGGGATGATCTCCCGGACCGCCACCTCGTTCGCCCTGGCCGCCTCGATCGCCCGGGCCGGTACCGCCGGCCTGCGGGCCCTCGCGCCCGGCGGCCGTGCGCGCTGGGAGCGGCGGAACCACGCGGGGCGCACCGTCGGTCTCTACGCGGGGCCCGCGGTGGCCGTGGCGGCGGCGGCCGGGGCCGCACGGGTGCGGCCCGCCGCCGGTCTGGCGGTGCTCGCGGCCGGGGTCTGCGGCGCCTACGACGATGTCGCCGGCGCGGGTGACGGGCGGCGCGGGTTCCGGGCGCATCTCGCCGCCCTGCGGGGCGGCGAGGTCACCAGCGGGGCGGTCAAGCTGTTCGGGATCTCGGCGGCCGGGCTGGCCGCCGGGGCGGTGCTGAAGCAGCGGCCGCTGGACAGGTTCCTCGCCGCGGTCGTGATCGCCGGGGCCGCGCACGCCGTCAACCTCCTGGACGTGCGGCCCGGCCGGGCCACCGGCGCGGTGCTCGCGCTCGGGGCGCCCGGCCTGCTGCGCGGCGGACCGGGCGCGGAGCTGGCCGCCGTCACCACGGGGGCCGCCGCGGCCGTGCTCCCGGAGGACCTCGGGGAGCGGGTGATGCTCGGTGACACGGGGGCGCACGCCCTGGGCGCGGCCCTCGGCGCCGCGGCCGTCGCGTCCAACGGGCGCGTCGGACTGGTCGCCCACGCCGCCGCGGTGGTGGCCGCGGCCGTCTACGGCGAGAGGGCGAACACTCGTCAAATTCACTCGCGTGAGTGACGTGGTCTCCGGCTGCCGCCTGGTCCCGCACCTTTCCGACACCCCGACGGGACAGGAACACCCGTACGTGCTGGCATCCTTGGAACGGGAGCCCTACAGCGAGCGGGGCACGCGGTCGAGTACCTCGACTCGATACCTTCTGTACGTTTCCCCGTAACTTCCCGTACCTGTCCGACGCCGAACCAGGAGCCCCGGCCGCGTGACCCCCGTGAGCAGCCACGTATCGCACGGTCAGTCGACGCTGCGCACCGTGCAGGTGCTCGGCGGAGGCAGCGCGGGCAGCAGCGTGCACGTGCGGTCGCTGGCCGCGGGGCTGGTCGCCCGGGGCGTGCGCGTGACGGTGTGCGCCCCCGCGGAGGCCGACCGCGTCCATGCCTTCACCGGCGTCGGCGCCCAGCACGTGCATGTGCCGCGCAGCAGCGACCCGGTGTCCGTGGCCGCGCTGCGCACGGTCTGCGCGGACGCCGACCTGGTGCACGCGCACGGGCTGCACGCCTCCTTCCGCGCGGTGCTGGCGCTCAGCGGCCGCGGCACGCCCCTCGTCGTCACCTGGCACAACCACGAGCCCGCCGAAGGGGCCCGCGCCCATCTCCTGCGGCTGCTGGAGCGCCGCGTGGTCAGGGCCGCCACCGTCGTGCTCGGCACCACCTCCGAACTCGTCGACCGGGCCCGCGGCCGGGGCGCTCGGGACGCCCGGCTCGCGGCGGTCGCGGTGCCCCGGCCGGCCGGCGGATACGAGCACCCGGACCGTCCGCGCTCCAAGGTGCGCGCCGAACTGGGCGCCACCGACCGGCCGTTGCTCATCTCCGTCGCCTCCCTGGACCCGGGCCGCGGCCATGAGCTGCTGCTGGACGCGGCCCGCGCCTGGCGTCTGCTGGAGCCCGTGCCGCTGCTCGTCGTCGCGGGGGAGGGGCCTTTGCGCACGGAGCTTCAGCGGCGGATCGAGGACGAGGAGCTGCCGGTCCGCCTGCTCGGACGCCGCGGCGACGTCGGTGAGTTGCTCGCCGCCGCCGACGTGGCGCTGCTGCCGAGGAGCTGGGAGGCACGCTCCGTCCTCGCCCAGGAGGCGCTGCACGCGCGCGTGCCGCTCGTGGCGGCGCGGACCGGCGGCATCCCCGAACTCGTGGGCGACGCGGCCGAACTGGTGCCGGACCAGGACCTGGCAGCGTTCGCCGGAGCCGTCATACGACTGCTCGGCGACCCCGAACGCCGCGAGGCGCTGCGGGACTTGGGCACCCAGCAGGCCGCCACCTGGCCCACCGAGGACGACACGGTCGCCCAGGTGCTCAGCGTCTACGACGAGTTGACCCGGCCCCGGCCGCTGACCTGACCCTCAGGGCACGTGCCGACGGGCCCGCAGGGCCAGGCTCAGCGCCAGGACCGTCTGCGGGTCGTCGAGGTCGGTGCCCAGCAACTCCCCGATGCGGGCCAGGCGGTTGTAGAGCGTCTGCCGGTTCAGATGCAGTTCGCGCGCGGTTTCCGCCTTGCGGCCCGCGTGCGCCAGATAGGTCTGGAGGGTGGGCAGCAGCGGCGGCTTCGAGCGCCGGTCGTGGTCGCGCAGCGGGCCGATCGCGCGGCCCACGAAGGCCGCCAGGTCGGGATGGTCGCGCAGCCGCCACAGCAGCAGGTCGATGTCGAGGCGCCGGGCGTCGTACCAGGGCCGGTCCGGCAGCCCCTGTGCCGCCGTCGCCGCCTCCGCCGCGTGCCGCAGGCCCGCCGAGGCGGCCGCCCAGCCGCCCGCCACCCCGACGACCACCACCTCCGGCCGCCCGTCCGGGCGCCGCATCCCGGCCCGTTCCACACCCGCCCGCAGCGCCGCCGCGACCCGGTCCGCGACGGTGGTCCGCTCCGCCTCCGAGCGCAGCCCGACAAGGAGCGGCACCCGGCCCTCGACCGGCCGCACGCCCAGCAGCACCGGCACGCCCACCGAGGCCAGCTCCTCGGCGACCGCGCGGGCCAGCACCGCCCAGCCGCCGGCGCCCGTGCCCGCGCTCGGCCGGGCGGCGCCCCCGGTGGACGCGAGCGCGTCACCGAGCCGCATCACCACGGGCAGCAGCGGGCTGTCGCCCGGCTTGAAACCGAGGACGCGGGCCTGCGCGGGGGCGTCCTCCGCGGCGATACGCCCCTCGGCGAGGTCGGTCAGGAAGTCGCCGCGGCCGCGCGCCGCCAGCTCCTCGTCCTGGCGTGCCTGCATCAGCACCACGGCCAGCAGGCCCGCCGCCCGCTCGGCGGCCATGCGGTGCACCGGGGCCAGCGGCGAGCGGACCGGCAGCAGCACAAGGCGGGCGCGTACCGAGCCGGTGCCGGGGCCGCCGCCGGGCACGTCCACGACGACCGAACCGGCCGGCGGGGCGGCGTCCTTGTGCTGGCCGCGCAGCCCCTCCCACACCTGAAGCGGATCGGCGCCCTCGGGGCCGGAGCCGGCCGCGTACAGCAACTGTCCGTCCGGGGTCTCGAGGAACACCGGGTTGCCGCCGAAGTCGGCCAGGATGCCGAGCACCTGCGGCACGCCGCCGCCGTCGAGCAGTGCCTGCGTGCAGCGGCGGTGCACCTCCTCGGCCCGCTGGAGCAGCGCGTAGTGACCGTTGACGATCTCCGTGTGGATCTCCTCGGTGACCGCCACGAACGGCACCTCGCGGTGCAGCTGGACGAGCGGGAGACCGGCGGTCCGTGCGGTCTCCACGAGGGCGGCGGGCAGGCGGGTGAAACGCGGGCCCAGCTCCACCACCAGGGCCGCGATGCCGCGGTCGGCGAGGGTGCGCACGAAGACACGCTGGTCGGCGGGGCGGGTGCCGAGGCCGTAGCCGGTGGTCAGCAGGAGTTCGCCGCCCTTGAGCAGGGAGGCGATGTTGGGGACCTCGCCGGCGTGCACCCAGCGGACGGTGCGGGTCAGCTTGTCGGCGCCGGCGAGGACCTCGGGGAGGCCGCTGCGGAGGCCGGGCAGTTCGAGGGCGCGCCGGACGGTGATGCCGGTGCCCTCGGTGTCGAATCTGCGGTCCATGAAGCGGACGCTACCTCTGCCCGCGGTACGGCGGCAGCCTCGGGTGGCCGGACCGGTCCGGCCACTGTGAGCTGGGGTGACCGCCGGGCGGGCGCGCTCGCCCGCCCGGCGCCGGGTCAGCCTCCGTAGGCGCCGCTCGCCGTCAGACGCAGGGCCGTGTCGATCAGCGGCACATGGCTGAAGGCCTGGGGGAAGTTGCCCACCTGGCGCTTGCGGCGCGGGTCCCACTCCTCGGCGAGGAGGCCCAGGTCGTTGCGGAGCGACAGGAGCTTGTCGAAGAGCCTGCGGGCCTCGTCCACGCGGCCGATCATCGCCAGGTCGTCGGCCATCCAGAAGGAGCAGGCGAGGAAGGCGCCCTCGTCGCCGGGCAGTCCGTCGACGCCCGCGTGGTCGCCGTCGGTGGGATAGCGCAGGATGAACCCGTCCGTGGTGGACAGCTCGCGCTGGATCGCCTCGATGGTGCCGATGACCCGCTTGTCGTCCGGCGGCAGGAAGCCCATCTGCGGGATGAGCAGCAAGGACGCGTCCAGCTCCCGCGAGCCGTAGGACTGCGTGAAGGTGTTGCGCTCCTTGTCGTATCCCTTCTCGCACACCTCGCGGTGGATGTCGTCGCGCAGCGTCTTCCAGCGCTCCAGGGGGCCGTCGGCCTCCCCGGACTCGATGAGCTTGATGGTGCGGTCGACGGCGACCCACGCCATGACCTTGGAGTGCACGAAGTGGCGGCGCGGCCCGCGCACCTCCCAGATGCCCTCGTCCGGCTCCTGCCAGTGCTTCTCCAGGTACTGGATCAGCTTGAGCTGGAGCAGCGAGGCGTAGTCGTTGCGGGCCAGGCCCGTCATGTGGGCCAGGTGCAGCGCCTCGGTGACCTCGCCGTAGACGTCGAGCTGGAGCTGGTGCGCGGCGCCGTTGCCGACCCGGACCGGAGCGGAGTTCTCGTAGCCGGGCAGCCAGTCCAGCTCCGCCTCGCCGAGTTCGCGCTCGCCGGCGATGCCGTACATGATCTGGAGGTTGTCGGGGTCGCCGGCGACGGCCCGCAGCAGCCATTCGCGCCAGGCGCGGGCCTCCTCGCGGTAGCCGGTGCGCAGCAGCGAGGACAGGGTGATCGCCGCGTCGCGCAGCCAGGTGTAGCGGTAGTCCCAGTTGCGTACGCCGCCGATGTCCTCGGGCAGGGAGGTGGTGGGGGCCGCCACGATGCCGCCGGTCGGGGCGTAGGTCAGGGCCTTGAGCGTGATCAGGCTGCGGATCACGGCCTCGCGGTAGGGGCCGTGGTACGTACAGTGCCCGACCCACTCGCGCCAGAACTCCTCGGTCGCCTCCAGCGACTGCTCCGGCTCCGGCAGCGGCGGCGGCTCCTTGTGCGAGGCCTGCCAGGAGATCGTGAACGCGATCCGGTCACCGGGAGCGACGGTGAAGTCCGCGTACGTGGTCAGCGACTCGCCGTAGGTCTTCGCCGATGTGTCGAACCACACGGAGTCCGGACCGGCCACCGCCACCGTGCGGCCCTCGTGCCGGTGCACCCACGGCACGACCCGGCCGTAGGAGAAGCGCATGCGCAGCGTCGAGCGCATCGGCACCCGACCGCTGATGCCCTCCACGATGCGGATCAGCTGCGGGGCCCCGTCGCGCGGGGGCATGAAATCGGTCACGCGGACCGTGCCGCGCGGTGTGTCCCACTCGGATTCCAGGATCAGCGAGTCGCCGCGGTAGCTGCGCCGGGCCGCGGTGGGCGGCTGGGCGCCGTCCGCGAACGCCGGGCCGATCCGCCAGAAACCGTGTTCCTCGGTACCCAGCAGGCCGGCGAAGATGGCATGGGAATCGAAGCGGGGCAGGCACAGCCAGTCGACTGTCCCGTCCCGGCAGACCAGGGCAGCGGTCTGCATGTCTCCGATGAGTGCGTAGTCTTCGATGCGCCCGGCCACGTGCAACTCCAGTCGAACGGCCACGTCACACCCCACGAAGGGGCTGTCGCTTAGTGCGGTCAAGGGGTGGTTGTAAAGCGTCGTCGAGCGGTGGGGGGAACCGCCGGTCGGCCACGGGGGCAGAACGACAACCCTTGCTCAACGAACTGACGAGCTCTTGTTGTTCCGGGTCATACGGACGGGGGTGGTGCCGTGTTGCCGGCCGGGCTCCTCAGCGAGTGTCCGAGCAGGATACGACGCACGTAGATGATCTGCGTGCCGCTCCGGGCAACCCGGGTGCGCCGAACGAGTGAGCCATGGGTGAGGGACCTGTGAGTGGTACGCGCACGTGTCGGTGCGTGCGCGGAGCGTGGCCGGGAGCCATGCCCGTCAGGCGCTGATACCCTGGTAGCCCGTGGACCGGTGGGCTCGAAACCCCCGAACCGCAGCGACGGCCCTCAGCCGGAACACCCGGGTTCCCCGGACCGGCCGGCCGTACCGCACGACCAACCGCGACCACGGGAGCCCCCTCTTGGCCATGCCGCCGAAATCTACGACGACCAAGCACATCTTCGTCACCGGGGGTGTCGCCTCCTCGCTCGGCAAGGGCCTCACCGCCTCCAGCCTGGGCATGCTGCTGAAGGCCCGTGGCCTGCGCGTGGTGATGCAGAAGCTGGACCCCTACCTCAACGTCGACCCGGGCACGATGAACCCGTTCCAGCACGGTGAGGTGTTCGTCACCAACGACGGCGCCGAGACCGACCTGGACATCGGTCACTACGAGCGCTTCCTCGACCGCGACCTGGACGGCTCCGCCAACGTCACCACCGGCCAGGTGTACTCCACGGTCATCGCCAAGGAGCGGCGCGGCGAGTACCTGGGCGACACGGTGCAGGTCATCCCGCACATCACCAACGAGATCAAGCACCGCATCCGGCGCATGGCCACCGACGAGGTGGACGTCGTCATCACCGAGGTCGGCGGCACGGTGGGCGACATCGAGTCGCTGCCGTTCCTGGAGACCGTCCGCCAGGTCCGCCACGAGGTCGGCCGGGACAACGTCTTCGTCGTGCACATCTCGCTGCTGCCCTACATCGGCCCCTCCGGTGAGCTGAAGACCAAGCCGACCCAGCACTCGGTCGCCGCGCTGCGCAACATCGGCATCCAGCCGGACGCGATCGTGCTGCGCTGCGACCGCGAGGTGCCCACCGCGATCAAGCGCAAGATCTCCCTGATGTGCGACGTCGACGAGGCGGCCGTGGTCGCCTGCCCCGACGCCCGGTCGATCTACGACATCCCGAAGGTCGTGCACGCCGAGGGCCTGGACGCCTACGTCGTGCGCAAGCTGGACCTGCCCTTCCGCGACGTGGACTGGACGACCTGGGACGACCTGCTGGACCGCGTCCACAACCCCGACCACGAGATCACCCTGGCCCTGGTCGGCAAGTACATCGACCTGCCCGACGCCTATCTGTCGGTGACCGAGGCGCTGCGCGCGGGCGGCTTCGCCAACAAGGCCCGCGTGAAGATCAAGTGGGTCACCTCCGACGACTGCAAGACCGCGGCCGGCGCCGAGCAGCAGCTCGCCGACGTCGACGGCATCTGCATCCCGGGCGGCTTCGGCGACCGCGGCGTGCTCGGCAAGGTCGGCGCCATCCGCTACGCCCGCGAGAACCGCATCCCGCTCCTCGGTCTGTGCCTGGGCCTGCAGTGCATCGTGATCGAGGCCGCCCGCAACCTGGCCGGCATCGCGGACGCCAACTCCACCGAGTTCGACCCGGCCACCGGCCACCCGGTGATCTCCACCATGGCCGAGCAGCTGGACATCGTCGCCGGCGAGGGCGACATGGGCGGCACCATGCGGCTCGGCATGTACCCGGCCAAGCTGGCCGAGGGCTCGATCGTGCGCGAGGTCTACGACGGCAAGGAGTACGTCGAGGAGCGCCACCGCCACCGCTACGAGGTGAACAACGCCTACCGCGCGGAGCTGGAGAAGAAGGCGGGCGTCGTCTTCTCCGGCACCTCCCCGGACGGCAAGCTCGTCGAGTACGTGGAGTACCCGCGCGACGTCCACCCCTACCTGGTCGCCACCCAGGCGCACCCGGAGCTGCGCTCGCGCCCCACGCGTCCGCACCCGCTCTTCGCCGGCCTGGTGAAGGCCGCCGTCGAGCGGAAGATCTCCAAGTAGCACGCCCGGCTGTACGGTTGCGGGGGTGCGTACCGTCGAAGGTGCGCACCCCCGTTCTGTTTGCGCACGTCGGAAAGGGCAGGGCATGACGATCAAGGACACCCCGGAGGAATGGGAGATCCGGTCCACGAGCACCCCGTTCGTCGGCGGCAAGACCTCCGTCCGCACCGACGACGTGGTCATGCCCGACGGCTCCGTGGTCACCCGCGACTACCAGGTGCACCCGGGCTCCGTGGCCGTCCTCGCCCTCGACGAGGAGGACCGGGTGCTGCTGATCCGCCAGTACCGCCACCCGGTGCGGCAGCGGCTGTGGGAGATCCCGGCGGGCCTGCTCGACGTGCCCGGCGAGAACCCGCTGCACGCCGCCCAGCGCGAGCTCTACGAGGAGGCCCACGTCAAGGCCGAGGACTGGCGGGTGCTGACCGACGTCTACACCACCCCCGGCGGCTGCGACGAGTCCGTGCGGATCTTCCTCGCCCGGGGCCTGTCCGAGGCGGTCGGCGAGCGCTTCGCTGCGGAGCACGAGGAGACCGACATGGAGCACGCGCGGATGCCGGTGGGCGAACTGGTGCGGGGCGTGCTCGCGGGCGAGTTGCACAACAACTGCCTGGTGGTGGGGGCCCTCTCACTGGTCGCCGCGCGCCAGGGGGACGGGCTGGACGCGCTGCGCCCGGCCGAGGCGCCCTGGCCGGCGCGCCCCTTCGCGTCCTGAACGCACCGCCGACCCTGCGGTGTGACCATCGCCTGATCCGATCGGGCGACGTGTCCGTCGTGCTCCGCACGGTACGTCGCAGAGAGTGAACTAGGCTCTGGAAGCGCCCGGTCCGGAGTCCCGGCGGGCTTGCACGTGCGGTGGGACGGGAGTGTGGCCCGTGACGGATCAGGCGGTGGACGCAGGCGGCGTGGACCTGTCCGGCGGGGATCCGTTCCCCGCGGCCGCGAAGAGTCTTTTCCTGGGCCGCACACGGGAGTTGAAGGAGCTGCGGGCCGACATCGAGCGGACCGGCCTCGACACCCTGACCGGCCGCAAGGCGCCCCGCGCACGCGTCCTG
This sequence comes from Streptomyces sp. NPDC014889, assembly GCF_043081205.1. Classification (NCBI taxonomy): domain Bacteria; kingdom Bacillati; phylum Actinomycetota; class Actinomycetes; order Kitasatosporales; family Streptomycetaceae; genus Streptomyces; species Streptomyces sp. NPDC014889. The sequence goes on from NZ_JBIBWH010000007.1 coordinate 20,990, forward strand.
CTGATCGCGGGCAGGCCCGGCTCCGGGCGTACGGCACTCGCCGAGGAACTGGTGGAGCAGGTCGCGCAGCGTTACCCCGGCGGTGTGCTGCGCGCCAGGCTCACCGAGCCCGACGGCACCCCCGTGCCGGTCGAGGCCCTCGCCCGCGACCTGCTCGCCGCCCTCGATCTGCCGAGCCCGCCCGGCGCCGCCGAGGACGACCTGACCGAGGCCCTGCGCACCGCGCTCGCCGAGCGCCGGGCACTGCTCCTGCTCGACGACGCGGCCGGCGCGGACCAGGTCGACGCACTGCTGCCGGACAACGCCGACTGCCTCCTCGTCGCCGTCTCCCGGGGCCCGCTCACCGGGATCGCCGACGTCCGCCCGTGCACCCTGGGCGGCCTGGACACCAAGTCCGGCGTGGAGCTGCTGGCGCAGCGCATCGACCCGGTGCGCATCACCGTCGACCCGCGGGCCGCCGAGAGCCTGGTCGAGGTCTGCCAGGGCCAGCCCGCCGCGCTCACCCTGGCCGGCGGCTGGCTCGCCGCGCACCCCCAGGCGGCCGTCGCCGACCTCGCCAAGCAGCTTCGCACCGACCCCGACGAGGGCTCCGTCCTCGGCCGGGTGCTGCGGTTCGTGCACGGCACCCTGTCCGGCACCGCCGCCAGGCTGCTGCGGCTGCTCTCGCTCGCCCCGGCCGGTGACGTCGACCCGCAGACCGCCTCGGCGCTCGCCGGCTGCTCGGTCGAGGCCGCCCGCGGCTTCCTCGACGACTTCGCCGACCTCGGGGTGCTGCGCGCCGTCCCCTCGTCGCTGCCGTGCTACGAGGTCCCCGGCTGCCTGCACCCGCTCCTGGCGGAGCTCGCCGAGCGCGAGGACCGCCCCGCCGAGCTGCGGCTCGCCCGCGCCCGGATGCTGGAGCGGACCGTGCGGCTGCTCCAGACCTGCCGGGCGATCACCGAGACCGACAGCCCCGAGACCAGGGAGAAGCTCAAGAGCCTGCCTCCCGGGCTGCGCTTCGCCACGCCGCGGGCCGCCGAGAAGTGGCTGCGCGCCCGCAGGCCCGCCCTGCTCGCCGCGGCCCGGCTCGCCGTCGCCGACGGCGAGCTCGACACCCTGGCCCGCCGTCTGATGTCCCAGCTCGTGCGGGCCATGGTGGCGCACATCGGCACCCAGGCCGCGGCCGCCGACCTCTACGGCATCCACATGCTCGTCCTGGACGTGGCCGAGCGGCGGGGACTGCCCCGGGAGAAGGCCGCCGCCCTGCTGAACCTCGCCGACCTGGACGCCCGCACCGGGCGCACGGCCGGGGCACTGGCCCGCTACCGGGCCGCGCTGGACGCCGGACGGGAGGCCGACGACCCGTACGCGATCAGCCGCGCCATGGAATCCGTAGGCAGCTCCCACCAGGAGCTCGGGGACTACGACCGGGCCGCCGACTGGTTCGGCCGGGCCCTGGCGCAGCGGCTGGCGCGCGAGGAGCGCGAGGACGCCGCCCGCCTCTACGGCCGCATCGCCACCGCACACACCTACACGGGCCGCTACGGCGAGGCGCTGCGCAACTGGCGGGCGGCCGCCGCCGCGCACCGCAAGGCGGGCGATGTCGCCGCCCACGCGCGGGCGTTGAGCGAGCTGGCGCGTGTCCAGGAGTACGCCGGGCGGCCCGAGGACTGCCTGCGCACCTGCCAGGAGGCGGTCGAGTGGGCCGGCCACGCCGAGGACGTACGGCTCCAGGCGGCGCTCCAACTGCGGCTCGCCGACACCTTGGAGCGGCTGGGCGACACGACCACGGCGGCCCTGCACCGCGGAGCGGCCCGGCGCCTGCTCGACGCCGAAGTCGAAGAGGTCCCTGCGGCCGAGGACGGCGGCCCGGAGGGCCCATTGACGGAAGACGACGCCAATGCCTGCGAAATCCGCAGTGCATCCACTGAAGATTGATGTAATGAAAGGCTAGACAGAGAGAAAGCCTTCATTAGACTGGTTCTGCCGCTCGTTCCCCTGCGGTGTCGCCTGGTATGCCTGCGCATGCCGGGGTACGTCTGCAATTGCCCCACATTCTCTGAGCCAAGGACCGTGATCGACGTGAAGGTCGGCATCCCCCGCGAAGTCAAGAACAACGAGTTCCGGGTGGCCATCACCCCCGCCGGCGTGCACGAGCTCGTGCGTAACGGCCACCAGGTCGTCGTCGAGCGGAACGCGGGCGTCGGCTCCTCGATCCCGGACGAGGAGTACGTGGCCGCCGGCGCCCGGATCCTCGAAACCGCGGACGAGGTCTGGGCCGGCGCCGACATGGTGCTGAAGGTCAAGGAGCCCGTCGCCGAGGAGTACCACCGCCTCCGCAAGGACCAGATCCTCTTCACCTACCTGCACCTGGCCGCCTCCAAGGAGTGCACCGACGCCCTGCTGGAGTCCGGCACCACGGCGATCGCCTACGAGACCGTCGAGCTCCCCAACCGCGCGCTGCCGCTGCTCGCCCCGATGTCCGAGGTCGCGGGCCGGCTCGCGCCGCAGGTCGGCGCCTACCACCTGATGCGCGCCGCGGGCGGCCGCGGTGTGCTGCCGGGCGGCGTCCCGGGCGTGCCGGCCGGCGAGGCCGTCATCATCGGCGGTGGCGTCTCCGGCTGGAACGCCGCGCAGATCGCCATCGGTCTGGGCTTCCACGTGACCCTCCTGGACAAGGACATCAACAAGCTCAAGGAGGCGGACAAGATCTTCGGCACGAAGATCAAGACCGTCGTCTCCAACGCCTTCGAGCTGGAGAAGGCCTGCGTCGAGGCCGACCTCGTGGTCGGCGCCGTGCTCGTCCCGGGCGCCAAGGCCCCGAAGCTGGTCAGCAACGAGCTGGTGTCCCGGATGAAGGCCGGAAGTGTCCTTGTCGACATCGCGATCGACCAGGGTGGCTGCTTCGAGGACTCCCACGCGACCACGCACGCCGAGCCGACGTTCAAGGTCCACGAGTCGGTGTTCTACTGCGTCGCCAACATGCCGGGCGCGGTGCCCAACACCTCCACCTACGCGCTGACCAACGCCACGCTGCCGTACATCGTCGAACTCGCCAACCGCGGCTGGGTGGAGGCGCTGCGCCGTGACGCGGCGCTGGCCAAGGGCCTCAACACCCACGAGGGCAAGGTCGTTTACCGCGAGGTCGCGGAGGCCCACGGCCTGGAGCACGTCGCGCTTGAGGCCCTGCTCGGCTGAGCGGGTCGCCAAGTCGCCAAGGTGTGAAAGGCGATACGTCAACTCGTGTCGTCAACCTCGCACGACCGGCCGGACCTTGTCCCACAAGGTCCGGCCGGATGTGTGTATGGTCACTTCGCCGCACTCGGTCAACTCGCCTCGAACGCAACCATTCGACCGATTCACGCACCGGTGGAACCTGCCGTGCGACGCTCGTACGCCCTTGACAGAGGGATGTTCCATTACCGACACATCGGGCCGGGTCCGGCGGATTGTGTTGCTGCGGACCGCCGACACGCCATAGAGTCGCCAATCGTCGGCATGGTGCCACGCTGACCTGTCTAGAAGTCCCCTGGTCACCAAGGAGGTAAGACGACTTGTGAATGAGTCGACATTTTCTCCCGGGGGTGGTCAACCAGGAATGCCTGCGCCGGGCCAGGGCCCCACGCGGCTCGAGGCTGTCGGCTCCGTTGCTGTGCGCACCTTCGCAGCCCACCAGAGTCACCGGACAACAGGAGTGACTCAGCCAGCACCCCCAAGCATGGATGGCCATCACGTGAACGCCATGGCCGGCGACGGAAGTGGCGCGCCCCACAACCACTTCGCCGACTACGACGAACTGCCCGACGGGCACTTCTACGACCCCGACGCCGAGTACGAGCCCGACCCCGAGTACGCGGCCACGCTCGCGCCCGACGCGGCCCGCCAGCGCCGTGAGCGCATCGGCCCGACCGGACGCCCGCTGCCGTACTTCCCGATCCCGGGTCCGCTGACCGACCACGGCCCCGCGAAGATCATCGCGATGTGCAACCAGAAGGGTGGCGTCGGCAAGACCACGTCGACCATCAACCTGGGTGCCGCGCTCGCGGAGTACGGCCGCCGTGTCCTGCTCGTGGACTTCGATCCGCAGGGCGCGCTGTCGGTGGGTCTCGGCGTCAACCCCATGGAGCTCGACCTCACCGTCTACAACCTGCTCATGGAGCGGGGCATGTCCGCGGACGAGGTCCTGCTGAAGACGGCGGTCCCCAACATGGACCTGCTGCCCAGCAACATCGACCTGTCGGCCGCCGAGGTCCAGCTCGTGAGCGAGGTCGCGCGCGAGTCGACGCTCCAGCGCGCCCTGAAGCCGCTGATGGACGACTACGACTACATCGTCATCGACTGCCAGCCCTCGCTCGGCCTGCTCACCGTCAACGCCCTCACGGCCGCGCACAAGGTGATCGTGCCGCTGGAGTGCGAGTTCTTCGCGCTGCGCGGTGTGGCCCTGCTGACCGAGACCATCGAGAAGGTCCAGGAGCGCCTCAACCCGGAGCTGGAGCTGGACGGGATCCTGGCCACGATGTACGACTCGCGCACCGTGCACAGCCGCGAGGTGCTGGCACGTGTCGTCGAGGCGTTCGACGACCACGTCTACCACACGGTCATCGGACGCACGGTCCGCTTCCCGGAGACCACGGTCGCCGGTGAGCCGATCACCACGTACGCCTCCAACTCCGTCGGTGCCGCCGCCTACCGCCAGCTCGCCAGGGAGGTGCTCGCCCGGTGTCACGCCGAGTGAGTCTGCCGGGGGCCGACGAACTGTTCCGTACGACAGGGGGAATGGCGCTCCAGCCGTCCACTCCCCGGCGCCAGGCAGGAGGAGAGGCCCGGGTGCCCGCCCCCGCGGCGGAGAGCGACGCGACCGCCGCGGCGGAGGACGCGCCGCAGTCGGTGCCCGCGCAGGGCGGCGACGGCGAGGGCGCGGAGCACGTGGCGGTGGACGCGGGACCGACGGACACGGGCGAGTCCCGCAGCCGGTCCACGACCGCGGAGCGCCCCGCGCGGCGTTCGGCGGCGCCGCAGGAAGGTTCTGCCGCCGCGCAGCCGCGCAAGCGGGGCCGCGGCGCGGCACGCCGGCCCAGCGGCCGGGAACGGCACGACGAGAAGATCACCGTGTACGTGTCCGCCGAGGAGCTCATGGACCTCGAGCACGCGCGCCTGGTGCTCCGCGGCGAGCACGGGCTCGCCGTGGACCGCGGCCGCATCGTCCGCGAGGCGGTCGCCGTGGTGCTGGCCGACCTGGAGTCCCGCGGCGAGGCAAGCATCCTGGTACGGCGGCTGCGCGGCCGCTAGGGGCTGCCAGACACCTGCCCGCGGCGTCGCGGCGCCTGTCACGCACGCTCGCACGCACCAGACACCGCTCCCTCTCCCGCGCTCAAGTGTCAGACACCCCCTGGGCCCTCTCGTCCGGACCATGCCGGGCTCGCGGGCCCTGGCCGTCCGAGCCGCCGGCAGGCGGTAGCCTGCGACGGCCATGACCTCGAACGACGCTCCCACCCCCACCGGCCGCCGGCGCGCCCTGGGCCGCGGCCCGGGAACGGCACCCGCTTCCCCGGCCCACCAGGCCGCACCGCCGATCACGTCTGCGCCCGAGGTCACCGAGCAGCCGTCGGCGCCTGCGCCCCAGGACGAGCGTCCCGAACCGCCGGCCGAGTCGCCGGGCCCCATGCCCGCACCCGGGGCTGCCGAGGAGCCTCCCGGGCCTTCGGCGGAACTCCCCGAGGGCGCCCCGGCGGGCCCGCTCGCCGAGCGGCTCGCCGAGCCGGCGACCCCGGGTGCGGACGCGGAGTCCGCGCCGGAAGCCGGCGACGGGGTGTTCAAGGTTCGGTTGGTCAACTTCGAGGGACCGTTCGACCTGCTGTTGCAGCTGATCTCCAAGCACAAGCTCGATGTCACCGAGGTCGCTCTGTCCAAGGTCACCGACGAGTTCATGGCACACATCCGGGCCATGGGACCGGACTGGGACCTGGACCAGACAACCGAGTTCCTCGTCGTGGCCGCCACCCTGCTCGACCTCAAGGCGGCCCGGCTGCTGCCCGCGGCCGAGGTGGAGGACGAGGCCGACCTCGCCCTCCTGGAGGCCCGCGACCTGCTGTTCGCACGGCTGCTCCAGTACCGCGCGTACAAGCAGATCGCCGACATCTTCAGCCGCCGGATGGACGAGGAGGGCCGGCGCCACCTCCGTACCGTGGGGCTGGAGCCCCACCACGCCGAGCTGCTGCCCGAGGTCGTCATCAGCATCGGCGCGGCCCGCTTCGCCGAACTCGCGGTCAAGGCGATGCAGCCCAAGCCCAAGCCGCAGGTGTACGTCGACCACATTCACGCGCCGCTTGTCAGCGTGCAGGAGCAGGCGGGGATCGTGATCGCGCGGCTGCGGGAGCTCGGTGAGGCCGGGTTCCGGGAGCTGGTGGCGGACACCGACGACACGCTCACCGTCGTGGCCCGCTTCCTGGCCCTGCTCGAGCTGTACCGGGAGAAGGCCGTGGCCCTGGACCAGGAGACCGCGCTCGGCGAGCTGACCGTGCGCTGGACCGGCGGTGACGGGGACGAGACGCCCGCGGTGACGGACGAGTTCGACCGTCCGCCCGAGGTGCCCGAGGAGTCCGAGGAGCGCGAGGAGGAGAAGAAGGCGTGAGCGAGGAGACCACCGGCCCGTCCACGGGCCCGACCACCGTCGCCGGCCTCGACCTGAAGCCCGCCCTGGAGGCCGTCCTCATGGTCGTGGACGAGCCCGCGACCGAGGAGCACCTGGCGAAGATCCTCCAGCGGCCCCGGCGGCGGATCGCGGACGCGTTGCGCGAACTGGCCGACGAGTACACCGTCCAGGGACGCGGCTTCGAGCTGCGGCTGATCGCCGGCGGCTGGCGCTTCTACACCCGCCCCGAGTACGCGGCCGCCGTCGAGGGCTTCGTCCTGGACGGCCAGCAGGCCCGGCTCACCCAGGCCGCCCTGGAGACCCTCGCCGTGGTCGCCTACCGCCAACCGGTCAGCCGCAGCCGCGTCTCGGCCGTCCGCGGAGTCAACTGCGACGGCGTCATGCGCACCCTGCTCCAGCGCGGTCTGGTCGAGGAGGCGGGCGCGGAACCCGAAACAGGTGCGATCCTGTACACGACGACGAACTACTTCCTGGAGCGGATGGGCCTGCGCGGTCTGGACGAACTCCCGGAGCTCGCGCCCTTCCTCCCGGAGGCGGAGGCGATCGAGGCCGAGACCCAGGAGGGCGTACCGTCGTTCGACCCGGACGCTCCCGATGACGCGCCGGGCGCAGACGACGACCACACGACGAACACGACGACGGAACTTTGATGCGAAGCAGCGGCAGCGGCAGGAACGGCGGGCGCGGCGACTACCGCGGTGCCGGCAACAAGAGGGACGAGCGGCAGGGGCAGGGCCGCCCCCGCAAGCCCCGACCCGAGGAGCGCCGCTACGACGTCGGCCCCGGCGCGACGAAGGACGGCCCCAAGGCCGGGCGCGGCGGAGCGGCGCGCGGTGGCGCCAAGGGCGGCCCCAGGCAGCCCCAGCAGGGCGGCCGTACGGCTCCGGCCCGCTCCCGCGAGTACGAGACGCGGATGGAGGAGCGCAACCGCGAGCGGTACGCCGGCAAGAAGGAGGTCAAGCTGCCCAAGACCTTCCCCGGCGCCGAGCAGGAGGGGGAGCGGCTGCAGAAGGTGCTCGCCCGCGCGGGATATGGTTCGCGGCGCGCCTGCGAGGAGCTGATCGAGCAGGCCCGTGTCGAGGTGAACGGCGAGATCGTCCTGGAGCAGGGGCGCCGGGTCGACCCGGAGAAGGACGAGGTCAAGGTCGACGGGCTGACCGTGGCCACGCAGTCGTTCCAGTTCTTCTCGCTGAACAAGCCCGCCGGTGTGGTCTCCACCATGGAGGACCCGGAGGGCCGCCAGTGCCTCGGTGACTACGTCACCAACCGCGAGACGCGCCTCTTCCACGTCGGACGGCTCGACACCGAGACCGAGGGCGTGATCCTGCTCACCAACCACGGCGAGCTGGCGCACCGGCTGACCCACCCGAAGTACGGCGTGCGCAAGACCTACCTCGCGCACATCGTCGGCCCCATTCCGCGGGACCTGGGCAAGAAGCTCAAGGACGGCATCCAGCTGGAGGACGGCTACGCGCGCGCGGACCACTTCCGGGTGGTCGAGCAGACCGGCAAGAACTACCTCGTGGAGGTCACCCTCCACGAGGGCCGCAAGCACATCGTGCGCCGCATGCTGGCCGCCGCGGGCTTCCCGGTCGACAAGCTCGTCCGCACCGGCTTCGGCCCCATCACCCTCGGCGACCAGAAGTCCGGCTGGCTCCGCCGACTGTCGAACACCGAGGTCGGCATGCTGATGAACGAGGTCGACCTCTAGGCCTGTTGTTTGGCCGACGCGTGGCGGACACGGCGCAGAGGGTCCGCCACGCGTCGGTGATCGCGCTCCGCGGGAGCCGGGAGCGGGTCACAGCAGTCGGACGGAGTTTCCCTCGACCTTGATCTGCTTGGTGGGGAGGGGGCTGATCGCCGGACCGTGGGCCACCGAGCCGTCGGCGATGCGGAACCTGCTGCCGTGGCAGGGGCAGTCGATCGTGCCGTTGGCGACCTTGTTCACCGTGCAGCCCTGGTGCGTGCAGATCGCCGAGAAGGCCTTGAACTCGCCCTTCTTCGGCTGCGTGACCACCACCTTCTGCGCCGCGAAGACCTTGCCCCCGCCCACCGGGATGTCCGCCGTGCTCGCCAGTTCGGGACCGGCGGCGGTCCCCTCTGTGGTCAGGGAGTCCGCCGCCGGGTGGGAGGCCTCGGAGGCGGGTGACGCCTCCGAGGGGGAGGCCGTCTCCGGCGGAGAGGTCGTCTCCTTGGCGGGTGACGTCTCCGAGTTGCCGCTGGTGTTGGTGCCGCAGCCCGCCGCCACGAGCGCCACCGCACTCGTGGCGAGCACCGTGCGCCGCGTAGAGCCCTGGGTCATGTCATCACTCCGGGGGTTCCGGGGGAGGGGAAGAGCTCCGAGCGGAGCAGCAGCAGTTTCGCATCGAACACGATGATCTCGAAGCAAATCGGAGCGGTGCGCGATAAACCACCCGTTTCCCCTGCCGTCTCAGCCGACGGGCGCCGCCCCCCGCCCTCCGCGGTCTGACTAGGCTGGATGTCCGAGACCCGATTCACAGCAGCAAGGAGCAGCGCCGTGGCGGTACGAGCGGTCCGGGGAGCCGTCCAACTCGAACGGGACGAGGCCGGCCACATGGACGAGCAGGTGGGTGCGCTGCTCACCGCCGTCCTGGAGCGGAACGGCCTCACCGCCGAGGACCTGATCAGCATCTGGTTCACGGCCACCCCCGACCTGCACAGCGACTTCCCGGCCGCCGCGGCCCGCAAGCTCGGCATCGTCGACGTACCGCTGATCTGCGCCCAGGAGCTGGACATCGAGGGGGCCATGCCCCGTGTGGTGCGCGTCCTCGCGCACATCGAGTCGGACCGGCCGCGCGCCGAGATCGCGCACGTCTACCTCGGCGCGGCGGCCGCCCTGCGCAAGGACATCGCCCAGTGAGAAACGCACTCGTCATCGGCACCGGGCTGATCGGCACCTCGGCCGCCCTGGCCCTCGTCCAGCGCGGGGTGGTCGTGCACCTCGTCGACCACGACCCGGAGCAGGCCCGTACGGCCGCGGCGCTCGGCGCGGGCACGGACGCCGCCCCGGACGGCCCGGTCGACCTCGCCGTCGTCGCCGCGCCGCCGGCGCACGTGGCGGAAGTGCTCGCGGACGCCATGCGCCGCGGCGCGGCCCGCGGCTACCTGGACGTGGCCAGCGTCAAGGGCGGCCCGCGCCGCGAGCTGGAGGCGATGGGCCTGGACCTGTCCGGCTACATCGGTACGCACCCCATGTCGGGCCGCGAGAAGTCGGGACCGCTGGCGGCGACCGCCGACCTCTTCGAGGGCCGCCCCTGGGTGCTGACCCCCACCCGGGACACCGACACCGAGGTCCTCAACCTGGCGCTGGAGCTCGTCTCGCACTGCCGGGCGGTCCCGGTGGTCATGGACGCCGACGCCCACGACCGGGCCGTGGCCCTCGTCTCGCACATGCCCCACCTGGTCTCCAGCCTGGTCGCCGCCCGCCTGAAGAACGCGGAGGAGGCGGCCGTACGGCTGTGCGGGCAGGGCATCAGGGACGTGACCCGGATCGCGGCCTCCGACCCGCGGATGTGGATCGACATTCTGTCCGCCAACCCGGGACCGGTCGCCGACCTGCTTTCCGACATCTCCACCGACCTGGAGGAGGCCGTGCAGGCCCTGCGCGCCCTCCAGTCCTCCGACGAGGCCAAGCGCCGCGAGGGCGCCACCGGCATCGAGGACGTGCTGCGGCGGGGCAACGCCGGCCAGGTCCGGGTCCCCGGCAAGCACGGGTCCGCGCCGCGGGTGTACGAGGTCGTCGCGGTCCTCATCGACGACCAGCCCGGGCAACTGGCGCGCATCTTCGCGGACGCGGGGCTGGCCGGGGTCAACATCGAGGACGTGCGCATCGAGCACGCCACCGGGCAGCAGGCCGGTCTGGTGCAGCTCATGGTCGAGCCGAAGGCGGCACCGGTCCTGACCTCCGCCCTGCGGGAGCGGGGCTGGTCCATCCGCCAGTAAGAGGGTGTCCGGGAAGCCAGTAACCTTGTGCGGGGCGCCCTCGCGTCCCGCACACCACCCACCACCCTTCACCAGGAAGGTGCCCCGCTGTGGAAATCGGCGCCGCCCGGACCGCCCAGCCCGTGATCGTCGCCATCGACGGCCCCTCCGGCACGGGCAAGTCGAGCACATCGAAGGCCGTGGCCACGAAGCTCGGTCTGAGCTATCTGGACACCGGCGCCCAGTACCGGGCGATCACCTGGTGGATGGTCACCAACGGGATCGACATAGAGGACCCCACCGCCGTCGCCGCGGTGGCCGGCAAGCCCGAGATCGTCTCCGGTACCGACCCCGCCCACCCGACGATCGCCGTCGACGGCGTGGACGTGGCCGGTCCGATCCGCACCCAGGAGGTCACCGCCAAGGTCAGCGCGGTCAGCGCCGTACCGGAGGTGCGGACCCGGATCACCGAGCTCCAGCGCTCGCTGGCCACGTCCGCCGAGACCGGGATCGTCGTCGAGGGCCGCGACATCGGCACCACCGTGCTGCCGGACGCCGACCTGAAGATCTTCCTCACCGCCTCCCCGGAGGCGCGCGCCGCCCGGCGCAGCGGCGAGCTCAAGGGCTCCGACGTCCACGCCACCCGCGAGGCCCTGATCAAGCGGGACGCGGCCGACTCCAGCCGCAAGACCTCCCCGCTGGCCAAGGCCGGCGACGCGGTCGAGGTGGACACCACCGAGCTGACGCTGGCACAGGTCGTCGAGTGCGTGGTCACCCTCGTCGAGGAGAAGCGGGCCGCGAAGTGAGCCGTCCGCCGGAGCCCGCGGCGGGCCCGCCGTCGGAGCGCGGTGCCGACGTCGGCCGGCGGATCGGCGTCGGGCTGATGTACGGGCTGTGGCGCCCGCGTGTGCTGGGTGCCTGGAAGGTGCCCGCCACCGGCCCGGTGATCCTCGCGGTCAACCACGCGCACAACGTCGACGGCCCGATGGTCATGGGTGTGGCACCCCGTCCGGTGCACTTCCTGATCAAGAAGGAGGCGTTCGTCGGCCCGCTCGGCTCCTTCCTGACCGGCATCGGCCAGCTCCAGGTGGACCGGCACTCCGCGGACCGTTCGGCGATCACGCGGGCGCTCGGCGTCCTGAAGCAGGGTGGCGTCCTCGGGATCTTCCCCGAGGGCACCCGCGGCGACGGCGACTTCGCCTCCCTGCGGGCCGGGCTCGCCTACTTCGCGGTCCGCAGCGGCGCGCCGATCGTCCCGGTGGCCGTGCTGGGAAGTTCCGAGCGGCGCGGACGGTTGATGAAGGGACTGCCTCCGCTGCGCCACCGGGTCGACGTCGTCTTCGGCGAGCCGTTCGAAGCGGGCGACGACGGCGGGCGCCGCACGCGCCAGGCCCTGGACGAGGCCACCGAGCGCATCCAGAAGCAGCTCAGCGACCACCTGGAAAACGCCAGGCGACTGACCGGTCGCCAGGGCCTGTCCGCCCGACAGGCGCTGGGCGACACTTGAGTAGTGGATCACCGCGAACCGGCGGTGGTTCACCGATCACCACGATGAACGACGAGGTACGGACTTCATGAACGACGACATCCAGCCCGACGGCTCGGCCGAGCACGAGTACGAGCACGGGGCGCTCGGCGACGTCGAGTACGCGGAGTTCGTGGAGCTCGCCGCGGAAGAGGGCTTCGACATCGAGGACGTCGAGGGCGCCATCGAGGCCGCCGGACACGGCCCGCTGCCCGTTCTCGCCGTGGTGGGCCGCCCCAACGTCGGCAAGTCGACTCTGGTGAACCGCATCATCGGCCGCCGCGAGGCGGTGGTCGAGGACAAGCCGGGCGTCACCCGCGACCGCGTCACCTACGAGGCCGAGTGGGCGGGCCGCCGCTTCAAGGTCGTCGACACCGGCGGCTGGGAGCAGGACGTCCTCGGCATCGACGCCTCCGTGGCCGCGCAGGCCGAGTACGCCATCGAGGCCGCCGACGCGGTGGTGTTCGTCGTCGACGCCAAGGTCGGCGCCACCGACACCGACGAAGCGGTCGTACGGCTCCTGCGCAAGGCGGGCAAGCCGGTGGTGCTGTGCGCCAACAAGGTCGACGGCCAGAGCGGCGAGGCGGACGCCGCGTACCTGTGGTCGCTCGGCCTCGGCGAGCCGCACCCGGTCTCGGCCCTGCACGGCCGCGGCACCGGCGACATGCTGGACCGCGTCCTGGAGGCACTCCCCGAGGCGCCGCGCGAGACGTTCGGCGGGGGCGGCATCGGCGGCCCGCGCCGGGTGGCCCTGATCGGCCGCCCGAACGTCGGCAAGTCCTCGCTGCTGAACAAGGTGGCCGGCGAGGAGCGCGTCGTCGTCAACGAACTGGCCGGCACCACCCGCGACCCGGTCGACGAGCTGATCGAACTGGGCGGCAAGACCTGGAAGTTCGTCGACACCGCCGGTATCCGCAAGCGCGTCCACCTCCAGCAGGGCGCCGACTACTACGCCTCGCTGCGCACCGCGGCCGCCGTCGAGAAGGCCGAGGTCGCGGTCATCCTGATCGACGCCTCCGAGTCCGTCTCGGTGCAGGACCAGCGGATCATCACCATGGCCGTGGAGGCGGGCCGCGCGCTCGTCATCGCGTACAACAAGTGGGACACCCTCGACGAGGAGCGCCGCTACTACCTGGAGCGGGAGATCGAGACCGAACTCGCGCAGATCGCGTGGGCCCCTCGCGTCAACGTCTCGGCGCGCACCGGACGGCACATGGAGAGGCTGGTCCCGGCGATCGAGACGGCGCTGGCCGGCTGGGAGACCCGGGTGCCGACCGGCCGTCTGAACGCCTTCCTCGGCGAACTGGTCGCCGCCCACCCGCACCCGATCCGGGGCGGCAAGCAGCCGCGCATCCTGTTCGGCACCCAGGCCGGCACCAAGCCGCCGCGGTTCGTGCTGTTCGCCTCCGGGTTCATCGAGGCCGGCTACCGGCGGTTCATCGAGCGACGGCTGCGCGAGGAGTTCGGCTTCGACGGCACCCCGATCCACATCTCGGTGCGCGTGCGCGAGAAGCGCGGCGCGAAGAAGAAGTAGCGGCGGCGGGGGCCGGGGGGGCGCCCCCCCCCCGCCCCCCCCCCCCCCCCCCCCCCGCCCCAAAACCCCCCCCCCCCCGCCCCCAACCCCACCCGCAGGGCCTCGCC
>NZ_JBIBWH010000007.1:34738-188200 GCF_043081205.1 Streptomyces sp. NPDC014889
TTTTGTTCGTGTGGGCGTGGCGCGCGGCCGGGGGGGGGGGGGGGCCCCGGCCCGCGGGGCGGGGGGGGGGGCGCGCCGCCCCCCCCCCCCCCCCCCCCCCCCCCCCCCCCCCCCCCGGATCAGATTCCGCGACGCGGAGCGGGCGGCAGGGCCGCCGGAACGTGATGCATCCCGGTGTCCTGCCGCCCGATCGTCCCGACCCGCTGCCACTGCGCCTGCTGCCGGCCCGTGACATGGCGGGTGCTGTAGGCCCCCAGGCTGTAGGCGTCGTACACGGTGGAGCCCGTGTCGTGCGGCAGGTTCCCGAACGCTACGAAGCCCAGATCCTCCTCGCCGCTGCGGTCGCCCGGCAGAGTCCGGTAGGACGTGACGAACTCGGCGTAGAGCGCGTCGTAGATCGGCGTGGCCGAGGGGCCGCCGTGATGATCCTGAGGTGCCCGCGGTGGAGGTACCTCCCTGCCCGAGCGCAGTCGGGAGCTTGCGGGAGGGAGCGGCGGATAGAACTGGCGGCGGGGAACGTCATATGCGTGCACGTATCTCCAAACGACCCCGAACCGGAAGGGATGCGGCTCAGGTCCCGGCGAGGGGCAGGGTCGCCGCGACCAGCCGCCCGCTCGCCGCGGCCTTGTCCAGCGCGTCCCGCAGCAGGTCCTCCCGCGGCTGACGGCCGATGGACCCGACCGGCGCCGCGAACATGATCACCTGCTGGTGCTTGTTGGCGGCCGCCCGCCAGCCGTCGGTGACCTGGAGCGGCTGGTGCGCCTGCCACCAGGCCACCGGCTGGCCGCCGCCTGCCTGCGGCTGGAGGACGGCGTGCAGCTGGCCCATGGCGAGCAGCACCGACCAGCCGTGCAGCACCGGCGGCACGGCGGCGAGTTCGGTCACCGGGACGTAGCCCTGCTCCACGAGCAGCGACAGGAACTCGTCGCCGGCGCCCAGCGAGCCCGGACGCACGATGGGCGCGGTCGGCTCGACCACCAGGGCGGGGTGCAACTCCCCGGCGATCAGGACGAGTCCGCTGGTCACCCCGAGCACGGCCTGTTCCGGCACCGCCCTCTGCGGCGCGGCCTGCTCGGTCGTGGACCACTGCGGCGGGGCCTGCTCCGGAACCCTGCCGGAGGGGTTCGTGTCCGAGTGGATGGAGCGGACCGCACCCCGCAGCTGCTCCTCGGTGACCTGGACGACCTGCGAGGGCAGGCAGGTGGCGTGGGCGAAGGCGAGGACGGCGGTCTCGTCCCCGACGAACAGGACGGTGCTGGTGCGCTCCTGTTCGGAATCGCCGGGAGTGCGGCAGGACGTGCAGTCGTAACTGCCCGGGGCGTTCTGTCCGGCGAGCAGCCGGTCGGCCTCTTCGTCGCCGATCTCGGCGCGTACGGCGTCACTGACGTCGAGCATGCGCGGCACGGGTGGCTCCCTCGGGATGCGGTACGTGGCGGAGCCGGGTGGCTCCCGGCCCATGAACCGGGAGGGACCCGGCTCATGAAGAAGACAACGGGCGATCTGTGGCGGGAGTCACGCCCTCCGGCGAACGGAATCGAACCATCCCGTGCGGAGGGTGACGCCACGCGCGGAATCCGGCACTCACGGTCAACTCCCTCCAAGTGCAAGGGGGTTGGGCCGGTGAAGTGAGTCACAGATCACCGATGCGGGTGGTCGAAAAATCACGAAATCAGCGAATGAAGTGGGTGGCCGAAAAATGCCGATACCGCCGGTAACGGCGAACTGGCCTGGCACAACGGGCCGTTGGTTGCTCCGGGCTCCGCCCGCTCCTTACATTCCTCAGCCGTGTGCAACGAGCACCGCTCGGGAACGTCCGCCGACCGCACCGGGCCGAGCACGAATCGGCCCGGCCGCGTCCGGCGGACGGGGCGAGCACGCCGACCGCGTCCATGCGCGGAGGGCGTGCCCGCCCTGGGGGACCCCGGGTGTTCCGAGAGGGATCCACATGTCCGAATGTGCCGATAAGAGCCACGACACCATGCGCGACAACGCCCGCAGGGCACGGACGACGGCGGCTCTCGCCGGGGCGGCGCTGCTCGCCCCGCTCGGGCTGCTGGCAGCCACCGGCGACGCCCACGCGGCGGACGGCGGCGTATGGGACCGCATCGCCCGGTGCGAGAGCGGCGGCAACTGGCACATCAACACCGGCAACGGCTACTACGGCGGGCTCCAGTTCGCCGCCGGCACCTGGCGCGCCTACGGCGGCACGGCCTACGCGCCCACCGCCGACCGGGCCTCCAGGGCCCAGCAGATCACCGTCGCCACCAGGGTCCAGCAGGCCCAGGGCTGGGGGGCGTGGCCGGTCTGCTCGGCGCGGGCCGGAGCGTACGGCAGCGCACCCGCGGCCGGACCGGGTACGGGGAACACGACCGAGGGATCGGCGCGGAGCGCACGGAAGTCGGCGGACAAGCCGGTCCAGGGGGGCGGCCGGCCAAGGGCACGGAACGCGGTCCCGCCGCGGCGGCCGGCGACGGCGCCGGCGCGCGAGGCGGGCCACACCGGCCGCGGTGCCTCCCGCGGCGAGTACACCGTGCGCGCGGGGGACACGCTGAGCGGCATCGCCGCGCGGCACGGCACCACGTGGCAGCGGCTCCACGCCGTCAACAGGTCCGTCATCGGGGACGATCCCGACCTGATCGTGCCCGGCCAGCGCCTCGAGATCTGAGCCGCTCGGGCTCGCGCCAAGGGCACCGGGCCTCGTCCGGTCCACCGACCGGGCGGGGCCTGGTGCCGTCCGGCGGGGCGCAGGCTCCGGCACGGCCGAATTCCTCTGCCGTGCCGACTCCCCGGTGCGGCTGCGGATTCCGAATGCGAGGCGGTCCGGGGGAGGTCCGGGAACGCTTCTCACGGCACATTCGGCGGGGCTTTTACCGGTGCTGTCCCGGCTGCCGGAAATTGTGTCCGCGCGATCGCGGAAGAGGGACGGAACCGCCCGTACGTGTGACGCGCTGAGACCGCTCCGGGCGTTGGGGCCTGTGACAGAAACGTGACAGGAGCGAGTGAAGTGGCTGAAGTGACCCGTGTGTCGGGCCGGGCTTTCCTCGCGGCGGCCCGGCACCTAGCGTGGCGGTATGGCATCGAATCCCAGTACGCCGGCGGAACCCCAGGACAACCCCGACGCCTATGTCGGCCTCGAGGCCGGACAGGCCGAACGGCTCGCGCGTGAACGGGGCTGGAGCACGGTGCGGTCACTGCCGCCGGGCGCGATCATCACCATGGAGTACCGGTTCGGACGGCTGAACTTCGAGGTCAGGGACGGCCGCGTGGCACGGTCCTGGAAGGGCTGAACCGCCGCGGGCGCTCCCGGCCCCCGCGGCGGCACACCGTCAACTGCCCGTCAGGGGGCGGGCCGCCGACGCCGTGTTGCGCGTGACCCGCTCGGGGTGCGGCGGTCTGCGGCTGCCGGCCGGGGTGACCGGCGTGCGCTCCGAGCGGCTCGGGTGCCGGCCCTGGGCGAGGTGGGGCGGCGTCCGGGACGCGTGTCCGGCGCCGACCGTCCCGTGGGCCGCCGGGGTCTCGTCCGAGGCCGCCGAACGCGGGGTGAGCACGACGGGGGCGCCGACCGGTGCGGCGGGCGCGGGCACCGGCGTCCGGCGGCCGCGACGGGCGCGCCAGCGGTCGCGCAGGTCGAACAGGGCGACCTCGGTCCGGGCGATCAGCGGCTCGAACCACGGCAGCGCCAGCAGGATCAGCAGCCCCGCGGCCCAGCCGAGGAGCACGTCGCTCAGCCAGTGCGTCCCCAGGTACACCGTGGTCAGGCCGACGCCGAGCGCCGTCACCGCGGACAGCGCCGACAGCCAGCGGCGCGCTCTCGGGGTGGAGGCCAGATAGGCCAGGATGCCCCAGGTCACCACGGCGTTGGCGGTGTGGCCGCTGGGAAATATATCGCCGCCGAGGCCCATCTCGTTGGAGCCGATGACGGTCGCGTAGTGCGGTCCCAGACGCCCCATGCCGATCTTCGCGGCGCCGACCGTGGCGTTGAGCAGCAGCAGCGAGGCGGCGAGGGTCAGCAGGGGGCGCAGTGTGTGCTGCCGCCAGGAGCGCCAGCCCAGCCACGCGCAGACCATCACGGCGGTGGGGCCGCGCTGGCCGAGCACCACGTAGTAGTCGAGGAACGCGTGGATCTGCGGCCACTGCTGGTACGGCCGGAAGAACATGACCTGCCAGTCGAGCCGGACCAGCCAGGAGGTGGTGACCACGGCCCAGACGATCGCCAGGTAGAAGGCGAGCGTCGCCGAGAAGAGCACGAACCGGTGGCGGCTCATTCGCGGCATGTCGATGTGCGCCGGCCGTTGCGGCTCACGGTCCAGCCTGGCGAACACCCGGTCCAGGCGGGTGAGGGTTCGTTCGGTACGCACCCAATCGACGTTACAGCGAGTGAGGTGTGTTCCCTGACGAAGCACGTGATTTGTGATGACCACGTGATGTGGGATTGCTCTCAACGGGGCTTTATATCCACGGAATCCGCAATCACGAACGAACCCGTCCCGCATTTCCTTTGATCATTCCGGTGAACGCTTATGCGGCGCTTATGAATGCGTTGACCGAACGCCTGGATGGAAATTCCGTGCGCGCTCGGCAGGGCGGCACCGCTCACGGGGGACCGGAGCCGTTCAGCCAGAACGCCCCGTAGACCGCCGAGGCCACCGCGACGCCGCCCACGACGAGCGCCGACCGGGCCACGCGCGTCCGGGCGAGCGCCGACGCGAGCGGCAGCAGCAGAGGGAAGGCGGGCAGCAGCAGACGCGGCTTGGAGCCGAAGTAGCTCGACGCGCACAGGGCGAGCGCGGTCACCACACCCGAGTAGACCAGCAGCGCGAGCGGCTGCCGCTGCCGTACGCCGACGACGTACAGCCAGATCACCCCGGCGACCCCGGCGATCAGCCCGATCCCGGCGAGGGCCGAGGGGAAGGACGTGAACTTGTCGGCGACGAAGCGGGCGAAGGCGTAGCCGCCGTCGAAGCCGTTGCGCCAGCCTGCCTGGACGTCGAGATAGCCGAGCGGGCCCTTGCCGGTGCGGTGGCCGACCCACAGGACGTAACCGGCGGCGCCGAGCGGGGCGAGCGCCATGCCGAGCAGGCGGCGGGCGGTGGCGTGCCCGGCGAGGGCCGGGGCGTGCCCCGTGTCCCGCGCGTCGTCCGCCGCCGTCGCGCTCCGGTCTCCCACGAACGAGGCAAGCGCCGCCACCCACACCGCGGCGACCACCGCGAGCCCCACCGGCCGGGTCAGCCCCGCCAGCAGGGCCAGGGCGCCCGCCGTCACCCAGCGGCCGGTGAGCACGGCGTACAGCGCCCAGGCGGCGAGCGCCGTGAACAGGGACTCGCTGTAGGCCATCGACTGCACGATCCCGACCGGCAGCACCGCCCACAGCAGTGCGGCGGCGACGCCGGCCTCGCGGCCGTACACGTGGTCGGCCACCGCGAAGATCCCCCAGACCGCGGCGAGCGAGGCCGCCAGGCTGACGGCGAAGCCCGCGTCGGCGTGCGACAGCGGGCTCACCGCCGCGAGCAGCCGCTCCAGCCAGGGCAGCAGCGGGAAGAAGGCCAGGTTCGAGTGCACGTCCCCGTTCGGCAGGTGTGTCTCGTAGCCGTAGCCGCCCCCGGCCACCCGGGTGTACCAGAGCGAGTCCCAGCGGGCGGTCAGCAGTGTGTACCAGCTCTTGCCGCGCTCGGCGCTCCACAGCGCCAGGGTGATCAGGCCCAGCGCGCGCACGGCGGCGTACCCGAGGAGCGCCGGGGCGGCCCGGCGCAGGGCCCCGGCACGTGCTGCCGCCACGTGCGTCGCAAGATCGCTCACGGACTCGATTATCGGCGCTGCCGGAAACCGGAGCCGCCACCGGGGCACGCCCACGGGCCGCTCACCAGGCCCGCAGGGAGGATCCACGGGCAAGCGGAGTGGCGTACGCCACACGGGTTCGGCGGCGCTCTGAGAGGTGGGCCACGCGCCATCCGGGCGAATGAGCGTACGCTGATGTGTCACTCGCACGTCGACGCGCAGGTCGGGGGCCACCGCTCCGCTCCGGCCGAGCCGCGGGGAGTCCCCGTCCCGCGGACCGCCGAACGCGAGGGTTCATCTGGGAGGTACGTACATGTCCGGGACGACCGCGGCCGCCGACCGGCTGCGCCGTCGGGCGGCCGGGGCCGGTGCCAACCGCTGGGTCGTCCTGGTCGTCCTCTGCGTCAGCCTGCTGCTGGTGGCGGTGGACGCGACCGTGCTGCACGTGGCGGTGCCCGCGGTCACCGAGGACCTCAGGCCCGGCGCCATCGAACTGCTCTGGATCGTCGACACCTATCCCCTTGTCTGCGCCTCGCTGCTGATCCTGTTCGGCACCCTGGGCGACCGGGTGGGGCGCAGAAGGATCCTGCTGCTGGGCTACACCCTCTTCGGCATCGCCTCCGCCGTGGCGGCGTTCGCCCCGAACCCCCAGATGCTGATCTTCGCGCGGGGGCTGCTCGGCGTCGGCGGCGCCATGATCATGCCGGCCACGCTGTCGCTCCTGCGGCAGGTGTTCCCGGACCGCCGCGAGCGGGCGCTGGCGATCGGGATCTGGAGCGCGGTCGCCGCGGTGGGCGCGGCGGTCGGACCGCTGCTCGGCGGCTTCCTGCTCGAACACTTCTGGTGGGGCTCGGTCTTCCTCGTCAACATTCCGCTGATGCTGGTCAGCCTGCCGGTGGGCCGGCTGCTGCTGCCGGAGTCGACCGGCGACCGGGACGGTCCCTGGGACGTGGTCGGCGCGTTGCTGGCGGCCGGCGGACTGTTCGGCGTGGTGCTCGGCGTGAAGCGGCTCGGCGGCGGCGAGACGGCGCTGAGCGTGCTCACCGTGGGGCCGCTGGTCGTGGGCGCGGCGCTGCTGGTGACGTTCGTACGGCGGCAGCGGCGGCGGACGCATCCGCTGGTGGACCTCAGGATGTTCGCGCGCCCCGCGTTCAGCACGTCGGTGGGCTGCATCGTGCTGGCCATGCTGGCGCTGGTCGGCCTCGAACTGATCGCGGCGCAGTACCTGCAACTGGTGCTCGGACTTTCGCCGCTGGCCACGGGGCTGCGGCTGCTGCCGCTGACGTTCGCCGCGATGGCGGCCGGACTGGCCGGGGCGCGGATGCTGCGGCGGTTCGGACCGCGGCGGATGGTGAGCTTCGGCTTCTGCGTGACCGCCGCCGCGGTGGTGCTGCTCACGGCGATGGGCGGCCGGGACAACCCGGGGCTGCTCCTCGCCGGCTTCGCGCTGCTCGGCTTCGGTCTGGAGATGACGCTGTTCGGCGCGTACGAGTCGATGCTGAGCGAGTCGCCGGCCGCGCAGGCGGGCGGAGCGGCCGCGATCGGGGAGACGTCGTACCAGCTCGGCGCGGGGATGGGCATCGCCCTGCTGGGCACGGTGATGAACGCGGCCTACGCGCCCGGGCTCGCCGATGTGCCGGGGGTGCCGGCGAAGGCGTCCGGGGCGGCGGCGAATTCGCTGGGGGAGGCCTACGGGGTCGCCGACCAGCTCGGCGGGCCGGTCGGGGCCGCGCTGCGGCGGGCGGCACGGGACGCCTTCGTGCACGGGCTGCATGTGACGCTGCTGGTGAGTGCGGGGCTGTTGCTGCTGGGGGCGGTTATGGCGCTGCGGCTGCCGCGGGTGATGCACTGTGAGGAGCCGCCGGTCGAACTGCCCGCGCAGCGGGAGGCCGAACGGCCCCGCGTCTCGGCGTGAGCGCCTCTCTTTCCCACGGCGGCACTGCGGCGCCCTACGGCGGCCCGCGGCGGGCGGAGGCGCAGCCTGGACGCGGGCGGTGCAGGCTGGACGTGGACGGCTCCGCGTCGTAACGTCTGGCCGGAGTCGCAAAACTAGCGGTGGTAGTTTCAGTTGCCGTTGCCGGAGGGTGTCCTCATGTCCTCGCAGTCGTCCCCGTTGCCCCCGTTCGACCCCGCCGACCCGCTCGGGATCGACGACCTGCTGGAGCCGGAGGACCTGGCCGTCCGCGACACCATGCGCCAGTGGGCCGCCGACCGTGTCCTGCCGCATGTCGCCGAGTGGTACGAGAAGGGCGAGCTGCCCGTCATCCGGGAGTTGTCCCGCGAGCTCGGGAGCATCGGCGCCCTCGGCATGTCCCTGACCGGGTACGGCTGCGCCGGCGCCACCGCCGTCCAGTACGGGCTCGCCTGCCTGGAGCTTGAGGCCGCCGACTCCGGCATCCGGTCCCTGGTCTCGGTGCAGGGCTCGCTCGCCATGTACGCCATCCACCGGTTCGGAAGCGAGGAGCAGAAGCAGCGGTGGCTGCCCTCCATGGCCGCCGGCGAGGTGATCGGCTGCTTCGGGCTCACCGAGCCCGACCACGGTTCCGACCCCGGCTCCATGCGCACCCACGCCAAGCGCGACGGCACCGACTGGATCCTCAACGGCCGCAAGATGTGGATCACCAACGGCTCCGTGGCCGGCGTCGCCGTCGTCTGGGCGCGGACCGAGGACGGCATCCGCGGCTTCCTGGTGCCGGCCGGCACCCCCGGCTTCTCCGCCCCGGAGATCAAGCACAAGTGGTCGCTGCGGGCGAGCGTCACCAGCGAACTGGTCCTGGACGACGTACGGCTGCCCGCCGACGCCGTACTGCCGGAGGCCACCGGGCTGCGCGGACCGCTCGGCTGTCTGTCGCACGCCCGCTACGGCATCGTCTGGGGCGCCATGGGCGCGGCCCGCTCCAGCTTCGAGTCCGCCCTCGACTACGCGGTCTCGCGGGAACAGTTCGGCAGGCCCATCGGCGGCTTCCAGCTCACCCAGGCCAAGCTCGCCGACATGGCGGTCGAACTGCACAAGGGGATTCTGCTCGCCCACCACCTGGGGCGGCGCATGGACGCCGGCCGCCTGCGTCCCGAGCAGGTCAGCTTCGGCAAGCTCAACAACGTGCGCGAGGCGATCGAGATCTGCCGTACGGCGCGGACGATTCTCGGCGCGAACGGGATCTCCCTGGAGTACCCCGTGATGCGGCACGCGACCAACCTCGAGTCGGTGCTCACCTACGAGGGCACCGTCGAGATGCACCAGCTCGTGCTGGGCAAGGCGCTCACCGGGCTCGACGCCTTCCGGTGAGCACCGAACGGGGCAGGGCCGGTGTACGGCCCTGCCTCAGCTCTGGTTGAAGAACCCGTCCGAACGGTGCACCGCCGGATCCCCGTTGACGATCTCGGTGTCGGCGGGGGACAGCAGGAACACCCGTGTGGACACGCGGTCGATGGAACCGCGCAGACCGAAGACGAGCCCGGCCGCGAAGTCGACCACGCGCTTGGCGTCGGAGGCCTCCATGGCCGTCAGGTTCATGATGACGGGCACGCCCTCCCGGAACAGCTCGCCGATGGCGCGGGCGTCCCGGAAGCTGTCCGGTGTCACCGTGCCGATCCGGCGGCCCTTGTCCTCTGCCGTGTCCGCCGCCACCTTCACGCGGGGATCGGTGACCCAGGCGTCCCCGGACTCGGTCCCCTCCGTGTAGTCGTCGTCGTAGTAGCGCTCGTCATCGTTGTCGTCGACGAGGCCGAGCCACGCACTCGCCTTGCGTACCGATCCCATGGACGCCTCCTCTCACAGCGGTCTTTCCTGCATTCCGCATCCCTATGGTCATCCATGATGCTGACAACGCGCCAAGTGAACGCACGCCGCACGGGGGGTTTGTGACGGTACTGGTGCACGGCTAATACGTCGAGAGCCCGTGTGCCCCAAGGGTTCCGACCTACACGACTGCTGACTGAGAGTGAAATATGATTGTTCTCGGCACATGGGTGACGGACGGGGCGTACGAGTGAACGAAGGGGTCGATACGATGCCGCGACTCCACGCTCTGCACACCAAGGGGGATGGTCGTGTTCGGAATCGTCAGGCCCTGTCGCCACCGGCTCGGTGAGAGGCTCGGCGCCGAGTGGATGGCCCACTTGTGCGGACTGTGCCTGGCCCTGCGCGGTGGCCACGGGCAGTTCGCGCGGGTCGTGACGAACTACGACGGGCTGCTCGTCTCGGTCCTGACGGAGGCTCAGGCGCAGAAGACCGGCCGGGCCGCCGGCCTGCGGCGCACCGCCGGGCCGTGCCCGCTGCGCGGGATGCGCACCGCGTCCGTCGCCCTGGGGGAGGGGCCGCGACTCGCCGCGGCCGTCTCCCTGGTACTGGCCTCGGCCAAGGTGCGCGACCACGTGGCCGACGGCGACGGACTGCTGGCGCGCCGGCCGGTGGCGCTCGCCGCGCGCCGGGTCGCCGACAACTGGAGCCGGGCGGGCGCCCGTACGGGAGCCGGCGTCGGATTCGACACCGCCGTCCTCCTGGACGCGGTGGACCGGCAGACCGGCGTCGAGGCGCTCGCCGGACCCGGGACGTCCGTCCTCGTCGTCACCGAGCCGACCGAGACCGCGACCGCGGCGGCCTTCGCGCACACCGCGGTCCTCGCCGGGCGGCCGGGCAACGCCGCCCCGCTCGCCGAGGCCGGGCGCCTGTTCGGGCGGCTCGCGCACCTCCTGGACGCCGTGGAGGACCGCGCGTCCGACGCGGCCACCGGCGCCTGGAATCCGCTCACCGCCACCGGAACTCCGCTCGGCGAGGCACGCCGGCTCGCCGACGACGCGGTGCACGGCATCCGGCTCGCCCTGAGTGAGGTGGAGTTCGGCGACGGACGGCTCGCCCACCGACTGCTCGTGCACGAACTCCGGCGCTCCGTCGACCGCGCCTTCGGCACCGAGTCCTGCGGGCACGCGCCCGAGGGGGCCTTCGGTCCGCCGCAGGGGCCGTACGCCCCGCAGGCTCCGCACGATCCGAACCGGCCGGGCCACCCGTACGCCGGGGGCGGTGAGCCGCCGCGGCCCGCCGGGCGCGGGTTCTGGGCCGGGTGCGTGGCGGCCGTCGGGCTGTGCTGCACCTGCAAGGTGTGCTGCGCCGACGAGTTCGAGGGCCCGTGGTCGGGCAGGAAGCGCTCGGGCTGCTGCAACTGCGACTCGTGCGGCGACGCCTGCGACTGCTGCGAGTGCTGTGACTGCTGCAACTGTGACTGCTCGTGCTGCGACTGCTGACCGCGGTCGCGGCCGGCCTGCCACGGGCTTCGGGGCCGTGCGGTGGGCGGCGGCGGGGTTTGGCCGCCGTGCCGCGCATGGAAGGGCTCATCTCATGATGGACCTATCCGACCAGTGGAAGCAGGGGCGCCGGCACCGCCTGGAGGCGGCGCCGGCGCTTCGCGACCCGCTCGCGCCGATCGGCGCGTCCGGGCTCGGGGGCCATCCGGAGCGTCGAATTCCGGACATCCCCCGAGCCTGGACGGCCGAGGGCGGGGCGGTCGCGGCCGCCGCTGCCGGGGCGGGCGAACCGGCCCTCGCCGAGCGGCCTTTCGGCGGCCGGGTGCGGCACGCCGCCGACGACGCCCGACCGGCGCCGGCACTCCGGGCCGACCTGGGAGAGTGCCAGGCCGGACGGCGTCGCGAGGCCATATGGGGCGTGGTGGCAACGACGTTGTGACCATGGCCGGGAAACGCGGTCCGGCCCGAGGCCGTTCACCCGTTGCCGACCACACGTCAATAAGCCCTGATCACTCTTGGTTCACTCGAATCGCACATGGTCGCACGGCCGAAAGGCGCCCTTGCGCCGACCGGTCGTTCGGCCGAATACTCCCCCACAGCGCTTGTCAGGGGCACGGCATGTTCGGAATCCGAACAGCCGTCCGCTGACTGCGCCTCACGGGCCCCGACCCCACGCGGGCCCCCGACTTCCTTATGTGGAGGAACGACAAGTGAGGATCAAGCGCACCACTCCCCTCGGCGGCATGACGAGACGGACCCGGCTGATTGCCGTCGCCTCCGGCTTCGTGGCCG
Organism: Streptomyces sp. NPDC014889; assembly: GCF_043081205.1. NCBI lineage: Bacteria > Bacillati > Actinomycetota > Actinomycetes > Kitasatosporales > Streptomycetaceae > Streptomyces > Streptomyces sp. NPDC014889. Next base: position 46,547 of record NZ_JBIBWH010000007.1, read on the forward strand.
CAGCCGCGTTCGCCGTCCCCAACGCGAGCGCGTCCGACACCCCCACCACCTTCAGTGCGGCGCAGCTCACCACCGCGAGCGATTCCGTGCTCAAGGCCGACATCCCGGGCACCGCCTGGGCCGTCGACAGCAAGACCAACCGGGTCGTCGTGACCGTCGACAGCACGGTCTCCCAGGCCGACATCGCCCGGATCCAGCGGCAGGCGGGGACCAACTCCGCTGCCCTGACCATCAAGCACACCTCCGGGAAGTTCAACAAGCTCATCTCCGGCGGCGACGCCATCTATGCGAGTAGCTGGCGCTGCTCGCTGGGCTTCAACGTCAAGGACAACAGCGGCAACTCCTACTTCCTGACCGCCGGTCACTGCACCAACGGCGCGGGCACCTGGTGGTCGAACTCCTCCCACTCGACCACGCTGGGCACCACCGCCGGCTCCTCCTTCCCCGGCCACGACTACGGCATCGTGCGCTACACCAACTCCTCGGTGGCCCATCCGAGCGCCGTCGGCAGCGTGAACATCACCAGCGCGGCCACGCCGTCCGTCGGCACCACCGTCTACCGGCGCGGCTCGACGACCGGCATCCACAGCGGCAAGGTCACGGCGCTCAACGCGACGGTCAACTACGGCAACGGCGAGATCGTCAACGGCCTCATCCAGACCACGGTCTGCGCCGAGCCCGGTGACTCCGGTGGCTCGCTGTACTCCAACAGCGGGATCGCCTACGGTCTGACCTCCGGCGGCAGCGGCAACTGCACCTCCGGCGGCACGACCTTCTTCCAGCCGGTCACCGCCGCGCTGAGCGCGTACGGGGTCCACATCGGCTGATCTCCCCCTGTGCCGGGCCGCGATGCGCGCGGCCCGGCGCCCGCCCCGCGCTCGACAGCGAGGAGCCCCCGCACGCAACCGGCGTGCGGGGGCTCGCCCTTGGGCGCGGCGCGGGTTACGGTCGAAGGACCGTGAACCCCGGTGCGTCCGCGCCGGATTGGGGGCCGTGATGGTCGAGGAACTGGTGACGGCGGGGGTGGCGCTCGCGTCCGTCGGAGCGGTGGGCCTGATGGCGGCGGCACGGGTCGTCAAGCAGTACGAACGAGGCGTGGTGTTCCGCCTCGGCAGGCTGCGCCCCCAGGTGCGCGGGCCGGGGCTCACGCTGATCGTCCCGGTCGTGGACCGGCTCCACAAGGTCAACATGCAGATCGTCACCATGCCCGTGCCGGCCCAGGAGGGCATCACCCGGGACAATGTGACGGTGCGTGTGGACGCCGTCGTCTACTTCAAGGTGACATCCCCGGCCGAGGCGCTGGTCCAGGTGGAGGACTACCGCTTCGCGGTCTCGCAGATGGCGCAGACCTCGTTGAGGTCCATCATCGGCAAGAGCGACCTGGACGATCTGCTGTCCGACCGCGAGAAGCTGAACCAGGGTCTTGAGCTGATGATCGACAGCCCGGCCGTGGAGTGGGGCGTCACCATCGACCGGGTCGAGATCAAGGACGTGTCGCTGCCCGAGACGATGAAGCGGTCCATGGCCCGGCAGGCGGAGGCCGACCGTGAGCGCCGGGCGCGGGTCATCAACGCGGACGCGGAGCTCCAGGCGTCCAGGAAGCTGGCCGAGGCGGCCCAGCAGATGGCGGACACGCCCGCCGCGCTGCAACTGCGGCTGCTCCAGACGGTGACGGCGGTCGCCGCCGAGAAGAACTCCACCCTGGTCCTGCCCTTCCCGGTCGAACTGCTGCGGTTCCTGGAGAGGGCGCAACAGCAACTGCCCGCGGCGGCCCCGGCACCCGAGCCCCGCGTGGATCCCGCGCCCGAGGAGCCGGATTCGAGCCAGGGCTAGGCGTCGAGGAACGGCGCCTGCCCACCGCCCTCGGTGTTTGCGTTGTGAATGTTGCGTGAACTCTCCCGCGGTGATTCCGGCGTGCAGGCCGATACGCAGGGGGAGTACGCCGGTTGACGTACACACGTCCAGAACTCGACCTTGTGTGCCCCTGGGGGCGTCGGAATAGTGGGCGCCGTTCAACCGCCTTCCGGCCCGTCGGGTCCCCACTATCTGCCGGGCCGATCCCCCCACAGGAGGACGTCAGTTGAAGCACCGACGCATGCCCGGACGCCGTGCGGCCGTGGCGGGAGCGGGCGTAGCCGCCCTGCTCGCCGCGGGAGTCACCTTCCAGAGTGCGAACGCCAGTGAACCCGCGAAGGCCCCCGAGGTCCGTACCCTTTCGTCCGCGGCGGCCGGAAAGCTTGCCTCGACGCTCGTGCGGGACCTCGGCGCCGACGCCGCGGGCACGTACTACGACGCCACGACGAAGAGCCTCGTGGTGAACGTGCTCGACGCGAGCAGCGCCGAGACCGTCGAGCGGGCGGGCGCCACGGCGAGAGTCGTGCAGAACTCCCTCGCCGAACTGACCGGCGCCCGCGCCACGCTGGAGAAGGACGCGGCCATCCCCGGCACCTCGTGGGCGACGGACCCCGTGACCAACAAGGTCGTCGTCACCGCCGACAGCACGGTCTCCGGGGCCGAGTGGACCACGCTCGGCAAGGTCGTCGACGGGCTCGGCGCCAAGGCCGAACTCAGAAGGTCGAAGGGGGAGTTCAAGACCTTCGTCGCGGGCGGTGACGCGATCACCGGCTCCGGCGGCCGCTGCTCGCTCGGCTTCAACGTGGTCAAGGGCGGCCAGCCGTACTTCCTCACCGCGGGCCACTGCACGGAGGCGATCTCCACCTGGTCGGCCGGTGGCACGGTGATCGGCCAGAACGAGCGGTCCAGCTTCCCGGGCGACGACTTCGGTCTGGTCCGGTACACCGCGAGCGTCGACCACCCGAGCGCGGTGAACCTCTACAACGGCTCGACGCAGACGATCACCAGGGCGGGCGACGCGACCGTCGGCGAGAAGGTGACCCGCAGCGGCTCGACGAGCCAGGTGCACAGCGGCACGGTCACCGGTCTGAACGCCACCGTGAACTACGCCGAGGGCACGGTCAGCGGCCTGATCCAGACCGATGTGTGCGCCGAGCCCGGTGACAGCGGCGGCTCCCTGTTCGACGGCGACACCGCGATCGGCCTCACCTCCGGCGGCAGCGGCGACTGCACCTCGGGCGGTGTGACCTTCTTCCAGCCGGTCACCGAGGCCCTCTCGGCGACCGGCGCCCAGATCGGCTGATCGCGGCCCCGGCCTCCCGCGGCCGGCGAAAGCCCCGCCCTCACGAGGGCGGGGCTTTCGCGTGGTCGTCGCACCCCTCGCGCTCCGGGTTGCGGGCGTTTGCGCAGGTGGGACACGCTCGAACAGATGTCGCACAGACGTTCGGAAATTGGTTTATGGTGGGGGTGAGAGAGATGGGAACGGATGTTCGAGAGCGGTGACGCTCACGAGTGCGGGAGGTGCGGATGCCGGACTTCACGCATCTGCACACCGCCTCCGGGTTCTCCCTGCGCTACGGCGCCTCGCACCCGGAGCGGCTGGCCGAGCGCGCCGCGGAGCGGGGCATGGACGCGCTCGCGCTCACCGACCGCGACACCCTGGCCGGCTCGGTCCGCTTCGCCAAGGCCTGCGCGGCGGCGGGCGTCCGCCCGCTGTTCGGCGTGGAGCTGGCGGTGGAGACCATGGACCCCGTACGGCGGGACCGGCGCCGCGCCCCGGTGCGCGGAGGCGCCTTCGTCGACGAGTCGGCCCCCCGCGCCACCTTCCTCGCCCGTGCCGGCGCCCGTGGCTGGGCCGATCTGTGCCGCCTGGTCACCGCCGCCCACGCCGGACCCGCGGATCCACGCGCACAGGGGGCACCCCCGTCCCCGGGCGCCCCGCTGCTGCCCTGGACCGGCGACCACGCCGACGGTCTGACCGTCCTGCTCGGCCCCGACTCCGACGTCGGCCGCGCCCTCGCCGCCGGCCGCCCCGACCGGGCCGCGAGACTCCTCGTGCCCTGGCGTGAGACCTACGGCGACGCCCTGCGCCTGGAGGCCGTCTGGCACGGCCGCACGGGCACCGGACCCGGCTCGCTGCGCCTGGCCGCCCGCACCGTCGGCTTCGCCGCCGAGCAGCGGATCCGGCCCGTGCTCAGCAATGCCGTCCGGTACGCCGACCCGGGCCAGGGCCCGGTCGCCGACGTGCTGGACGCCGCCCGCCGGCTCGTCCCCATCGACCCGGCCAAGGAACTGGACTCGGGCGAGGCCTGGCTGAAGGAACCGGACGCCATGCTGCGCGCGGCCGAGCGGATCGTGGAGGCCGCCGGATTCCGCCCCGGGGCCGCCCACCGCCTGCTGGAACAGACCCGGGCCACGGCCGCCGAGTGCCTGGTCGACCCCGAGGACGACCTCGGCCTGGGCACCGTCCACTTCCCCGAGCCGCGCCTCGTCGGCGCCGGCCGCCGCACCGCCCAGCGCGTGCTCGCCTCCCGGGCGGCGGCGGGCATGGTGCTGCGCGGCTACGCCGGCCGCCGGGGCTACTGGGAGCGGATGCACCGGGAGCTGGACATCATCGCCCACCACGGCTTCGCCACCTACTTCCTCACCGTCGCCCAAGTCGTCGACGACGTACGGGAGATGGGCATCCGGGTCGCCGCCCGCGGCTCCGGCGCCGGCTCCCTCGTCAACCACCTCCTCGGCATCGCCCACGCCGACCCGGTCGAGCACGGGCTGCTGATGGAGCGCTTCCTGTCCAAGCGGCGCACGGCCCTGCCCGACATCGACATCGACGTGGAGTCCGCGCGCCGGCTTGAGGTCTACCGCCAGATCATCGGCAGGTTCGGCACCGAGCGGGTCGCGACCGTCGCCATGCCGGAGACGTACCGCGTACGGCACGCCGTCCGCGATGTCGGGGCCGCCCTGTCCATGGACCCCGCCGACATCGACCGCATCGCCAAGTCCTTCCCGCACATCCGCGCCCGCGACGCCCGCGCGGCGCTCGACGAGCTGCCCGAACTCAGGGCGCTGGCGGGGGAGCGGGACCGGTACGGCAGGCTGTGGGAGCTGGTCGAGGCCCTGGACGCCCTGCCGCGCGGGGTCGCCATGCACCCCTGCGGTGTCCTGCTCTCCGACGCCTCACTGCCGTCCCGTACGCCGGTCGTGCCCACCAGCGGCGAGGGCTTCCCCATGTCCCAGTTCGACAAGGACGACGTGGAGGACCTCGGGCTGCTCAAGCTGGACGTGCTGGGCGTGCGGATGCAGTCGGCGATGGCGCACGCGGTCGCGGAGGTGGCGCGGACCACGGGGGAGCGGATCGCCCTGGACTCCCTGCCGGACGGCGACCCGGCGACGTACCGGCTCATCCGCTCCGCCGAGACCCTCGGCTGCTTCCAGATCGAGTCCCCGGGCCAGCGCGACCTGGTCGGACGCCTCCAGCCGGCCACGTTCCACGACCTGGTCGTCGACATCTCCCTGTTCCGGCCAGGACCGGTCGCCGCCGACATGGTGCGGCCGTTCATCGAGGCCCGGCACGGACGGGCACCGGTGCGCTATCCGCACCCCGACCTCGAGGAACCGCTGGAGGAGACGTACGGGGTCGTCGTCTTCCACGAGCAGATCATCCACATCCTGCACCTGATGACCGGCTGCGGACGCGACGAGGCGGACCGGGTGCGGCGCGGGCTGTCCGACCCGGAGTCGCAGGGGCGGATCAAGGTGTGGTTCGCGCAGCACGCGGCGGCGAAGGGATACGACGCGGAAACGATTCACCGCACCTGGGAGGTGATCGAGGCGTTCGGCTCCTACGGCTTCTGCAAGGCGCACGCGGTCGCCTTCGCCGTGCCGACGTACCAGTCGGCGTGGCTGAAGGCCCATCACCCGGCCGCCTTCTACGCCGGGCTGCTCACGCACGACCCCGGGATGTACCCGAAGCGGCTGCTGCTGGCGGACGCGCGGCGGCGCGGGGTGCCGATCCTGCCGCTGGACGTGAACAGGTCGGGCATCGCCCACCGTATCGAACTGGTGTCTGAGTCGAGGGCCGGTTCCTCCGGCGGGTGGGGACTCCGGCTGGCCCTCTCCGACGTGCACGGCATCAGCGAGGCCGAGGCGGCGCGGATCGCGGACGGACAGCCCTACGCCTCGCTGCTCGACTTCTGGGAACGGGCCCGGCCCAGCCGCCCGGTCGCCGCCCGGCTCGCCCAGGTGGGCGCGCTGGACGCGTTCGGCGCCAACCGCCGCGACCTGCAACTGCACCTGACCGAACTGCACCGCGGCGCACGCGGCGCGGGCGGCGGCCAACTGCCCCTGGCCGGCGGGAGGAAGACGGCCGCGGCCGGGCTCCCCGACCTGTCCGACGCCGAACGGCTCAGCGCCGAGCTGGGCGTACTGTCCATGGACGTCTCACGGAACCTCATGGACGACCACCGGACGTTCCTCGACGAACTGGGCGTGGTCCCGGCACGCCGGCTGCGCGAGGCACGGCACGGCGAGACGGTCCTGGTCGCGGGCGCCAAGGCGGCCACCCAGACCCCGCCGATCCGGTCCGGCAAACGGGTCGTCTTCACCACGCTTGACGACGGCACCGGACTGGTCGACCTCGCCTTCTTCGACGACTCCCACGACGCCTGCGCGCACACCGTCTTCCACTCCTGGCTGCTGCTGGTGCGCGGAGTGGTGCAGCGGCGCGGCCCGCGCAGCGTCAGCGTGGTCGGCGCCGCCGCCTGGAACCTCGCCGAACTCGCCGAACTGCGCGCCGAGGGCGGACTCGACGAAGTGGCGGCGCGCCTGGCCGAACCGGCACCGGAGGGGCCCGGCGACGGCGCCGCCCCCGCGCGCGGCCGGACGATCCGCATGCCCACGGGGTACGAGATGCACCCCTGGGCCGATCTGCGCCCCGCGGGCGAAGGCCCGCCGGGTGGAAGGAAGTTGTGGCACCAGAGTCCAGGGAGTGCGGGATGACGGTTCTCTGCGTACGTTTCCAGCTGCCGCCGATGCACGAGGCCGCCCTGCCGGGGCTGCTCGGGCTCCTCGAGGAGTTCACCCCGGTCGTCGAGGCGCTGCCACCGGACGGCGCGCTGGCCGATCTGCTGGGCGCCGAACGGTACTTCGGGCGCGACGCGGTCGAACTGGCGTCGGTGATCCGGGTCCGCGCCCTCGCGCTGCACGGCGTGGACTGCGTGATCGGCGCCGGACCGGGCCCGATGCTGGCCCGCATGGCCCTGCAGGGCGCCCGGCCCGGACTCACGCGCGCGGTGCCCGGCGAACCGGACGCCGTGGCGGGGTTCCTGGCCGAACGGCCCGTCACCGCGCTGCCCGGCGTCGGCGCGGCGACGGCCCGCACCCTGGACGAGTACGGCCTCGACACCCTCGGCCGGGTCGCCGCCGCGCCCCTGCCGACCCTCCAGCGCCTGGTGGGCGCGAAGGCGGGCCGTGAACTGCACGAGAAGGCGAACGGCGTCGACCGCGGCCGGGTGGTACCGAACGCCGTTTCCCTCCCCCAAGCTCTCGGCTGCGCTCGAGCAGGGGGGACCCCCATCCTCGCGGCGGAACGCCCCTTCGACCGGGACGAACTCGACCCCGACCGGCACCGCAGGGCGCTGCTGTCGGCCGCGGGGGAACTGGGCTCCCGGCTGCGCTCCCTGGGCAAGGTCTGCCGCACCCTGACCCTCACCGTGCGCTACGCCGATTGCTCCGCCACCACCCGCAGCCGCACGCTGGCCGAACCGACCGCGCACTCGGCCGCGTTGACCGGGACCGCGTACGCCCTGTACGAGGCGCTGGGGCTCCAGCGCGCCCGGGTCCGCGGGCTCGCCCTGCGCGCCGAGGGCCTCGGATCCGCCGAACACGCCTCCCACCAGCTCACGTTCGACCCCGTCGACGAGAAGGTCCGCCGTATCGAGGAGGTCGCGGACCGCGCGCGAGCCCGGTTCGGGCCGCGGGCGGTGATGCCGGGCACGCTGGCCGCGTGACTCCCGGCCTTCTCCGGTTGCCGGTTGAAGTTTTTACTGACGCGTAACTTCCCACTGGAGCTACTCGTCCGTAACTTGACGAGTGAACAGCATCCCGTGATCCGGATCACAGGGCGTAGTGCCGTCGCACCTCCCTTGAGCCGCAAGGAGATCACCCGATGCTGCCCTTCAAGCGCGCCCTCAGACCACTCGCCGCCCTGCTGCTGGCCGCCGCCCTCGCCACCGTCCCCGCCGCCGGCGCCCACGCGGCCGCTGCTCCCACCAGCGGTTGGAACAACTACAGCTGCAAGCCCTCCGCGGCGCACCCCCGCCCCGTCGTCCTCGTCCACGGCACCTTCGGCAACTCCGTCGACAACTGGCTGTCCCTCGCTCCGTACCTGAAGGACCGCGGGTACTGCGTCTTCTCCCTCGACTACGGCCAGTTGCCGGGAGTCCCGCTCTTCTACGGCCTCGGCCCCATCGACAAGTCGGCGGAGCAGTTGTCCGCCTTCGTCGACAAGGTGCTCAGCGCGACCGGCGCCGCCAAGGCCGACCTCGTCGGCCACTCGCAGGGCGGGATGATGCCCCGCTACTACCTGAAGTTCCTCGGCGGAGCCGCCAAGGTGAACGCCCTCGTCGGCATCGCACCCGACAACCACGGCACGACCCTCAGCGGTCTCACCAACCTGCTGCCCTACTTCCCGGGCGCGAGCGACCTGCTCAAGGCCGCCACCCCCGGCCTCGCCGACCAGATCGCCGGGTCCGCCCTCCTCACCAGGCTCAACGAGGGCGGCGACACCGTGTCCGGCGTGCACTACACGGTCATCGCCACCAAGTACGACGAGGTGGTCACGCCGTGGCGGACCGAGTACCTGACCGGCCCCGACGTGCGCAACGTCCTGTTGCAGGACCTGTGCGCGGTCGATCTGTCCGAGCATGTGGCGATCGGCACGATCGACCGCATCGCCTTCCACGAGGTGGCCAACGCGCTCGACCCGGCGCACGCCACCGCCACCACCTGCGCGTCGGTCTTCAGTTGACGTGCTGACGTGCTGACGTGCTGACGTGCCCCGGGGCCTGCCCGGCCTGAGCCGCCGGACAGGCCCCGCGTTCGACGGGCCGTGTCAGCGGGCCCGCCCGCCGCCGGCCGCGGCGCGCCGGCGGACCGAGGCGAACAGGGCCGCCGAGCCGAGCGCCAGGGCGGCCGCGCCTGCGACCGCGAGGTACGGGGTGCGGCCGTCGCCGCCGGTCTCGGCCAGGTTCACCGGGCTGCCGGCGGCCCGCGGCCGGTTCGGCTCGTCCGCGGCGGCCTGTGCGGCACGGTCCGTGGCCGTGTCCCCGGCCGAGCGCACGGCCGGATCCGACGCACGGTCCGACGCCGGGCTCGCGGCCGGGTCCGCCGACGCGAGCGGCACCGGGTCCGTCGTGGTCCGGGCGTCGTCGTCCCCGTGGCCGTGGTGCTCGACCGACGACCGGACGGCGCCGTCCTCGATCTGCCGTTCGGTCGGCGCGGAGGCGGCCGGTGCCGGGGCGGAGCCGCCGGACGCGCCGCCGCTCCCGCCGCCGAAGGCGACGTCCGAGCAGGAGTAGAACGCCTCCGGGCTGTCCGAGCGCTGCCACACCGCGTACAGCAGGTGCCTGCCCGCCCGCTCGGGCAGCGTGCCGGAGAAGGTGTAGAAGCCGTCGGCGGCGACCGGGTCGGTGGCCGTCGCCACGGGATGCGCCAGATCGAGGTCGTCCCAGGCCAACGGCTTGGCCGGGTCGTAGCCCGGCTTGGTGAGGTAGACCGTGAAGGTGCCCTTGTGCGGGGCGGTGACGCGGTACTTGAAGGTGTACGCGCCGCCGCGCACGTCCGTCGCGGGCCAGTCCGCGCGGGGCAGGTCAAGGCCCTTGAACTCCTCGGCGCCGGCGCTGCACAGCCTGCCGTCCGGGATCAGCTCCCGGTGCCGGCCGCCCGCGTCGCCGATCCGGATGCCGTTCCAGTCGTACAGCGCCTGGGTGCCGCCGGCCGCGACCGCCGCACGGCAGGCCGCCGACACCGGGTTCTCCGGGCCTTCCGCGTAGCACTGGGCCACCCGGCTGACCGGGTCACCCATGGAGCCGTGCGCGGCCGCGGGCGCCGCGGCGAGCGCGGTCAGGGCCAACGGGGCAAGACCGAGAACGGCGCAAGCGGCGGCCGTGCGACGTGCGGGCATCAGGAATCTCCTCGGGGCGGCTGTTCTGACACATGGCGGGACGGATCCCGTGGGGGTGGTCAGAAGCTAGCCGCAACGCACCGCGAAAACGCCGGTCGGAGGCGGTGCGGGGAAATCCTTATGCTCGCGTTAAGGGAGCGCTGAGACTGCGCTCAGGTCGGCGCGTCTCATGGGCCGGCCGCCGGTCATGACTCCGGCCACCAGGTACGCGCGATGTCCTTGCGGACCTCGGGCCGCCCGGCGGGACGCTCGTCGGCCTCCTCGCGGACGCGGCGGGTGTCCGTCTTCCTCAGGGGCTTCTGCACTGTCAGTCGGCGCATGGCTGCCTCCTTCGAGGCCTACCTGATCCGTCTTCGTACGGAGGCAGGACCTTTCGGGCGAGAGTTGCTCATCGGTGCGGTTCTGTCTGTGGCGGCTGTCACGATTCGGTTGTCAGTGGCCGGTGTCACTCTGGGGTGCATGAGTGCGCATACGACGACCGACGACGGCGCGGCGGGGGTGGACTGGGACGCCCAGGCCGCCGTCTTCGACGAGGAACCGGATCACGGGCTGCGCGACCCCGGGGTGCGGGCCGCCTGGGCCGAACGGCTGCGCGGCTGGCTGCCCGACCGCCCCGTCGAGATCCTCGACCTCGGCTGCGGCACCGGCAGCCTCTCGCTCCTCGCGGCCGAGCAGGGCCACCGGGTGACCGGCGTCGACCTGTCCCCGGCGATGGTGGAGCGGGCCCGTGCGAAGCTCGCCGGCCACGACGCGGTGTCCCTGGTCGGCGACGCGGCGGACCCGCCGGTGGGCGGGCAGCGCTTCGACGCCGTACTGGTCCGGCACGTCCTGTGGACGCTGCCCGACCCCGCCCGCGCGCTGCGGCACTGGCAGGGACTGCTGCGGCCGGACGGCCGGCTCGTCCTGATCGAGGGTGTCTGGGGCACGCTCACCCCCGTCGGCATACCCCCGGACCGGCTGACCATGCTTCTTCGGCCACTCGCCTCCCACATCCACCTGGAGTCACTGTCGGCCGATGCGCGGCTGTGGGGCGGGGAGGTGGACGACGAGCGGTACGCGGTGGTGGCCTCGGACTGAGCCGGTGTTGGGCCGGCGCGGGAAGTCAGGACAGCAGCGAGCCGAAGCCGCCCGCGCGGGCCAGCCCCTCCAGTTCGTCGAGGGCCGCCAGGGCGGCGGCCGCGGCCCCGGGGTCGGCGCGCGGCAGCCCGCTCGCCTGGAACTCGTCCTCGTCCAGCCGCCGTACGTCCGTGCCGTCGGCGGAGCGCCACAGGTCCAGGTCGAGGTCCTCGACGACCAGTGCCGCGGCGGAGCGGGTGGCGGGGCGGGTGACGTCGCAGTACCAGCCCTTCAGCGCGCCCACGGCGTCGCGGACCTCCTTCACCGAGTACCACCGGTCGCGCCAGTAGTGCTCGGTGAAGACGTCGCCCGGCTCGAAGCGCACGAAGCCGAAGTCGCGGACGCCCTCGCCCGCCCACTTCGCCCGGACGGTGACGCGCCTGCCGTCGTCGGACACGAGCACGCCCCGGTAGCGGATCTTGACGCGGCCGCCCTTGACGAGGACGACCTCCACCTCCTCCGGCGCGTGCGGCGGACCACCGGGCTCAGCCGAGTTCGCGGACATGGCGCACCTCCGTCGCGCAGACCTCGTACCCGAACCACTCGTTGATCGCGATCATCGGCGCGTTGCCGGTGTCGTTGCCCGTGAACGCCTCCGTGTACCCGGCGGCCCGGGCGCGGTGCAGCGAGTCGTTCTTGGCGAGCTTGGCCAGGCCCCGGCCCCGGAAGGCGCAGGCGGTGCCCGTCATGCCGGTGCTGTAGCGGGCGCCGCCGTCCGTACGGGCCGCGGTGAAGGCCGCGGGACGGCCGTCGACCACCGCCACCGAGGTCAGCTCGAGATCCAGCAGCGGATGCCGCCAGGTCTCCTCCAGCCAGGCCTCGAAGTCGGTGAACTCGATGTCCACGTCGCCCGGCTCGTCCGCGGTCGTCTCCGCGTCCAGCTCGAACAGCGGACGCGGGTCGTCGGCGTAGTCCGAGCCCCGGCGCAGCTCCACGCCCGGGGGCGGGTCCTGGAGCGGGGGAAGCGTGCCGTTGGCCAGGTCCAGGCGCAGGAAGTAGGCGGAGCGGCTGGGCCGGTAGCCGTGCGACCGGGCGAAGGCACGGTTGCCCGGCTCGTCCAGGACCCAGGAGTGCAGCCGGGCCGCCCCGTGCGTCGCCATGTGCTCCTCGGCGGCCCGTACGAGGAGCGTGCCGACGCCGCGCCGGGTGTGCCCGGGATGCACGTACACGTTGATGTTGCCCTGGCCGGGCTCGGTGCTGTCGTGGGACAGGTGCACCTGCGCGGTGCCGATCACCTCGCCGTCCGCCACGGCGACCAGGGGCCGGTAGTGGGCGTCGGGGTGCAGATGGGTGAGGTCGTGGACGAGCGAGTCGGGGGTGACGAGTATGTACGGCATCGCGAGGTGCCGGACACGGGCGAAGCCCTCGAGGTCGGCCGGCACGTCGGGGCGCAGCTCCCGGATCATCACGGTCATGGTGGCGCACGCTACGGCGGGGACCGGCGGGGCGCCTCCCATTTTTCCGCTGGGCCGTACGCGCGTACGCGTACGCGTACGGGACAATCACCGCGTGACCTTGAAGATCCACATCGAGGACGGAACGCCTCCCTACGAGCAGGTGCGGGCGCAGATCTCCGAGCAGGCCCGGTCGGGGGTGCTTCCGGTGGGGTACCGGCTGCCCACGGTGCGCGGGCTGGCCGAGTCGCTCGGGCTCGCGGCGAACACGGTCGCCAAGGCCTACCGGGCACTGGAGGCGGACGGCGTGATCGAGACCCGGGGGCGCAACGGCACGTTCGTCGCCGCCGCGGACTCGGCGGCGGCGCGGGAGGCGGCGGCCGCCGCCCAGGCGTACGCCGAGCGGGTGCGGCGGCTGGGGCTCACCGAGGACGACGCGCTCGCCGCCGTGCGGGACGCGCTGCGGGCGGCCTACGAGGAGCGGTAGGGCGTCCCCGAGCGGCGGCCGTGCGGCATCACCGGCCCGGTGGGACCTTCTGCCGGTCGCCGGTCAGGGCCGGCGTGCGGGTCACCGCCAGACCGGCGCTCCTTGCCACCCGTGCGAACACCACCGCGTCCTGGACCGCCGCCCCCGTCGGGTCGTTGTTGAAGTAGGCGTACACGTCCCGCGCGTCCGGCCAGGTGGTGGCGATCCGGTCGACCCAGGTCTCCAGCGACCGCCTGCCGTAGTGCGGCCAGGCCCGGGCGCGGCCCACGTGGAAGCGGACATAGCCCCAGTCGGCCGTCCGCCACAGCGGCGTGACCGGTCGGGCGTGGGCGTCGGCCCAGCACAGGGCGGCGCCCCGGGCCCGCAGGACCTCGCGCACCTGCGCTGTCCACCACGAATCGTGGCGCGGCTCGACCGCGACCCGGGTGCCGGCCGGGAAGCACGCCAGGCAGGCGTCGAGGAGCTCCGGATCCGCGCGCAGGGTCGGCGGGAGCTGGAGGAGCACCGGGCCCAGCCGGTCGCCGAGGCCCGCCGCGTGCGTCATCAGGCGGTGCACTGGCTCCTCGGGGTCCTTCAGCCGCTTGATGTGGGTGAGGAACCGGCTCGCCTTCACCGCGACCACGAAGTCCGCCGGGACCCGCTGCCGCCAGGCCTCGAAGGTCTCCCGCGCGGGCAGCCGGTAGAAGGCGTTGTTGACCTCCAGGGTGGCGAAGGCGGCGGCGTACTCCTCCAGCCACAGCCGTGCGGGCCGCCCCGGCGGGTACAGCACGCCCCGCCAGTCCTTGTACTGCCAGCCCGACGTTCCGACGAACAGGGTCATACGCCCATCAAAGCACCGAGGCCTTGGCGGCCGTCACAGGTACAGACCCGCGTCGGCGCCCTCGCGCGGCTCCGGCAGCGCCGTCGGTGACGTGCCCCGCCGCAGCGCGTACAGCTCGGCGAGGGTCGCCCCCTCGCGGCCCACCCCCTCCTCGGTGCCCAGCCAGCTCACCGCCTCACGGCGGGTCAGCCGGCCCACCTCGATACGGGCCAGGCACCGGCCCGGGCGGACCACGGCCGGGTGCAGGCGCTCCAGGTCCTCGTTGGTCGTCACCCCCACCAGCACGTTGCGCCCCTGACCGAGCAGGCCGTCGGTGAGGTTCAGCAGCCGGGACAGCGCCTGGCCCGCGGTGTGCTTGGCCTCGCCGCGGATCAGCTCGTCGCAGTCCTCCAGCAGGAGCAGCCGCCAGCGTCCCTTGCCCCCCGTGTCCTCCTCGCCGATGGCGATGTCCATGAGGTAGCCGACGTCGCTGAACAGCCGCTCCGGGTCCAGGACGCAGTCCACCTGGCACCAGTCGCGCCAGGACCGGGCCAGGGTGCGCAGCGCCGAGGTCTTGCCCGTGCCCGGCGGGCCGTGCAGCAGGAGCAGGCGGCCCGCGATGTCCTCGGGGGTCGTCTTCATCAGCCGGTCCATGGCGTCCGCGACCGGGGCCGTGTAGTTCGCCCGGACGTCGTCCCAGGTGCCCGCCGAGATCTGCCGGGTGGTGCGGTGCGGGCCGCGCCGGGGCGAGACGTACCAGAAGCCCATCGTCACGTTCTCCGGCTGCGGCTCCGGCTCGTCCGCGGCGCCGTCCGTCGCCTCCTCCAGCACCTTCGCGGCCAGCTCGGCGCTGGTCGCGGTGACCGTGACGTCGGCGCCGCGGTTCCACCGGGAGATCAGCAGGGTCCAGCCCTCGCCCTCGGCGAGGGTCGCGCTGCGGTCGTCGTCGCGGGCCGCGCGCAGCACCCGGGCGTCCTCGGGCAGCAGGGTGGCGCCGGTGCGCACACGGTCGATGTTCACCGCGTGCGAGTACGGCTGCTCGCCCGTCGCGAAGCGGCCGAGGAACAGCGCGTCGACGACGTCGGACGGCGAGTCGGAGTCGTCGACGGTGAGCCGGATCGGCAGAGCGTCGTGTGGGTTCGCGGACATGCCGCCATGATCTGTCACGCGGGCGCCGTCCGCACCCGGTTTCCCCCGCGCGTCCCGTCCGGGCGCCCGGACGGAGGCCGTCGTGGGCCGAGCCTGCCGGAACCCTGTCCCGCGGATGATTTCCGCCCTTACTGTGGTCCTTGATGACACGTCATGGGGGGAATCCGGGCGCGGGGCGGTGGCGGCTCACCGCGCTGCTCGGCGTGGGAGTGACGGCGGTGGCCCTGGTCGTGGCCCTGCTCAGTACGCTGCCCGGCGGGGCGGACACCGAGGGCACCACACGCGACGGCGACAGGGTGCACGGCACACCGGCGACCCCGCGCAACGCGGACGCGCCGGACGTCGGCTGGGGCTTCACCCACACCCAGTTCAGCGCCGACGAGGGCAGCACGGCCGCCACCGGCCGGGTCGAGGCGCTGCTGTCGAAGGACGGCGGCCTGCCGCAGAACCAGGCGATCATGGGCTGGGGCGCCGACAACCCCGAGCCGGTCAAGGGGCGTTACGACTTCGAGGCGCTGGACCGGCGGATCGACTTCGTCCGCGCCTCGGGCGGCACCCCGGTGATCACGCTGTGCTGTGCGCCCGACTGGATGAAGGGCGGCCGGGCCGGCGCGGACAACACCGACTGGAGCCAGGAGGCCCTGGAGACCGCCCCGGCCCGCGGCCACTACAAGGACTACGCGGCCCTCGCCGCGACCGTCGCCAAGCGCTACCCGGACGTACGCCACTTCATCGTCTGGAACGAGTTCAAGGGTTTCTGGAACAACGCCGAGGGCCGCTGGGACTACGAGGGCTACACAGACCTCTACAACCTGGTTCACAAAGCGCTCAAGCAGGTCGACCCCAAGATCATGGTGGGGGGACCGTACCTGGTCATGGACAGCGTCGACCCGCGGGAGAAGCAGCACGCCTCCACCGTCCTGCGGGGCCCCTGGGGCGCCATGGACCAGCGCGTCCTGGACGCCTTCGCCTACTGGAACCAGCACAAGGCGGGCGCCGACTTCGTCGTCGTGGACGGCTCCAGCTACACCAAGGACGACGACCTGCTGCCCGACGAGTTCCGGGCCACCGACAAGCTCACCGACGTCGGCCGCTGGGTGCGGCAGCGGACGGGCGGGCTGCCGCTGTGGTGGGCCGAGTACTACGTCGAGCCCGCCGACCGCAACGACGACCGCAAGGAGTGGTCCGAACCGCACCGCGTCGCCGTCCAGGCCGCCGGTCTGATCGCCATGGCCAGGGGCGGCGCCTCCACCGGCTTCTACTGGAACCCCGAGAACCGCACGGGCGACTGCCCCGGCTGCCTGTGGACCCCGACGGACTCGTCCGGCGGCGGCCGTGCGCTGCCCATGCACGACCTGGTCTCCCGCTTCAGCCGGGCGTTCCCGCCGGGCACCGAGTACAAGAAGGTGTCCGTCGCCCCGGACGACGTGCCCAACGTGCGCGTCCTGGCCGACGACCGGACGGTCCTGGTCGTCAACACCCTGAACCGCACGATCAGCGCGCAGGTCGACGGCCGGCGCTTCGACCTGAGGGCGTACGAGGTGAAGTGGCTCCGGCGGTAGCCCGCAGGAGCCGCTTCACCCGCCGACCGCTCAGCCGCCTCCCAGTGTCAGGAACCGCTGCACCAGCGAGGCGAACAGCACCGCCAGCAGCGGCAGCGAGAACCAGAAGCTGCCCTGGAGCCACCGCTGCCGGCGCACACTGGGCCGCACCGCGACCCGGACGACCTCCCGGGCCGCCAGCATCACCGTCAGCACCAGGGCCGCGAGTCCGCCGACCACCGACCACGGCGTCCACGTCACCTTCGGCCCGATCGGACCCGGATGCGGCCCGGGCACGGGACCGGCGGGCCGTTCGCGCAGCTCGTACAGGGTCACGTCGGCGTTGGCGAGGACCTTCCTCAGCTCCCGCCGGTCGTCGAGGTTGCGCACGAGCCGCGACTCCCAGGCGGCCGAGTAGCCCACGTCCATCCGCAGATACGTCACCTGACTGCGGTTGATCATCAGGTACGCGTTCGGGCCCGCGTCCTTCAGCGAGTCGACCAGCCCGGAGACCAGTACCGGGTCGGCCGGCGCCAGGGTGGGCACGTAGTCGACGCGCTCCATGTCCCGCGCGCCCCACGGCATGGCCGGAGTGACGTTGGTGGCCGGGTCGTTGCTCAGCCACAGCAGCCGCACTGTCGGCCGGTCGTGGGCGTACACGTAGTCCATGGCCGCGACCTCGCCGGGCCGGATCCGTTCGAAGGTCTCGTTGCCCCACCGGGCGACCAGGAACCCGCCCATCAGCAGCAGGCCCGCCATCAGCGCGGCGAGCGGCGCCAGGCTCACCCGGTCCTTGTCCCGTTCCTCCGCGGTGGCGCCGGTGCGCGGGAACAGCGCCAGCGCGGCGAGCAGCGCGGCCCCGGGCAGGGCGAACATGAAGACCCGCAGTGCCATCTCGCCGCCGTAGGACTGCATGCCGAAGCCGAGGAACGGCACGAAGGTGAGCACCAGCAGCGACCGCTCCCGGTACTTGTGCTCACGCCGCCGCCACCAGCCCCAGCAGGCGAACGTCATCACGGAACCGGCCAGCAGCACGCGTGCGTACAGCACCAGTTGGTGGGTCGAGTCACCGCCCTGGATCCGGCCCGAGACGGACGTCGAGACATTGCTGCCGACCCCGCCGACCCCGCCGAACAGCTCGTCGAAGTGCCCGGACCAGTACGGCTCGGCCATGAAACCCAGCCAGAAGGCCGCCATCACCGCGAACAGCACGGGCAGCCCGCGCAGTTCGGACCTGCGGACCAGGACAAGCACGGCCAGCACCCCGAGCATCACGAACGGGGTGAGCTGGTGGGCCGGGACGCTCGCGGCGAACAGGCCGATGATCACCAGGAGCAGCACCGCCCGCTGCCGCCGGTCGACCGGCTCGACCTCCGCCTCGCCCGGCCGCACCGTGGTCCACAGCATCCGCGGCGCCCGGAACCAGACGAGGAGGATGGCCACGAACGCCAGGTACAGCAGGTAGGTGAAGCCCTGCGGGGAGAAGTAGTCCTGGCCCACCCAGCCGCTGAGCACGAAGAGCCACACACCGGTCCATCTGGCCCGCCAGCTCGCCCGCATCGACCGGGTCAGCAGGAACACGGGGGGCAGGTAGAGCAGTTGGACGGTCAGCGGCCACCAGCGGATGACCTCGGTGAAGTCGCTCAGACCGCAGGCGCGGGCGACGAAGGCGGCCGCCGCGAAGAACCCGGGCCAACTCCAGCGCGCGTCCAGGTCCGGTACGGCCGACCCGGTGCGGTCGATGAAGTCGATGAAACCGAGGTGCTGCCAGGCGGTGGCGAAGCGCGGCTCGCTCTCGATCACCGCGGGCAGCGCGTGCAGGGAGACGACGGTGGCGACCAGGGTCACCAGCAGCAGCGTCCGGTGCTCGCGGCGCAGCCCCAGCAGCGCGGCGAACACCCCGGTCAGCAGCGCGGCGCCGGCCAGGGTCGGCAGCGGCAGCACCGACACGAGGCCGAGGCCGCCCATCCGGTCCAGGTCGGAGTCGTCCAGGCGCAGCGCGGGCACCCAGTACAGCAGCAGCGCGGCGGTCAGCAGACAACCGAGCAGGACGCCGGTCCGGGTGGGGGCGAGCCGTTCCCGCCAGGAGGGTGCGGGGCCGTCCGGGGCGGGAGGGGCCTCCTCCACGGCCTCCTCCTCCGCGGCCTCGTGCGCCGTGGCCGCGGCCCTCGGCACGAGGGGCCGGTCCGCGCCCGCGGAGGCCGCCTCCGGTACGCCGGCCGGCTCGCCGGTGGGGTACGAGCCGTCCGGTACGACGGCGCGCTCCTCCGTCCCGAACGGGGCGTCGACCTCCCGTTCGCCGGCCGGTCCCCGTTCCTCGACCGGCAGCCCCAGGGCCTTCGGCCCGTGAGGGCCGGTGGGCGGCCGGTCCGGGTCCGCCGCGGCGGTGCCGGCGGGCGGGGTGCCCGGTCCGGGCCGTACGTCCGGGCGGCGCTCCACGTGGTCGAAGTCGACGTGGAGGCCCAGGGCGAGGGTGTCGGACTCCAGCGCCCAGGCGGGCGGACGGTGCGGTGCGGTCCGGGCGGGGACCTCGCGCACCCCCAGGTCGGCGAGGTCCCCGTCGGGTGCCGCGTCGTCGGGGACGCCCATGGCGGGCCTGGCCCTGACGGTCCGGTACAGCTTCGGTGCGGCGATCGCGACGATCACGGCGAGGCTGGAGATCTCCGCGACGCCGGCGCCGGTCAGCCCCATGCGGGGGAGCAGCAGCAGCGTCAGGCCAAGGACCAGCACGCACAACAGGCCCTGCAACCAGGCCAGTCCGGCGGTACGGCTCTGGGCGCGCAGCACCGCGAAGTACGTCTCCATCACGACCCGCAGCAGTGCGCCGACGGCGAACCAGCGCAGCAGCGGGGTGGCGGCGTTGGCGTAGCCCTCGCCGAAGACGCGCAGGATGTACGGGGCCAGCACGAACAGAAGCCCGCAGATGGGGAGCATGATGCGGGCCATCCGCCTGAGCGCGGCACGGGTGTTGGCCGCCAGCCGGGCCGGGTCGTGCGACCCCTCGACGGTCAGCGAGGCGCCCATGTTGATGGCGAGCAGGTTGACGGTGCCGCCGATCGTGGTCGTGATGTAGAAGTACGCGTTGTCCGCGGAGCTGACCTGCGCGGCGATGATCACCGGTACCAGGTAGACGACCGCGAGGGAGAACAGCGAGCCGGTGTAGTCGCCCGCCAGGAACCGCCCCAGCTCCTTCGCTGTCGGCGGCTTGGCGTGGTCCTCGGTGGCCCGCACGTGCCGGGGCACCAGGCGCCGGAACACCAGCCAGCCCAGCGGCACGATGGAGAAGGCGATCGCCGCCACCCAGGAGACGAAGACACCGGTCGTCGGGATCGCGGCGGCGAGCCCCACCAGCAGGGCCAGCTTCACCGCCGAGAAGACGGTGTTGCCCACCGGGACCCAGGGCGCGCTGCGCAGCCCGGTCAGCACCCCGTCCTGGAGGGTGAGCAGGTTCCACGCCATGACGGCGACGACGAAACCGAGGCCGTGGGTGAGGCCGTGCAGGAAGCGGTACGACGGCCCCCACACGTCGAGCGTGAGCAGGAACACCCCGGCCGCGCACGCCACGATCACCGAACTGCCCAGGTACGTACGGGCGATGAGGTGCCTGGTGGCGCGGCCGGCGATGGGTATGAAGCGGGCCAGGGCCCCGGTGAGGGTGACCGCGGTCAGCCCGGCGAGGAGCTTCATCGCGGCGATGGCGGCCGAGCCCTGGCCGACCGCGTCGTCGGAGTAGTAGCGGGCGGCGACCAGCCAGTAGCCGAGGCCCAGCACCGCGGAGATCCCGGTGTTGAGCATCAGCGCGTAGGCGTTGCGGAACAGCGGGTTGCCGCCGGGGGACCGGCCCCGTCCGGGCAGCCGCAGACGGCGCCCCGGCTGTTCGGGCGCCTCGGGCCCGGTGGCGGATGCCTCGGTGGTGGTGGTCGTGTCAGACACGGGTACGGATGGCCTTCCGGCGGACCTGTCGGGCTCTGCGGACCATGGCGTAGCCCTTGGTGAGGGCTCGGTCCCTGGCGAAGTTCCGGGTGATCGCGCGGCCCTGGACGATCCGCTCGAACTCCTCGGTGGTGGTGCCGCGGCGCACGGTGAGCCGGCGCAGGGCGTACGGGCCCTGACGCCGGCGGGCGAGGGCGTTGCCGACGGCGAGGGCCTGGGTGAAGCCGGCGGCCCGCACCAGGGCCCGCACCCGGCGGCTGGAGTAGCCGTAGGGGTAGGCGAACGAGGCGGGCACGGTGCCGAGTTCGGCGGCGACGATCTCCTTGCAGCGGATCAGTTCCGACCACAGGGAGTCGTCGTCGAGCTGGTCGAGCTGCGGATGGGTGTGGCTGTGCCCGCCGATCTCGACCCCGCCGGCGGCGAGTTCGCGGACCTGGTCCCAGTCGAGCATGGTGTCCAGGCCGCCGCCGGTGTCGTGGGCGCCGCGGATCCAGCCCGTGGAGACGAACAGCGTCGCGGGGAAGCCGTAGTGGTCCAGCGTCGGCAGGGCGTAGCGGTGCACGCCCTCGTATCCGTCGTCGAAGGTGATCAGGACGGGGTTCGCGGGCAGCGGGGGCAGGCCCGTGCCCCGCCAGTACGCGCCGAGCCGTGCCGTGGTGACCGGCTGGAAGCCCCGGTCCTTGAGCACGGCCATCTGCTCCCCGAACGCCTCCGGCGTCACGGACAGCTCCCGGGTGGCCTCGTTGGGCTCCGCCGAGACCGCGTGGTACATGAGCACGGGCACGGGCACACCGGCACGGCCGTTCATCCGTTGGGTCCCCCCTCGTCCTGCGCGGTCCGCCCGCCGGGCGGGGTCTGTGCGGTCTGTTCGCCTGGCGGCGGCTGTGTGGTCATCCCGCTGGGCGGGGCCTGCCCGGCCCCTCCGCCTGGCGGCGGCTGCGTTGTCGTCACGCTCGGCGGGGTCTGCGCGGGCCCTTCGCCCGGCGGTGCCTGCGGGGTTGCCCCGCTCGGCGTGGTCGGCACGGCCCTGTCGTCAGGCGGCGTCCGAGCGGTCCTTCCCCCCGGTTCGCTCGACGGGGTCCGTGCGGCACTTCCGCTGGACGGGTCCTGCGCGGTCGTCCCGCCGGATGGGTCCTGCGTGGTCCTTCCGCCCGGTGGGGTCCCCTCGATGCCGGCCGCCGCGAACGTCGTACCCCTCCGCCGGGCCCTCACGCTGCCGACGGCGTAGCCGCCCGCGGCGGTGAGTACGCCGGCGACGATCGCGCCGGCGCGGCCCGCGGCGCCCGGGCGGGCCAGCAGGGCGTCGCGCAGCCCGCGGGCCAGCCCGGCGGGCAGCACCCGGGTGGTGTAACGGCGCTCGGACTCCAGGCCCTTCCGCGCGCCGACGCTCCGCGCGACCAGTGCCTTCGACAGGCCCTCGGCGTAGACGCGGGTGCGGAAGTAGCGGAAGTGCTCGCGCGCCCCGGGCACCCGGTGGTGGATGACCGCCCGGTCGTCGATCAGGAGGACCGCGTCCGGCCGGGCCCGGGTGAGCCGGATGCACAGCTCCGTCTCCTCGCAGCCCAGCGGCCGCTTGTCGCCGTCGCGGCCGATACCGGTGGCGAAGCCGCCCGCCGCGTCGAACGCCGTACGCCTGAAGGAGGCGTTGCCGCCGAGCACGTTGCGCACCCGGACCCGGCCCGGCGGCAGGCCGCGGTAGGTGCAGCCCACCACCCAGTCGAACTCCTCCGGGAACCAGGCCGGCCGGCGGCCCGACGCCCAGACCGGTACCGTCCGGCCGCCCACGGCCATGACCCGTGGGTCCGCGTACCCCTCGGCGAAGTGCCGCAGCCAGTCACGCTCGGCCACGGCGTCGTCGTCGAGGAAGGCGACGACCTCGCCGCGGGAGGCGGCGATGCCGGTGTTGCGGCCGGCGGACAGGCCGCGCGGACCCGCGTTGGCGAGCACCCGCACCTCCCCGCCGGCCTGCTCCTGCGCGTACTCCTTGGCCAGCCTCTCCAGCAGTACCGGGTTGTGGTCCACCACCAGGAGGGTCTCCAGGGCGGGCCGGGACTGCGCCCGCACCGAGGAGACCGCCGCGAGGATGTCCTCCCAGCGGTCCTCGGTGTAGACGCAGATCACGACGGAGATGCCGAGACTGCTCAAGACGCCTCTCCCCGCACCGCGTCGAGCATCGGTGACCGGCGCACATGGCGAGCCTGGCGGCGCAGTTCGCGCCGGTTCGAGCGCTCCTCGAGGATCACCTTCAGCACCCGCAGCCCGTCCCGCACGGCACGCAGATTGCTGACGCCGTGGATGCGGAGGTACTCGTGGCTGGGGATCTCCTGCACCTTCAGTCCGGCCTTGACCACTCTGATGTTCATCAGCGTCTCGACCTCGAAGCCGGTGCAGTCCAGCTCGATCTTGTCCAGGCAGTGCCGCCAGAACGCGTTGTACCCGTAGCACAGGTCGGTGTACCGGGCGCCGAACTTCCGGTTGACCACGGCGCACAGGGCCCGGTTGCCGAGCTTGCGGATGAACGTCATGTCGTCGGTGCCGCCGCCGTTGGCGAACCGGGACCCCTTGGCGAAGTCCGCACCCGAGACCAGGGCGGAGACGTAGGAGACGATCTCGCCGCCGTCGGCCGAGCCGTCCGCGTCGACCATCACGATGATGTCGCCGGTGCACTCCTCGAAGCCGGTGATCAGGGCATCCCCCTTGCCCTTGCCGCGCTGCCCGACGACCTTCACCTCGGGCCACAGTTCCCTGGCCACTTCGACGGTGCCGTCGGTGGAGTTGCCGTCCACGAGAACCACTTCGTGGATCCAGTCCGGAAGCGTCTTGAAGACGTAGGGCAGATTCTCCGCCTCGTTCATGGCCGGGATCACCACGCTCACCGGCGGAGTGATGGCCAGATGCGAGGAGATGGGCCGGTATTCCGCGGCGAGCGTCGGATCCTCCTCCGACGAAGGCGAGCGCAGAACGGAGCTCATGAGTCGTGTTCCCTCTCGTCCGGCGGACCGCCCGCCCCTCGGGCGGCCCGGCTGTGTGTCCGGTTCGAAAGGGGGGTTGATCACCCGTGGCGCGCCGCAGAGGCTCTTTCGGGCACGCCGGGTGAGCTGGCAAAGCTGTCCGGCCTGCCACAAGAACGGCAGCCGGTCGCGCGGCACGGCTCGGTCACACCTGCGGTCACCGAGCACGGCACCCCCCTACCGCGCTCCGCGCCGGAACGTCCCGGCCCCTGAGCCCTCCCCTTGAGCCGCTTGCAGACGGTCCGATGCGGGTGAGATGTACGACGGTATTGATGATTGGACCAGTATGGCAAGACCTGGACCGAGGTCTCACGTTTTTGTTGGTTTTGTCGTCACGCGACCCTGTGCGTCCTGTTCATCGCCTGGAGCGGATGTGTCCCATGCGTTTGAGGACCCGGTCCGCGGGCTCGAACAACTCCGGCCGCGACAGCACCGCGTTGCGCAGCGCCCGGACCGGGGCGCGGCGCGCCCGGTGTCCGACCGCCACCGGGTGACGACGCGTCACCCACCCTTCGGACACGCTGAGTTCGCGTGTCTTCAGGGAGTCCTTGTACTCCTTCTGGCCCCGGCCGAGATCCAGGTACGCGATGCCGTCGGCGGCGGCCGCCTCGGCCATGCGCAGATGCAGGATCAGTCCCGGGGAGAACTTCGCGTACGCCGGGTCGTAGGCCGGGAACCAGCAGGCCAGCACCCGTTCGGTGCGCAGTCCGAAGTGGGCGGCGACCGGCCGGCCGTCCGCGTACAGCACCGAAAGGATCCCCGCGAAGGGGTCGGAGCGGGTGTGGAACAACTGCGTGACCAGTCGGCTGATCCACTCGTGCGCGAAGCGGTCGCTGCGCCCGGTCCGCCGGTACTGGGCGGACTTCCAGACCATCAGCCGGCGCAGGGCGGCGGGGTCGCGCTCGTCGTGGACGTAGCGCACCGGGCCCGCGTCGCGGCCCAGCTTTCGCTCCTTGGCGAGGGTGGTCCGGGTGAACTTCGGTGAGCGAGCCCGCAGTTCGCTCAGATAGGTGTCGTATCCCTGGTCGACGTCCATGACCGGGGACGGGAAGCTGCCGGAGGCTCCCGCCTCGAACGGCTCCTGGCCCGCCACCAGGTGGTCGAACTCCCAGACGGCCAGCGAGCAGTCCCGCAGCAGCTCACGGGCGTCCCAGGTGAAGCCGGGTCGGTGCACCAGGCCCTGGCAGTCGGAGACGCCGAGTCCGACGGCCCGGCCGACGCCGGTGGCCGATCTCTGGAACGGGAAGAACGCGGCGGGCTCGCCGTCCTCGCGGACCACCGCGATCCGCACCCCGCGTCTGCACCGGCCCACCGCGAGCACGAACTCGGGGGACAGGAAGGGGTTCGCCAGCTCCTCCGCGCCGTGCAGATGAGCCTTGGACTGCATCGCGGTCCACGCCGCCCGGTCGGCGGCGGTCAGCTCGCCGGGGCGGTACACGCTGATGTCCACGTCAGGAGCCCTGTCTTCTCGCCGTACGGCCGCGCCTTCGCCGCACCAGAACCAGCAGGAGAACGAGGGAGCAGAACGCGGTGACGGCCAGCAGCCCGCCGCCGACGGACCACCGGTGCACGGCCAGCATCCCCTGAGCGACCAGCATGTCGAGGGCGACCGCGCCCGCCACCGAGACGAGGGCGCGGCCGAAAGGATCCAGCCCGCGCAGCGCGGCGGCGATGGCCGCGGCCGGCGCCGCGAGCAGGAAGAACAGCGTCAGCGGGCCGCGCAGAGGTGAGCCGGAGCCGGTGAGCGCGAGCAGCGCGCCGATCCCCCCGGCCACCGTCGCGGCACCCGCGAACAGCGGTGACAGGTCCCTCCCCGGCCCTGGCCGTGCCCGCTGTGTGCCCGGTGTTGCAACTGACTTGATGCGTATGGTCTGCATTGGCGACTTTGCCCCCCGAAGCGCCGGATGCCGGGCTTCAATGTCGCGCAGCCCCGCTGCCCCGTCAAGATGCGGAGGCGGCCGTACGGGTTCACGCGCGCCCGTGCGCCCCTCTCGGGCGTCCGGTTCCTTACCTCCCAACCCCCTTGTGTCACAACGGATTTCGTTGATCGTTGGAAAGTTTTGGCATGGACACTTCCGCGTCAACACGCGTAGCTGCTACCACAGTTACGGCAGAGATCCTGCTAAAGGGAGGTTCCATGAGACGAAGTTCCCGAATTTCCGCCTATGTCGGCTCCCTCCTCCTGGCCATCGGCCTCGCCCTCACCGGGGCGACGACGGCGCAGGCATCCCAACTGGCGGCGAACGGGCCGTATGTGGCCCTCGGCGACTCCTACTCCTCCGGGGTGGGCGCCGGCAGCTACATCAGCTCCAGCGGCAGTTGCAACCGCAGCACCAACGCGTACCCCTACCTGTGGAACGCGGCCCACTCCCCGTCCTCGTTCTCCTTCAACGCCTGCTCGGGCGCCAGGACCGACGACGTACTGGCCAACCAACTCGGCTCGCTCAACTCCGCCACCGCCCTCGTCTCGATCACCATCGGCGGCAACGACGCCGGGTTCTCCGACGTCATGACGACCTGTGTGCTCCAGTCCGACAACGACTGCATTTCGCGCATCAACACCGCCAGGGCGTACATCGACTCGACGCTGCCCGGCAAGCTGAACAACCTCTACTCGACGATCAGCGCCAAGGCCCCCAACGCGCGCGTGGTCGTCATCGGCTACCCCCGCTTCTACCTGCTCGGGCAGCTCTGCCTCGGTCTCAGCGAGGCCAAGCGCTCCGCCATCAACGGCGCCGCCGACTACATCGACGCCGCCATCTCCAAGATCGCCGCGAACCACGGCTTCGCCTTCGGCGACGTCCGCGCCAGCTTCACCGGCCACGAGATCTGCTCCGGCAGCTCCTGGCTGCACAGCGTCAACTGGCTCAGCATCGGCGACTCCTACCACCCGACGGCGGCCGGCCACTCCGGCGGCTACCTCCCGGTGTTCACCAAGGCGGCCTGACCCTCCGTCACCACCCAGGCCTTCTTCGCGGCCCGAAGCGGAGACCCGCGCCCGCCGGGGTCTCCGCTCCGGGCCGATCCGCTTCCGGGGCGATCCGGGTGGCGGTGGATCAGCTGAGCGCCGCCACCGCCCCCTTGAGCATCAGCCCGGCTCCCAGAGCGACGACCACGCAGGCCGACCCGAGCGGCGCGGTCCTGCGCACCAGGGCCGCCGCCGGGCCCGCGGCCCAGCGGGGACGCCCGTCCAGCAGCCGGTTCATCCCGCTGCCCAGCCTGACCACGGCGAACCCGGCCGCCGTGAGGGTCAGGGCGAGCCCGACGCCGTACGCCACCACGAGCAGCAGCCCGAACCAGGCCTGCCCCAGCGCCGCCGCGCCCACCAGGACCACCACGGCGGACGGACTGGGCACGAGCCCGCCGGCGAACCCCAGGAGCAGGGTGCCGCGGAGGGTGGGGACGGCGGGGTGGGTGTGGGTGTGGCCGCCGTGGGTGTGTTCGAGGCCGGGAGTGTGGTCGTGATCGTGACTGTGCCCGTGTCCGTTCCCGTGTGCGTGACTGTGACCGTGCCCGTGGTCGCGGTGGTGCCAGGCGCGGCGTACGAGGGCGGCGCCGCCCAGGGTGACCAGGACGCCGCTCGCGATGCCCAGCCAGGCGATCACCGAGGGCGCGGCCGCGGAGCCGGCGGCGACCAGCAGCCCGAGGGCGACCACGCCGAGGGTGTGGGTGACGGTCACCGAGGCGGCCAGCGGCAGGACGTCCCGCAGGCGGGCCCGGCCGCCGCGTGCCGCCGCCACCGCCGCCATCACGGTCTTGCCGTGGCCCGGTGCCAGGGCGTGCAGGGCGCCGAGCCCGACCGCGACGGCCAGGGCGAGGACGGCGAAGCCGAGGGTGAGGTCGTGCCGGGCGACCAGGTCGTCGAGGGCCCGCGTCCAGCGGTCGGCGCCGCGGGGCAGCACCGAGGCGGCGGGCGCGTCGCGCCGGTCGTCGGCGAGCGCGGGGCCGCCCGGCCGCACCCGCAGGGACGCGGCGGAGGTGTCGGCGGGAGAGGACAGCAACCGCTCCGGATAGCGGGTCAGTTCACGGGACACGGAGATCGCCGGCACATCGGACGCGGTGAGCGTCATCCGGTCGCCGCGCGCCGTGATCTCCCGCCAGCCGGGCCCGGACGCCGCCTCCGGGCCGCGGAAGCCGACGGCGGCGGCGTCCTCGGGCAGCGGCGCGCTCAGCCCGCACTCCACCCGGAGGGTGTCGAGCCCCGCCTGGCCGGGGCGCACGCGCGCGTGGCTGCTGTGCGCGGTGAGCGCGACCGTGCGCCCGTCGACGGTTACGGCGCTGTCCCGTGCGGCCTTCTCGCACCGCTGCCGGGCCCACCCGGCCAGGCCGGTCCGCTCGATGTCCGGCTTGGCCTGGGTCGCCGGGATCTCGGCGAGGTCCTCGACGTGGTCCACGCGGAGCGCGCCGGGGGAGACGACCAGTCCGTCGTAGCGGTTGACGGTGAAGTTCCCGAGCGGGTGGGCGCTCGCGCCGCCGGCCGGGACGAGGACGAGCGCGCAGGCCGCGGTGAGGGTGGCCGCAGCGGCGCGGAGCGTACGGAGGTGCTTCACCGGCCCGCCTCCAGGGACTTCAGGGCCGTACGTGCCGCACGGGCGGCCGGCGGGGAGAAGCCGGGGTTCAGCCGCAGGGCGGCGGTCAGGTGGGTGCGGGCGGCGCCGGCGTGGCCGGTGGCGCGCTCGATCATGCCCCGGTGGTAGAGGAAGGCGGCGTTGCGGTAGCCGGTGGCCGTGGCCTGCCGGGTGAGGGGGAGGGCTTCCTGGGCGTGGCCGTTCAGGTACAGCGCCCAGGCGAGCGCGTCGGCGGTGTGCACGGTGTGCCGGCGGGCCCACTCGGCACGGGCCGCGCGCAGCGCCGCCCGGGCGTCGCCGTGGTCGGCCGCCGCGAGCGCGGTGTCGAGGTCGGCGTTGACACCGCCCGCGCGGGCGAGCGCGATCCAGGCGTCGACGAGGGCGTACTGGTTCTCCGCCTTCGCCCGGTCGCCGGTGGCGGCGCGGGTCTCGTAGAGCTCCCCGAGTTCGACGAGCGGCCCCGGCAGCGGGTAACGGGAGACGACGTCCTCCAGGTCCTTGACGGCGCCGGCGCGGTCACCGCTCGCCGCCCGGGCGCGGGCGCGGCCCTCCAGGGCGGGCAGGTAGCCGTCGTCGGCGGCCAGGGCCCGGGCGTAGCGGCTGAGGGCCTCCTTGTACTCGCCCTGGTTCCAGGCGAGTTGGCCGAGCTGGGTGGCGACGTAGGCGATGTCGCCACGGGAGGTGGCGGAGGCGAGCGCCTGTTCGAGGACGCGGCGGGCGGTGGTGACGTCGCCGCGCAGTTCGCGCAGGTAGGCGTAGCGCGTGAAGACCGGCACTCCCGGACGCCGGGCGTCGGCGGTGTCGGCGGCCCGGGACGCCTCGTCGTACCGGCCGAGTTCGACGAGGGCGTCGATGCGGGAGCACAGGGCGCGCTCGCTGTAGGGGTTCTGCTTCAGGGCCCGGTCCGCGTAGGCCAGGGCGCCGGCGAAGTCGTGCCGGGCGGCGGCGAGGGCTGCGCGGCCGGCGAGGGCCTGCTCGTTCCCGGGCGCCGGCTTCAGTGACCGCGCCAGCGCCTTCTCGGCCTGCGGGTACCGCGAGGGGTCGCCCTTGGTCCGCGCCTCCTCGACGAGGGCGAGCCCGAGGGCGGCCCATCCGCCGTGGTCCTTCGGCTGCGCCCGCAGATGCGCCTGAAGCGACGTGACGTCGGCGCCTTGACGTCCGCCGGCGAGCGGATCCGGCGCCGCGGGGCCGGTCACCCTGCGGCCGTCCCGCACCGCCCCCACGGCCAGCGCGCTCCCGGTCATGACCACGGCCAGCAGCACCACCATCCCGGCCATCGGCACCCACCGCCGCCGACGCCCCACCCTGGCGCCCCGCCCATCCGGGGACACCGGAGCTGCGGCGTCGTTGTCGCCGGGGCCGTCGGCCCCGCGTTCCGCCGGGGTGGCGGGGGTGCCGTCCTGCGGGTCCTCGGCCCCGCGTTCCGCAGGGGACGTGGGGGTGTCCTCGTGCGGGTGTTCGCGGTGGCCGCCTCCCCCCGGTGGGGTGGCCGGGGTGCGGTCGTGCTCGGGGGTTTCGGGTTCCGGGGGCGGCGTGGGGCCCGTGGCGTGTTCGTGGTTCGGTGGGGTGGGGTCGTCGCGCCGGGCCATGCCCTCTCCTTGGTCGCCTGGGTGCTTCGGGCCGTACCGCACGTACGGCCGTGGTCGCGTGGGTGGCGCGGCCCGCGTCGTGGGGGATGGGTGGAAACGCGGACCGCGCCGGTCGGTGGGGGCGTGGGTCAGTACGGGCGCTGCGCGCGGCGGCGCCACCAGGACAGGCCCGTGCCGATCAGCAGGACCCCGGCCGCTCCCGCGGCGGCCGAGCCGGCCATCAGCATCGTGTCGCCGGAGTCGCCCGCCGGCCGCAGCGCGCCGCCCAGCCCGCTGCGCACCTCAGCGTTCGAACTCGCCGCGGCCCGTGCCTGCGAGCCGGACGCCGGCTCGGCCACGTACGGGAAGGAGTTCTCGAACTCCTGGTCGTTCGCGTCGACCCCGTCGCTC
This sequence comes from Streptomyces sp. NPDC014889, assembly GCF_043081205.1. Lineage (NCBI taxonomy): Bacteria > Bacillati > Actinomycetota > Actinomycetes > Kitasatosporales > Streptomycetaceae > Streptomyces > Streptomyces sp. NPDC014889. Next base: position 76,560 of record NZ_JBIBWH010000007.1, read on the forward strand.
AGGTCGTTCTTCGCGCCGAGCAGCGCTCCCTCCATCACCAGGAGCGCGGCGTCGACCACGTCGTCGGTGAGCCGGCGGCCGTTCGGGAAGCCCGCGATGTCGCCGTCGAGGACGCCAAGACGCTTCGGGTGCGGGCTCGGCGCGATCGAGGTGTTCAGCCGGAGCTGCTCCGAAGGCCGCACGTACGGCGGCTGGTTGAGGTCCTTCACGCCCTTGAGGAACACCTCCACGAGATCGTCGCGCGGCTCCGCGGGCGCCTTGATGTCGTAGATCTGCTCGATGAGCTTGGGCAGTTCGGGATGGGTGACGTTCCCCAGGAACTGCGCGTCGCCGTCCGGCGAGGACGCGTTGAACGTGTCCTTGTCCTTCTGCGGGTTGACGACCTCGTTGACGAGCGGGTTGCCCAGCCGCGAGACCTGGGTGAAGCCGCCGTGGGCGTTCCTGCGCTGCGTGGTCGACCAGACGCCCACGACGGGCTGCCCGGCCGACTCGCGGATCAGGTCGTTCGGCACCTGGAGGGCGATCGTGTTGACGTTGTATCCCGCGAGCGTGTCGTTGCCGACCTCGGAGAGGTCCCCGCCGTACAGCAGGTCGAAGACGCGCAGGTCCGCGAAGAACGGGTCGTCGGCCTGCCCGGCGAACGTCACCGCACCGCCCGCCGTGCTGTGGACGGCCTGCCTGCGCAGTGCGCCGTAGTCCGGCATCGACGCCTTGCCGACGTTCGACGGCGCCACCGGCACACCGTCCGCCAGCCGTGTCGAGGACACCTCCTTCTGGTGGCGCAGCTTGATCAGGTCGACGTCGTACGTCTGGGTCACGTTCAGGTTCGGGTCGTCCAGGCTGTGCACCGGACCCGTGTTGTAGAGGAACGTGTTCTTGTTCTTGACATGGGTCCGGAACGTGTACCGGAAGACCAGGTCGCTCCGCGCGTCACCGTCGCTGTCGATGTGCAGGTCGTACTGGGCGTCGTCCGCGAACGTGTAGAAGTTCGGGCCCCCGGCCGGCTCCTCGAACGGTATCCAGTTCGCCACGATGGTCGTCGTGCCGGGCTTGTCCGGGCTGACGAACGCGTACAGGTCCGTGTTGTCGTACTGCGGGGTGCCCGAGACGAGCGGCGCCTCCCGGTGGCTGGAGGCGGCGGCCCGCCCGGGTTCGAGCACGGCCGTGCCGGCGGCCGCGAGACTCCCGGCGGCCAGCGCGCCGCAGAGGAGAGAGGCGAGGCCTCTGCGTCCCTCCCCGGGAGCCGAACGCCTGGAGGCGCCCCCGCCGCGCCTGGAGAGACTGGAGAAACTTGTCATGCCGATCCGTCCTCAGTGCCGACTTGCCTGTCGCACGGGGATTCGGAGACCGGGCCGGTGCGGATCGGTCCTTCGCCGGATTTCTTTTCTCCCCGCCCGACCCGCGTTTTCGGCCCGCCGATCCGTACCTCATCGAAGGGGCGCGCACGCGGCGCGCCCCGCGTGCGCGAGGACGCGGCCCACGGCGGCCGGCGGAGGGGGGACGGCGAGTGGAGGCGGACGAGCTACTGGTGCTCGTGGCGGGGGGCGACCACAAGGCGTTCGAGGAGCTGTACGGGCTGGTGTCCGGGCCCATCTACGGGCTGGTGCGGCGCGTGGTGCGCGACCCGGCCCAGTCCGAGGAGGTCGCCCAGGAGGTGCTGCTCGAACTGTGGCGCTCCGCCCCGAGGTTCGACCCCGGGCGGGGCAGCGCCCTGTCCTGGGTGCTCACCCTCGCCCACCGCCGCGCCGTCGACCGGGTGCGCAGCGCCCGCGCCGCGGGCGAGCGGGAGCGGCGCGAGGCCGCGCGCGCCGCCTCGCCCGCCTTCGACCATGTCGCCGAGGAGGTCGAGGCCGGCCTGGAACGCGAGTGGGTACGGCGCTGCCTGGACCGCCTCACCGCCCTGCAACGCCAGTCCGTCACCCTGGCCTACTACGACGGCTATACGTACCGTGAAGTGGCCGAGCGGCTGTCCCTGCCGCTGGGCACGGTCAAGACGCGGATGCGCGACGGGCTCATCCGGCTGCGCGAGTGCCTGGGATGTGCCGCATGAGCCTGCTCGACCGCCTGCTGCGCCGCGAGGACCCGCACTCCCTCGCCGCGCCCTATGCCCTCGACGCCCTGGAACCCGCCGAACGGGTCCGCTTCGAGAAGCACCTGAGGAACTGCCCCGCCTGCGCCGCCCAGGTGCGGGCCCTGGCCGAGGACGCGGTGCGGCTGGCCCGGTCCACCGCCGTACCGGCGCCCGCCGCGCTGCGCGAGCGGGTGCTGACCGCGATACGGGACATTCCTCAGGATCCCGCGCCGGCGCGGGAGCAGCACACACCCCAACTGCCCCCGCACGTCTGGGGCAACCGGCCACCGCCCGCGCGCACCCGTGCGCCCCGGCCGCGCCCCCTGTTCGTCCCGTTCGCCACCGTGACCGCCGCCGCGGCTCTCGTCGTCGCCGCGCTCTTCGCCGTCGAGGCGAACCGGACCCAGGACGAGCTGGCGGTCCAGCGGGAGCGGGCGCGTGAGATCGACCACGTTCTCGCCGCCCCGGACACACGGGCCGCCACCAGCCGGGACGCGCGGGGCCGCAGTATCGGAGTGATCGCTTCCGCCTCCCGGGGGCGGGCCGTGGTGACCCTGGGCGGGTACGCGGATCCGCCCAGTGGCCGGGTACGCCAGCTGTGGCTCATGCGCCCCGGCGCACCACCGCGCTCCCTCGGCCTGTTCGCGGATGACGCGCCCCTGGTCGTCGCGGGTCTCACCCGGTCGGCTACATCACTCGCCGTGACCGTCGAACCCGACGGGGGGTCGCCTCAGCCCACTACGCAACCAATGGTGCAACTCGCCTTGAAATCTGTCGGATTCGGAGAGTAATCGTCAACACCCCTCCAGGGAAGGTGAATCCTGGCACCGCGATACACGAGTGCCCGGGCGGGGCGATAGGGTTACTCTGCCCGGGCCGGGTGGACTCGTACGGGTGGGGAGTGACATGGAGCAGATAACAGTGCGCAGCAGGGCCAGGGTCCCTGCGATCACCTGCGGGAGCAGCGCGACCAGCTCGCGTCTCGACCGCCATCTGTCGGTGCTGGCCGGCCCCGCCGTGCCGCAGCGGGAGACGGTCGAGGCGACGTCGCTGATGCGCGAGCTGACCGCGCGTGGTCCCCACGACCGCACGGGCAGGCGCGCCCGGGTCCACCGCGTGTCGCTGTTCGCACCGCTGCGCCGGCTGCGCCGTTCGCTGTTCGGCGCCCGCTGAGTCCCGGCCGGCCACACCCCGGCCCGCTCGCCTGACCCGCGCTCAGACCACCACACCGTCCCGGCGCAGCCGCCACGATCTCGCCGTCCGTCATTCCCACGGCACGCGGCAGCGCCCTGGTGTGCCGTCCGAGCGCGGGCACACGTCCCCCGTGCTCGGCCCGGTCCCGCCCGGCAGCGTGATCGGTGGCAGCAGCGCCCTGAGCGGCCCGGCCTGCGTCCCCACCTCCCACCACCGCTCCCGGGCCGCCAGTTGAGGATGTCCCGCGAGCTCGTGCACGTCTCTCAGCCGCGCGCAGGCGATGCCCGTGCCCTCCAATCGGCCGGGGCGCGGGCCCGCTTGCCCGCATTCCGATGCCTCCTGTCAGCCCGCTCCGCGGGTGTGGCGCCGGACGGCCAGGGGGACGCACAGGGCCATCAGGAGCCCGCACCAGGCGAGCGATCCCGCCCGGCCCGCCGGCACGGTTCCGGTTCTGGACGGATTCGCTCCGCGTGGCTGAGGCAGCCCCTCAGAGCAGGGCGAACTGACCCTCCGGACCCTCCTCGCGGTGATCGAGGACCGAGGCCGGCCGGCGGGCCGTGGCCGGTACCGGCAGGATTCCCGCGGCGCGCAGGTCGGTCGCGGTGATCGGGGCGGTCACCTCCAACGACTCGCGGCCCGGCCGCAGTTCCGCCAGCAGGGCGAGGACCGTGATCAGCTCGAGCAGCTCGGACGTCCAGGCCTGCGGCCAGGTCGCCGGTCGCACGGCCGCGAGGGTGCCCGGCTCGCCCCGAGCGGTCCGCGCGGCGAACCACTGCTCCAGGACCCGCTCCGAGCCGGCCTCGAAGTCCCAGGCCTGCGGCGGAACGGGGGAGATGCGGCCCTCGTCGAGGTACAGGGTCTCCTCGTCGCGGTCGTAGCGCGGGGCCGGCGGGCGTGCGGGCAGTGGGGCGCGGACGTAGGGGCGGCGCCCGCCGGGCAGCTTGGGGCGCTCGCCGTCGCGGCGCATCAGCCACAGCGTTCGGCGGCCCAGCTCCACCCCGGCCGACCACGCCTCGGCGTCCCCGGTGAGCGGGACCACCGGGCCGTCCGGACCGGGGCGCGCCGCCGCGAGTGTCCAGGCGAGGACGTCCTCCGGGGCGGGGCGGTGCCCGAGGCGGGCGGCGAGGTGGTCCAGCAGGCCGGGCGCCAGGTTCGGCTCCGCCGCCGCCGGGCGGCGGTACAGGGGCCGGATCCGGCCGGTGCGCAGGACGGGCAGCAGGGACGTCGCCAGCAGGGGCGGTCCGGCGCCGGGCGCGGCGGCCGTCTCCGCCACGAAGACCTGCCGGGCGTCCGCCACCCGCCACAACTCGGGGCGGGCCGCGTCGATCAGGCGGTGGTCGGGGATCAGCCACTGCTCGTCGAACGGCGCCACGAGCACACGGACCGGCTCCGGACAGGGACCGGAGGCGCGGATCAGCCTCTCGGTGCCGCCGGTACGTCCCGGCAGCTGCCCGACGGCCGTGTACGGCGTGCGCGACCGCGTCGGCTCGAACAGGGCCTCCCGGTCGGGGCCCTCGGCCTTCAGCAGGGCCTCCCAACGGGCCTTGAGAGAGCCCGCGTCGGGGGCCACCGGCCAGCCCCGGCCCAGCCGCGGCGGTGCGACGGACCACGGCATGAGGTCGGCCAGCGGCGGAGCGTCGTCGTGCGTCACGCCGGGCATCGTACGACCTGACCCGGGCGGCCGGGTCAGGTGGCGTCGAGGCTGACCGTGAAGGAGAAACGGTCCCCCCGGTAGTGGATCACCGCCACGTCCAGCGGCCGCCCCGCAGTGTCGTAGGTGATCCCCGTGTAGTGCAGGATCGGGCTGAGCAGCGGGACGCGCAGCAGCCGGGCCGTCTCCGGATCGGCCAGCCGGGCCTCGACGGTGTCCGTGATCCGGCTGATGTCCGCGCCCACCACGTCCCGCAGCACCTTGGTCATCGGCCATCGCACCAGATCCTCCGGCGCCATCCGGCGGGCCAGCTCCGGACGGACGTAGTTGCGGGCGTGGTTGGTCGGCTCACCGGTCTTCTCGTCGCCGCGCAGCCGGTGATAGGCCGCCACGTCGTCCAGATCGGGGAAGAACTCGGCGAGTTCGGCGGGCACCGCCTCCGTGCCGTGGGCCAGCAGCTCCGTGGTCATACCGGACTGCTGGGCCACGATGGCGTCCACCGAGCCCAGCAGCCGCACCGGGGCGCCCCGCCGGGCACCGGGCTCGATGAACGTGCCGCGCCGCCGGTGCCGGCTGATCAGCCCCTCGTCCTCCAGCTCCTTCAGCGCCTGCCGCATGGTCAGCACGCTCACCCCGTAGTGCCCCGCCAGCTGTTCCTCGGTGGGCAGGCGCAGCGGATCCTGGGGCGAACGGCCGAGGATCGAGGCGCGCAGCGACTGCGACACCTGGTACCACAGCGGCAACTTGCGGTTGAGGACGATCGAATCCGGAGCGAAGGAGGTCACGGGTCATCCGTACCGGTAGGTAATCGATCAGGGCAAGGGGCGGAAGTTCCGCTCCAGCCCCTGCCACACGTCGTCGTACCGCCGCTGAAGGTGCCCGGCCCCGGCCGCGTGCGGCGTGAGCGTCAGCGGCCAGCGCGTCTCGAACATGAACGCCAGCCCGTCGTCCACCTTCTGCGGCTTCAGCTCCGCCGCGCTCGCCCTGTCGAAGGTCTCCCGGTCCGGACCGTGCGCCGACATCATGTTGTGCAGCGAGCCGCCGCCCGGCACGAAACCCTCCGCCTTGGCGTCGTAGGCGCCCTCGATCAGGCCCATGTACTCGCTCATCACGTTCCGGTGGAAGTACGGCGGCCGGAAGGTGTCCTCGCCGACCAGCCAGCGCGGCGCGAAGACGACGAAGTCCACGCCGGCCAGGCCCGGGGTGTCGGAGGGCGAGGTCAGCACCGTGAAGATCGACGGGTCCGGGTGGTCGTACGAGATCGTGCCGATCACATTGAAGCGGCGCAGGTCGTAGACGTACGGCACGAGATTGCCGTGCCAGGCCACCACGTCGAGCGGGGAGTGGTCGTAGGTGGCGGTCCACAGGTTGCCGCAGAACTTGTTCACCACCTCCACCGGGCCCTCGGTGTCCTCGTGGGCGGCGACCGGCGCGCGGAAGTCCCGTGCGTTCGCGAGCCCGTTGGCGCCGATGGGGCCGAGGTCGGGGAGGCGGAACGGGGCGCCGTAGTTCTCGCAGACGTAGCCGCGGGCGGTGGCGTCGAGCAGCTCCACCCGGAAGCGCACCCCGCGCGGGATGAGCGCCACCTCCCCCGGCTCGGCGTGCAGCAGCCCGAACTCGGTGCGCAGCAGCAGCCCGCCGCGCTCCGGCACGATCAGCAGCTCGCCGTCCGCGTCGCTGAAGACGCGCTCCATCGAGGAGTCGGCGTGGTACAGGTGCACGGCCACGCCGGTGCGCTGCGTGGCGTCGCCGTTGCCGCCCAGGGTCCACAGGCCGGCGAGGAAGTCCGTGCCGCGGGCGGGCTCGGGCAGCGGGTTCCAGCGCAGCCGGTTCGGGTCGGGCACCGTCTCGGTGAACGGCGCCGTGCGGATGGTGCCGTTACCGGTCCGGGTGAACGCCGGATGCGCGGCCGACGGGCGGATCCGGTACAGCCACGAGCGGCGGTTGTGCGCCCTGGGCTCGGTGAACGCCGTACCGCTGAGCTGCTCCGCGTACAGCCCGAGCGGGGCGCGCTGCGGGGAGTTGCGGCCGTCGGGCAGGGCGCCCGGAACCGCCTCGGAACTGTGCTCGTTGCCGAACCCGGAGAGATAGGTCAGTTTCTCGGCGGCCTTGCGTGCGTCCCCGCTCATGATCGCTCCCTTGCAACCTGATTCCTATGGAACACCGTAGGATTGCGTTTTCCGGGACGCAAGACCCCCTACTCCGGGCGGAGGCCGGAACCCGACTTCCGGTGGATCCGGCGGGCCCGGCCGCTGCTCTACGCTCCCCGTCATGTCGTCGTGGACGCGGGGGTCACTCGCTGCGCTCGCGGCCTCGGCCCTGCTCTTCGCCGGGCCGGCGGGCTGTGGACAGAAGGTCGAGCACGGGCAGGGGGACGAGAAGCCGGCCGTGCCCGTGGGCAAGCTTCTCGACCACACGGACGAGGAGGGCCGGCGTTACCGCGAGGTGGACCGGAAGAGCGCTCCCGAGGTCCGTGTCGAGGTGCGGCCGGAGGCCGGCGGCGACTGGGACGTACGGCTGGCCGTGCGCCGCTTCCGCTTCTCCCCGGCCGGCACGGCGGCCCGGGCGACGGCCGGGCGCGGACACGCCCGACTGCTCGTGGACGGCAGGCTCGTCGTCAGCCTGCGGACCACGGAGTACCGCCTCTCCGGCGGGCTCGTCCCGCACGGCACCCATCACGTCACCGTCCGCCTCCACGCCGACGACGGCACCGTCTGGGCGGTGGCCGGCAAGCCGGTCCAGAGCACGGCCGACATCACGGCCGCGCCGCAGGACCAGCACGGGTCGTCCCTGACCCTGCCCTCGAAGTCCTAGGGGGTGCGGCGCCCTAGGGGGTGCGGCCAGGGACGGCCCGGGATGCCGGGAGGCGCGCTTCACCCGCTCGCCGGGGGAAGGCATGATGAAGCCGTGTCCCACCCCACCCCCCTCCGCCGCGCGCCCGTGCAGCGGCGCAGTGCCGAACGGCTGACCAGGATCCTGGACGCCTGCGCCGACCTCCTCGACGAGGTCGGCTACGACGCGCTGACCACGCGGGCCGTCGCGGCGCGCGCCGGTGTGCCCATCGGCTCGGTCTACCGGTTCTTCGGCAACAAGCGGGCGATGGCCGACGCGCTCGCCCGGCGCAACCTCGACCGGTACACCGAGCGCGTCACCGAGCGGCTGAGGAAGGCGAGGAAGACGGGGAACGGCGGATGGCGTGCCGCCATGGACACCGTTCTCGACGAGTACCTGGCCATGAAGCGGACCGCCCCCGGGTTCTCCCTCGTCGACTTCGGCAACCAGATCCCGGTCGGCGTCCGCCACGCCGAACCCAACCACCGCGTCGCCGACCGGCTCACCGACCTCCTCTCCGGCTACCTGGGCCGCCCGCCGGACGACGACCTGCGCCGCGCCTTCCTGATCGCCGTCGAGACCGCCGACACCCTGGTCCAACTCGCCTTCCGTGTCGACGCGCAGGGCGACGAGCGGATCATCGAGGAGATGCGCCGGATGCTGCGCGCCTACCTGGCGCGGGTGCTGGACTGAGCCCCGTTCCCCGGCTGCCGTGAGGCCCCCGCGGGAAACGGTTGGGCCGGCCGGGGGATCCCTGACGGCGCGTCGGGTGCGGGTCGCCGCGTGACGCGAGCGCATGTGAAAGACAGTCAGATGAAAGAGCGATTTGTATGAAAATCGTCTGACTCGGAGGAACACGCATGCCCACCCTGACAATCCCACGCACCTTCGGCTCCCGCGCCGTCGCCGTCGGTCTGACGGCCCTGACCGCGGCCGGTGCCACGTGGCTGGCGGCGCCGTCCGCCATGGCCCAGGGGGAGGCCGGCGACATCAAGATCCATCGGGTGGGCGTGCCCTTCGGCGTCTCGAAGGACGACCCCGTGGTCTGCCGGTTCTACCTGGACGCCGTCAACTTCGACGTCCTGCCCAGCATCGCCTACACCATCCAGCCGCAGCCGCCGCTGCCCAACAGCGCCACCGTCACCGGCACCATCCCGCTGGCTGCCGGCGCCGGCCACACCGACCCGCTGGGGCTCGCCGACGGTCAGTACAAGATCGTCTGGACCATCGCCGGCACCCCCAAGGAGAAGATCTTCCGCGTCAACTGCCATGCGGACGGCGGCAGGCAGGGCGCACTCGGTCCGGGCGGCCGGATCGAGGACCCGGGCCGCGGCCACGAGGTGCCGGGCGCGGGCCGCGACGACCGCGGCGGCCCGCGGGGCGGAGTCCACGCGGGCGGCGGCGGCCTCGCCTCCTCGGTCGCGGCCTACTCGCCGGTGACCGGGGCCGCGGCCGTCGGGCTGGTCGTGGTCAGCGGAGTCGTGTACACGCGGCTCGTCCGCCGGCGCCCGCATGGCGCCGCGTAGGCGCAGACGCAGGCCCTGGTACCGGACCCGCGCCTACCGCCTGGCCAGGACGACCGTGCTCGCGGTCGTCCTGGTCACGGCCGGGAACCGGTGCGGCGGACAGCACGACGCCACCGCGCCGGAGCGAGCCGCCGGGCCCGGCGCCCTGGCCCCGGCCCGCCCGGGTCCTTCCGGCGCGGACGGCGACGCGGCGAACGGCGGCGGGGCGGACCGCGGCAGGGCGGACGGCGGCGGCCCGGAGCGCGGCGGTTCCGGCGCGGACGGCTCGAACGGCGACGGCCCCGCCCGCGGGAAGTCCGCCTCGCCGCGGCCCGGCGCCTCCTCCTCGCGCCCGCCCGCGCCGCTGCCCCGGTCACCCGCGACCACCCTGCGCATTCCCTCCCTCGGCGTCGACGCGCCGATCATCCGGATCGGCCTCGACGGCGACCGGGAGCTCCAGACGCCACCGGTCGACAAGCCCAAGCTCGTCGGCTGGTACGACGGCGGCCCCACACCCGGGGAGCCCGGCACGGCGGTCGCGGTCGGGCACCGCGACACCAGGACCGGCGCCGCCGTCTTCGCCGCGCTCGGCGAACTCGGTCCGGGCCACCGCATCGAGGTCCGGCGCCAGGACGGCCGCACCGCCGTCTACACCGTCGACAAGGTCAAGGTCTTCGACAAGGCCCGCTTCCCGGACAAGGAGGTGTACGGCACGGCCCGCCGCTCCGAACTCCGCGTGATCACCTGCGGCGGCCTCTACACCCACAGAGCCGGCTACTCCAGCAACGTCGTCGTCTTCGCCCACCTGACCTCGACGACCTGACCCCGCGCGGCGCGGCGGGCGGGTGGCCCACGACAGGCTGCCCGCCCTTGAACATGATCGTCCGCTTTCTCGTCCGGCGGACGGCGGCGTCCGATCCTGCCCGGTCTCTTCCCCCGGGCGCGCACCGTCCGTTAACTTCCGTGACTCATACGCCCCGTACGACCCGCACGAGGCGTTCGACCCGCGGAGCCTCAGTGCTCTGGTGAGTCCCGGGGGAATGCCTCATGACACGCGCCATCTCTCTGCACGACGTGAGCAAGTCCTACGCCAAGGGCGTCCGCGTGGTGGACCGCCTCTCGCTCGACATCGCGCCCGGCGAGTTCCTGGTGCTGCTCGGGCCGTCCGGCTGCGGGAAGTCCACCGTGCTCAGGATGATCGCCGGACTGGAGGAGATCACCGAGGGCCAGCTCCTGCTCGACGGCGAGTACGGCAACGAACTGCCGCCCTCCGGCCGGGACATGGCGATGGTCTTCCAGAACTTCGCGCTCTACCCGAACATGACCGGCCGCGACAACATCGGCTTCCCGCTGCGCATCGAGTCGCCCGGCACCGACCCCCGCGGCCGTGTCGACGCCACCGCCCGGATGCTGGGCATCGAGGACCTCCTCGACCGCTTCCCCAGCCAGCTCTCCGGCGGCGAACGCCAGCGCGTCGCCATGGGCCGCGCGATCTCCCGGCATCCCTCCGCCTTCCTGATGGACGAGCCGCTGTCCAACCTCGACGCCAAGCTCCGCAACCACCTGCGCGCCGAGATATCCAAGCTGACCAGGGAGCTGGGCGTCACCACGGTCTACGTCACCCACGACCAGTCCGAGGCGATGTCCCTGGGCGACCGGGTCGCCGTCCTGCGCGGCGGCGTCCTGCAGCAGGTGGACACCCCGCGCGCGGTGTACGCGCTGCCCCGCAACGTCTTCGTCGCCGCCTTCATCGGCACCCCGCGCATCAACCTGCTGCGCGGCCTGATCCGCGCCCCGCTCGACGGCGCCATGACCATCAGCCTGGGCAAGCAGTTCCTGCGCCTGCCCGAACCCCTGTCCCTGGACCACCAGTTGCTGCGTGTGCAGCAGGGCCGCGAGGTGATCGTGGGGCTGCGCTCGGAGGCCGTCCGGATCGCCCCCAAGTTCTCGGCCTCGTCCCGGCGGCCGGGAGGCTCCACGCTCGCCGCCAGGCCCGGGGAGGTGGCGATCACCGGGCTGGTGGAGCACATGGAGTTCCAGGGCCACGAGGTCCTCGTCCACTTCAACACCGGCTCCCGCCCGGCTGTCGTACCGGACCTGGAGGCGCCGCGCCCCACCCGGCGCCCGACCCGGCGGCGCCGGCGCGAGGGGACGGTCCTGAACCGGCTGCGGGGGCGGGGCGCCCTGCGCGCGGGCCCCGTGGTGGTGCTCGACCACCCCGCGGGACCCACGCCGGATCCGGTCGCGGCGCCCGAACCGCGCCTGCCCGGCGACCTGGTCGTGCGGACCACACCGGACGTCGAGCTGCGGCACGGCATGCAGGTGCCGCTCCTGGTCGACCTGGCCGGGCTGTTCGTCTTCGACCAGCGCGGCGAGCGCATCTGCCCGGCCCCGGACCGCCTGCCCGACCTGGAGGAGTGAAGCACCCCCGGCGGGGCCGGCCGCGTGAGGGGCGTGCCGCGAGGCGAAGCTACCGGCGCTAGTTTGTGGACTGTCAGCATCCGCGACGGTGTTCACGCGGACGAGACCGACGACGGCCCCCGCCCCGGAGGAGCACGATGAAGGCACACGACGGCATGTACATCGACGGCGCCTGGCGTCCCGCCGCGGGCCGCGACGTCATCGAGGTGGTGAACCCGGCCGACGAGCAGGTGATCGGCACCGTGCCCGCGGGCACCGCCGAGGACGTCGACGCGGCCGTACGCGCGGCCCGCGCCGCCCTACCCGGCTGGTCCGCGACCGCGCCCGCCGAGCGGGCCGCCCGGCTGGCCGCCCTGCGGGACGTGCTGGCGGCCCGCGAGGAGGAGATCGCCGAGACCGTCACCGCCGAACTCGGCTCGCCGCTCGCCTTCTCGCGGACGGTCCACGCGGGCGTGCCGATCGCGGTCGCCGGCTCCTACGCCGAGCTCGCGGCGACGTACGCCTTCGAGGAGAAGACCGGCAACTCCACCGTGTACCACGAGCCGGCCGGCGTGGTCGGCGCGATCACCCCCTGGAACTACCCGCTGCACCAGATCGTCGCCAAGGCCGCCCCCGCGCTGGCCGCCGGCTGCACCGTCGTCCTCAAGCCCGCCGAGGACACCCCGCTCACCGCCCGGCTGTTCGCCCGGGCGGTCCACGAGGCCGGGTTCCCGGCGGGCGTGTTCAACCTGGTCACCGGGGTCGGCCCGGTCGCCGGGCAGGCGCTCGCCGAACACCCGGACGTGCACCTGGTCTCCTTCACCGGCTCCACCGCCGTCGGCCGGCGGATCGGCGCGATCGCGGGCGGCGCGGTCAAGAGGGTCGCCCTGGAACTGGGCGGCAAGTCCGCCAACGTCATCCTGCCCAGCGCCGACGTCGCCAGGGCGGTGAACGTCGGCGTCGCCAACGTCATGTCCAACTCCGGCCAGACGTGCAGCGCCTGGACCCGCATGCTGGTCCACCGCGACCAGTACGAGGAGGCGGTCGGACTGGCCGCGACCGCCGCCGCCAAGTACGGCGAGCGCATCGGCCCCGTGGTGAACGCCGAGCAGCGGGCGCGCGTGCGCGGTTACATCGACAAGGGCGTCGCCGAGGGCGCCCGCCTCGTCGCGGGCGGCACCGAACCCCCGCGTGAACGCGGCTACTTCGTCAGCCCCACGGTCCTCGCCGACGTCACCCCCGGCATGACCGTCGCCCAGGAGGAGATCTTCGGCCCGGTCCTCACCGTCCTCCGCTACGACGACGAGGAGGACGCCCTGCGCATCGCCAACGGCACGGTCTACGGCCTCGCCGGCGCCGTCTGGGCGGGCGACGAGTCGGAGGCGGTGGCCTTCGCCCGCCGCATGGACACCGGCCAGGTCGACATCAACGGCGGCCGCTTCAACCCCCTCGCCCCCTTCGGCGGCTACAAGCAGTCCGGCGTCGGCCGCGAACTCGGCACCCACGGCCTCACCGAATATCTCCAGACCAAGTCCCTCCAGTTCTAAGGGAGTCACGCGCCATGGCCGTACGTGCCGCCGTTCTGCCCGCCGTCGGGTCTTTGCTGGAGGTCATCGGGATCGAGCTGCCGGAGCCCGGGCCCGGCCGGGTCCGGGTGCGGCTCGCTGCCGCCGGTGTCTGCCACTCCGATCTGTCCCTGACCAACGGCACCCTGCGGGTTCCGGTGCCCGCCGTCCTCGGGCACGAGGGCGCGGGGACCGTCGTCGCGGTCGGTGAGGGCGTCACCCAGGTCGCGCCGGGCGACACGGTGGTGCTCAACTGGGCCCCGTCCTGCGGGACATGCCACGCCTGCTCGCTCGGCGAGGTCTGGCTGTGCGCCAACGCGATGAACGGCGCCGCCGACGTCCACGCCCGCACCGCCGACGGCACCGAGCTGCACCCTGGCCTGAACGTGGCCGCCTTCGCCGAGGAGACGGTGGTCGCCGCCTCCTGCGTGCTGCCCCTCCCGGACGGCGTCCCGGTCACCGACGCCGCGCTCCTCGGCTGCGCCGTGCTCACCGGCTACGGCGCCGTCCATCACGCGGCGAAGGTGCGCCCCGGCGAGACGGTCGCGGTGTTCGGCGTCGGCGGAGTCGGCCTCGCCACCCTCCAGGCCGCCCGGATCGCGGGCGCCGAGCGGATCGTCGCCGTGGACGTCTCCCCGGAGAAGGAGGAACTCGCCCGCCGGGCGGGCGCCACGGACTTCCTTCCCGCCACGGCGGACATCCCCCGCGAGATCCGCGCCCTCACCGGGAAACAGGGGGTCGACGCAGCCGTGGAGTGCGTGGGCCGCGCGGTCACCATCCGCGCCGCCTGGGAGTCCACCCGCCGCGGCGGCCGTACGACGGTCGTCGGCATCGGCGGAAAGGACGAGCAGGTCACCTTCAACGCCCTGGAACTCTTCCACTGGGGCCGCACCCTGACCGGCTGCGTCTACGGCAACGCGGACCCGGCCAGGGACCTGCCCGTGCTCGCCGGACACGTCCGCACCGGCCGGCTGGACCTGACCACCCTGGTCACCGACCGGATCTCCCTGGACGACATCCCGGCCGCCTTCGAGAACATGCTGGCCGGCAAGGGCGGCCGGGCGCTGGTGGTGTTCTGAGACCCGCCGCGCGTGCCCGGGTCAGGGCACGCGTTCCGGACGGGGCTCCTCGTGCGCCGTACGGGAGGCCCGGCGGGGCGGCCGGGAGCGGGAGACCGCCACTCCGGCCAGGCACAGGGCCCCGCCCACCAGGGTCACCGGTCCCGGCACCTCACCCAGCGCCAGCCACGACATCAGCACGACCAGGGCCGGTACGGCGTACGTCGTCGCGCCCATCCGGCTCGCGGTCGTGCGGGACAGCGCGTAGGCCCAGGTCGTGAAGGCGAGCGCGGTCGGGAACACGCCGAGGTAGACCATGTTGAGTGTGGCCGGCAGCGGGGCGCGGGCGGCCTCGTGCAGCAGCCGGCCGGTGAAGGGGAGACAGGCGACCGCGCCGACCAGGCAGCCGAACGTCGTCACCTGCAACGCGCTCGCCCGGCCCAGCGCCGGCTTCTGGGCGACGACGCCGGAGGCGTACGCGACCGCCGCCAGCAGGCACAGCACCACGCCGAGCACCGAGGAGCCGCCCCCGCCCGACATCGACAGGCCCACGGTCACCGCGCCCGCGAACGACACCGCCATGCCCGCCAGCAGCCGCGGCGGCATCGGATCACCCAGCAGCCGCGCCCCGAGCAGCGCGATCAGCAGCGGGCCGACATTGACCACCAGGGCCGCGGTACCGGCGTCGACCCGCTGCTCGCCCCAGTTCAGGGCCACCATGTAGAAGCCGAACCAGAGCAGCCCGGATATCGCGATCCCGCGCCAGGCCGCGCGCGGCGGCCACCCCTCCCGCCGCACCAGACAGATCGCGCCCAGCGTCAGGGCCCCGGCCAGCAGCCGCCCGAGGGCCAGCGCGCCGGGCGAGTACGCGGCACCCGCGACTCGGATCGAGACGAAGGCGGAGGCCCACAGCACCACGGTGACGGTGGCGGCCGCGGCGGCCGGACGGGACGGGGAGACGTTCATCATGCTTCCTGAGGCTAGGCGGGCAGGGGTGGGCGGGGCTCGCGGATTTCGGACGGCCAGGACCGGCCGGCTGCGCGCTCAGCGCAGCGCGGCCGTCTCGATCCCCAGCAGGTCGGACAGGGCGCGTTCGCCGGCCGGGGTGACCCCGACGGCGCGCTCGGAGCCGATGCGCACGCACCAGCCCGCGTCGAACGCGTGCCGGCACAGGGCCGCGCCGGCGGCCCCCGCGAGATGGGGGCGCCGTTCCGTCCAGTCGAGGCAGGCCCGGGCCAGCGGGCGCCGCCCCGTGCGGTCCAGACCGATGCCCACCGTGCCGAACCAGGTCAGCCCGGCGTCCGTGAGCGCGAAGCCGAGGTCCTGGCCCAGCAGTCCACGCGCGGTGAGCGCGTCGGTGAGCGCGATGCCGAGCCGCCCGGCGAGATGGTCGTAGCAGGTGCGCCCGCGGGCCATCGCCGACCCGGCGCTGGACTCCCGCAGCGTGCGCGGCCGGCGCGTGGCCCGCGGGGCGGCCTGGGCGGCCAGGTCCTCCACGAGCTGGGCGACCCGCGCGTCGGCCAGGCGCACGTACCGGTGCCGCCCCTGCCGCTCCTCGGTGAGCAGCCCGCCCGCGACGAGCTTGCCCAGGTGCTCGCTGAGCGTGGACGCGGCGACGCCCGCGCGCCGGGCCAGCTCGCCCGCCGTCCATGCCCGCCCGTCCAGCAGCGCCAGCAGGCACGCGGCCCGTGTCTCGTCGGCGATCAGCCCGGCGAGCGCGGCCAGCGGCGATGCCACGGGGTCCGCGCGCCCGGACCGTGTCCGTTCTCCGGTACTCATGAGGCCAGCATGGAACACGGATGCTTCGGCGGCCGCCGAAGTGTGCTCACCCGCTCCGCCCCACCTGCTCGTACTGCCGTGCCAGCCCGTCCAGCAGGGCCGTGAGCCCGGTCTCGAAGGCCCGTTCGTCGATCTTCTCCTGTTGCTCGGCCAGCAGATGGGCCTGCCCGAGGCGCGGATAGTCGGACGGGTCGTAGGCGCCGGCGTCGTCCACGAAGCCCCCGGCGAAGGAGCCGAGCGCGGAGCCCATGACGAAGTACCGCATCAGCGCGCCGATCGAGGTCGCCTGCGCGGGCGGCCAGCCGGCGTCGACCATCGCGCCGTAGACCGCGTCGGCCAGCCGCAGCGCGGCGGGGCGGCGGCCGGGGCCACGGGCGAGGACCGGGACGATGTTCGGATGGTCGCGCAGGGCGGCCCGGTAGGACAGCGCCCAGTCGCGCAGCGCGGTGCGCCAGTCCCGGCCGTCCTCGAACATCGACAGATCGACCTGGGCGCTCACCGAGTCCGCGACCGCCTCCAGGATCTCGTCCTTCGTCCTGAAGTGGTTGTAGAGCGAGGGCCCGCTCACGCCGAGTTCGGCGGCCAGCCGGCGGGTGGAGACGGCCGCCAGGCCCTCCGCGTCCACGAGCTCCCGCGCCGCCGCGACGATGCGGTCGGCGCTCAGGAGCGGGGTGCGGGGCCGGGCCATGGCGCACATCGTAGAGCGGCGGGACCGAACGGGCGGCGGGACCGAACGGGCAGGCGCGCTCGCGTGGGCAGGCGCGCTCGCGTGGGCCGGGCCCGGCGCCGGTACCCGCGGTTCTGAGTACGTGAGCTGAGTATCCCGGCGGATGTGGCCGCGCCCCCGTGGGCCGACGCTGGTCGCCATGAGTGACGCACCGGTCAAGCAGCAGAACACCGCGGCCTTCTACGGCCAGTCGGTCGCCTCCTTCGGCATCGCCATGGCGGCCACCGCCATCGGCATCTTCAGGCTGCACGCCGACGCCTGGGTACGCGCCTTCCTCGCCATCGCCGTCCTGTACCTTGTCACCTCCGCCTTCACCCTGGCCAAGGTGATCAGGGACCGCCAGGAGGCCGGGCGGATCGTCAGCCGGGTCGACCAGGCACGGCTGGAAAAGCTGCTCTCCGAACACGATCCGTTCGAGAAGCTGTGACGCCACGGGCCGCCCAGCCCGCCGACCCAGCAGGCTAAGCGAGCGCTCAGCCCCGGCGGTATGGTGGACCCCCTGACGCGAAAGAGGGCGAGCGAGCGATGACTACGGCGGAGGAGACGACCGGCGGCGACCCGCAGCCGTGGGGCGAGGTCACCCCGGACGCGGCCCGGCGGCTGCTCGTGGCCGCCGTGGAGGCCTTCGCCGAACGGGGCTACCACGCGACGACCACCCGGGACATCGCGGGCCGGGCCGGAATGAGCCCCGCCGCCCTCTACATCCACTACCGGACGAAGGAAGAACTGCTCCACCGCATCAGCCGGATCGGCCACGAGAAGGCGCTGGAGATCCTGCGCACCGCCGCCCGCCGCGAGGGCGGCGCGACCGAGCGGCTCGCCGACGCCGTGAGCTCCTTCGTGCGCTGGCACGCGGGCGGGCGCACCACCGCCCGGGTCGTGCAGTACGAGCTGGACTCGCTCGGCCCGGACGCCCGTGCGGAGATCCTCGCCCTGCGCCGCCAGGTCGACGCCGAGGTGCGCGGGATCATCGAGGACGGTGTCGCGTCGGGCGAGTTCGACGTGCTGGACGTGCGGGGCACCACGCTGGCCGTGCTGTCCCTGTGCATCGACGTCGCCCGCTGGTTCAACGTCGACGGCCCCCGCACCCCCGACGAGGTCGGCGCGCTGTACGCCGACCTCGTGCTGCGGATGGTCGGGGCGGGCCGGCACCTCCCGCGGGGGTCGGTCTAGAGGTAGTACCGCACCACCGACTCCGCCACGCACACCGGCTTGTCGCCGCCCTCGCGCTCCACGGTGAAGGCGACGGTCACCTGCACCCCGCCCGGCACCTCGTCCGCGCCGGTGACCACGGCGGTGGCCCGCAGCCGTGAGCCGACCGGGACGGGGGCGGGGAAACGGACCTTGTTGGTGCCGTAGTTGACGCCCATCCGCACGCCCCGCACCTCGATCAGCTGCGGCCCGAAGACGGGGAGCAGCGACAGGGTCAGATAGCCGTGGGCGATGGTGGTGCCGAAGGGTCCCGCGGCGGCCCTGTCCGGGTCCACGTGGATCCACTGGTGGTCGCCGGTGGCGTCGGCGAAGAGGTCGATCCGCTTCTGGTCGATCTCCAGCCAGTCGGTGTACCCCAGCCGCTCGCCCACCGCGGCCCTGAGTTCGTCGGGGGACGTGAAGATCCTGGGCTCTGCCATGTGTCGGCCTCCCGCCTCGCGGATGAAGTCTAAGCAACTGCTTAGCATGGTCGCGCGCGAGGCCCCTGTCAACGGACCGGGCGGGTGGCGCGGTGGGTAGGCTCTGAGAGGTGCCCCAGATCCCCGAGAAGATCCACGAGCTGACCGTCGGCCAGTTGGCGGCGCGCAGCGGCGCCGCCGTGTCCGCCCTGCACTTCTACGAGTCCAAGGGTCTGATCAGCAGCCGCCGCACATCGGGCAACCAGCGTCGTTACTCCCGCGACACGCTGCGCCGGGTCGCCTTCGTCAGGGCGGCGCAGCGCGTGGGCATCCCGCTCGCCACGATCCGTGAGGCGCTCGCCCGGCTCCCCGAGGAGCGCACCCCCACACGGGAGGACTGGGCCCGCCTCTCCGAGGCCTGGCGCTCCGAGCTCGACGAGCGCATCCGGCAGCTCAACCGGCTGCGCGACCACCTCACCGACTGCATCGGCTGCGGCTGCCTGTCCCTGGACTCCTGTGTGCTGTCCAACCCGGACGACGTCTTCGGCGAACGCCTGACAGGCTCCCGCCTGATGGCGGAACGGGGCAGCGGCCCCGGCCACGCGTAGTCCCTCGCGCAGCCCGGCCGACCACCCCACCGAGACCGCCACGCGACGGGCCGGTCCGGCGTCCCGTGCGGTGCGGTGCGTGGTCCTGTCGTCCCGGCGGCGGACCGGTCCGTCGCTCCGCGCGATGCTCTGGTCCGCGGTCCCGTGTGGCGCGTCGGCCCGCCGGCCCGCGTGGCGCGTCGGTTGGGCGTCCCGTGCGGTGGTCGGGCCGGTCGTCCCGTGCGGTGTGTCGGTCTGTCGCCCGGCGGCGGGCCGGTCCGTCCCTCCGCGCGGCGGGTTGGTCCGCGCGTCCTGCGCGGCGCGCCGGTTCGCGGTCCCCCACGGAGCGTCGGTCCGTTGGCCCGTGTGGCGCGTCCGTCCGCTGGCCCGTGTGCGCCGTCTCACACAGCGCGTCGATCCGTCGCCTCACGCGGCGCGCCGGCCTCCGTGAGGTGCGCCGGTCCGTCGTCGGGTGCGGTGTACTGGTCCGCGGTCCTGCGCGCGCGGTGGTTCGCGGTCCCACATGGCGGGTCGGTCGGCTGCCCGCGTGGCGCGTCGGTCCGCTGGCCCGTGCGGCGCCTAGGTCCGCCGTCCCACACAGCGCGTCGATCCGCCGCCTCACGCGGCGCGCCGGTCCGCCCCCGTGAGGTGCGCCGGTCCGCCGTCCTTTGCGGCGCGCCGGTGTGCCCTTGCCGGCCGGCGGTCCCCCGGCCGCCGGGCGGGCTTCGAGGCGGCCCCGTCGGCCGGCCGGCGGGACCGGTGCACCTCGCCCCGAGGGCCTGCCGTCGTGGTCAGGCGGACATCAGCAGCCGCCCCCGCCTGGCGTACGCCAGGGCCTCGGGGGTGAGGACGGGCAGCGGGACCAGGATCCCGCACTCCGTGCAGACCGGCCCGGACGACGGATCGTGGTCCAGGTCGTACGACCAGGCGAGGCGCTCCCCGCCGCACACCGGGCACGACGCGCCCGGTTCGCGCTCCAGTGCGGCGATCAGCCGGCGCAGCACCTCGGCCAGCGGTTCGCGCGGGTGCACCCGCGGGTCGTCGCACCAGGCGACCCCGAAACCGCCCCAGGTCATCCGGTGCCAGTCGTCCACGCTGCCCGGCCTGCGCAGCCCGTCGTGCTTCTCCTGCTTACGGCGCCTGGCGAACCCGGCCTCGTAGTCGAGCCACACCGAACGCGCTTCTTCCAGTTCGTCCAGTGCGGCCACGAGCCGCACTGGATCGGGGGACCTGTCCTCGGGACCGAACCCGGCCCGCGAGCAGAGATGGTCCCAGGTCGCCCTGTGCCCATAGGGAGCGAACCGCTCGAGGCACTTGCGGAGCGAGTAACGCCGCAGCGCCAGATCGCACCGCGGGTCCCTCACCTGTCTCGCCAGACTCCGGAAACCGGCCATCGCCCTGCACCTCCGTCACACCTGCATCCGCACTTCGGTCACTGCGGCGTCGTCGTACGGAGCCGTCACGACGGCTCCGCCGGATAGACGTGCCGACGTCCGATCCGGCTCCATCCGTTTTCCGATGCCCGCCATAACGCCGCCCTGGTTGACCTTCACGGGGTGGCGCCAAAAAGTGACGCACGTTCATCTTCCCCTGAGGGGATACCGGCGGTAACGTCCGGCCACCACCCCCTCGGGAGGAGTTGCCATGCCACGGCGCACCCCACACAACGCGCTCGACAGACTGAGAACTCCCCGCAGATTCCCCGGGTTCCTGAAGACCGCCTCGGTATGCGTTCTCATTGCCGGTCTTTTGTCACCCCTTTCTCAAGCGGCGGCCGCCGCGACGCCCGCCGGCACCGCCACGACGACCGCCGCGGCCCCGAACGACTACTGCGGCGGCCGGTGCTCCGACATCCTGCCGCCCGGCGAGAACGGCAACGCCACCCTCGCCCAGGTCCTCCTCAACCAGGCCTTCGGCATCCAGCCCGACCACGCCGAGGACCAGCTCGGCCCGTACGCGAACCTGGCCACGGGCTACCCGTCGCTCACCGACGCGAAGATCAACTCCTTCTTCAACGACGCCTCGTTCGGTGTCCCCTCCGGACAGATCGCGTCCACCGAGAAACCCGCGGGCCGCGCCGACGTGACGATCGTCCGCGACAAGAAGACCGGTGTACCCCACATCACGGGCACCACCCGCTACGGCACCGAGTTCGGCGCCGGGTACGCCGCCGCCCAGGACCGGCTGTGGCTCATGGACGTCTTCCGGCACGTCGGCCGCGGGCAGCTCACCTCCTTCGCCGGCGGCGCGGCCGCCAACCAGGGCCTGGAGCAGGGGTTCTGGCGCAACGCCCCGTACACCGAGGCCGACCTCCAGGCGCAGATCGACCGAGCCGTGGCCGGGAACGGCGCCCGTGGGCAGCAGGTGCTCGCCGACGTGAACGCCTACCTGGACGGCATCAACGCCTACATCGACGTCTCCGACTCCGGCCGCTACTTCCCCGGCGAGTACGTCCTGACCGGCCACAAGGACTCGATCACCAACGCCGGCACCATCGCCCACTTCAAGGTCACCGACCTGGTCGCGCTGGGCTCCGTGGTCGGCGCCCTGTTCGGCTCGGGCGGCGGCGGCGAGGTGAACAACGCGCTGTCCCTGCTGGCCGCCCAGGCCAAGTTCGGCGTCGGGGAGGGCACCAGGATCTGGGAGTCCTTCCGGGAGCGCAACGACCCCGAGGCCGTTCTGACCGTCCACGACGGCAGGAGCTACCCGTACGCGACGAAGCCGGACGACCCGAAGGGCCGGGCGCTGCCCGACGCCGGCTCGGTGGCCCAGGAACCGCTGGTGTACGACCGCACCGGCAGCGCGACGGCCAGGACCGCGACGGGCGCCACCTCATCGGCCGCGAAGAGCGCCCTGTCCTCCGCCCGGCGCGGCATGTCCAACGCCCTCGTGGTCGGCGGCGAGCACACCGCGAGCGGCCACCCGGTCGCCGTCTTCGGCCCGCAGACCGGCTACTTCGCACCCCAGTTGCTGATGCTCCAGGAGATCCAGGGCCCGGGCATCAGCGCCCGCGGCGCCTCCTTCGCCGGACTGAGCATGTACGTCGAACTCGGCCGCGGCCAGGACTACTCGTGGAGCGCCACGACCTCCGGCCAGGACATCATCGACACGTACGCCGTCGAACTGTGCCAGGACGACCACCACTACCTGTACCGCGGCACCTGCACGGCCATGGACAAGGTCGAGCAGACCAACTCCTGGAAGCCCACCGTCGCCGACGGAACGGCGGCCGGTTCCTACACCATGCGCGTGTGGCGCACGAAGTACGGCCCGGTCGAGTACCGCGCCACCGTCGGCGGCAAGAAGGTCGCCTACACCACCCTGCGCTCCTCCTACCTGCACGAGGCCGACTCGATCATCGGCTTCCAGATGCTCAACGACCCCGACTTCGTGAAGGGCCCGGAGGACTTCCGGCAGGCCGCGCAGCACATCAACTACACGTTCAACTGGTTCTACGCCGACTCCCGGCACACCGCGTACTACAACAGCGGCGACAACCCGGTGCGGGCGAACGGCGTCGACGCCGAGTTCCCGGTGTGGGCGCAGCCGGCGTACGAGTGGCGCGGCTGGGACCCGGCGGCCAACACCGCTGACCACACCCCGCCCTCCGCCCACCCCGCCTCCGTCGACCAGGACTACTACGTCTCCTGGAACAACAGGCAGGCCCTGGACTACTCCGCGGCCTCCTGGGGCAACGGCTCGGTGCACCGCGGCGACCTGCTGGAGGACCGGGTGAGCAAGCTGGTCGCGGCCGGCGGGGTGACCCGCGCCTCGCTGGTGAAGGCGATGGCGGACGCGGCCCTGGCCGACCTCAGGGCCGAGGACGTGCTGCCGAACCTGCTGAAGGTGATCAACAGTTCGCCGGTGACCGACTCCACGGCCGCGGCGGCGGTGGGCAAGCTCCAGGCATGGCTGTCCGCGGGCGCCAGGCGCACCGCGACCTCGGCCGGCTCCAAGACGTACGCCGACGCCGAGGCCATCCGGATCCTGGACGCCTGGTGGCCGCTGCTGGTGAGGGCCGAGTTCGAACCGGGGCTCGGCAGCGACCTCTACGGCGCCTTCACCGCCAATCTGCCGGTCGACGAGTCCCCGTCGGCCGGGCACGGCCCGACCGGCTCGCACGCCGGAAGCGCCTTCCAGTACGGCTGGTGGAGCTATGTCGACAAGGACATCCGGGCGGTGCTCGGCGAGTCGGTGCAAGGCCCGCTGGGCCGGACGTTCTGCGGCGGCGGCAGCCTGAGCGCCTGCCGCGACACCCTGATCGGCACCCTGAAGCAGGCGGCGGGAGCGAAGGCGGCCCAGGTCTACCCCGGCGACGACGAGTGCTCCGCGGGCGACCAGTGGTGTGCCGACGCGATCGTCCAGCGCGCCCTGGGCGGCATCAAGCACGGGAAGATCGGCTGGCAGAACCGTCCGACCTTCCAGCAGGTCGTGGAGTACACCGGCCACCGATAGGTCTTCCGGACAGCCGGTTCGACCGGGTGGTTCGACCGGGCGGTTCGACCGGGCGGCGGGCCGGTGTCAGCGGACACGGCCCGCCGCCAGCACCACCCGCGCCAGCTCGGGGTGCAGGATGTCGCCGTGCGCGCCGGACGGCGGGCCGCCGCGCCTGACCACCTCGGCCGCGTCCACGTTCACGCAGCCCGACGCCGGAAACGGCCCGGCCAGGGCCGCGGCGAGGGTGCACACGCGGGTGCCGGGCACCGCCTGCACGCCGTCGTGCCCCAGCGCGCCCCAGGCGGGCCCGAGCAGGGCGCCCACGTCGAGGCCGAGCACCGACCGGTCGTCGTCCGCCATCCGCGAGGCCAGCGGATACAGCGTGCCGAGGGCCGTGTCGAAGCGGGAGTGGCAGCACACCAGGGGGCCGTCGACTCGGCTCTCCCGGCCCCGCAGCACCCCGCACGCGCGCGGGTCGCCGGGCAGCCGGGGCGCGAACGCGTAGTGGGAGAAGGCGGCTTGGAGCAGCGTCACGGACTTGACCGTCCGCACCCCCTCGGGCAGCCCGCTCAACGCGAACGACACCAGCCGCCCGCCGAAGCTGTGCCCCACCAGATGGACCCGCACCCCGGGCGCCGTCTGCGCGAGCCGTCCGAGCACCGGGCCGAGCCCCCGCTCGCCGACGACGCCCGCACGCCGCTTCATCCTGTAGTACGTCGCCTGCCGCAGCAGCTCCTTCGCGCCGTCCCACGGGTTCGGCAGCGTGAACGACCGCTGCCCGTCCGGGTCCTGGAGCCCGGCGAGGGCGCCGGCGAACTCGGCGCAGACCTCTGCCGCGGGCCGTGCGAACATCGCGGGCCCGCGCTGCGGCAGGCCCTCCGTCACGGTGTCCGCCGCGAACCGGGCACCCGGCCCCGGCGTCGCATCGTCGGTCAGCCGCCGCACCAGCCGTCCGAACTCCTCCAGCGCGGCCGGCTCCCGCACGGGGCCGTCCAGCATCCGCGCGAGCGCGTCGACCACCGCGGCCCGCCCGGGGAAGGTGCCCCGCAGCGCCTTGCGGGTGTCCTGGTCGAGCACCGTCGACGGCACCGGCCCGGCGGCGGTGGAGCGGGGGAAGTCGGGGATGGGCTCGTCGCAGAACCGCATCGACGGCCACATCACCCCGACGTACCCGGTCCCGGCCGCCGGGGCGAGCCGCGGCACCGGCGCGAAGAAGCGGCCGTAGAGCCGGGTCGCGCCGGAACGGTCGTTGTTCCAGCCGTGCGCGAAGACGATCAGGTCGCGCACCGCCCGCCGTCCGGCTCCGGCGAGCAGCCGGTCCCGCTCGGCGCCGTCCACGTCACCGTCGGCGTCGAAGGTCAGCTCCCAGTAGGGCGCCACGCCGATGTCCGGATCCGCCATGACCGACCCCCTCGTCCCCACAAGCGGAGCGATGTGTCGCGCATCGTCCTGCCAACGGGGGCGGAGGGCCAGGGGTCACGGCAGCTCAGTAGAGGAGGTATTGCTTCCGTATCCTCCGGAAGTCGGCCAGCTCCTGCCGCCAGCCCGCCACCACCTCGTCGGTGTCCGCCCCGGCGTCGATCATCGTGCGCACCCGGGTGGAGCCGGTGAGCTTGTCGATCCAGTTGTCCGAGCGCCAGGCGAAGCCGCTCCAGACCCGCTTGGCGGTCACGAGCAGCGCGATCCCGGTCCGTACAGGATCGAACGCGTCCCGGTTGTGCACATGGATCTGCACCCCGCCGACGGTCGTGTCCTGGAACTTCGAGAAGGTGGGCGCGAAGTACGCCTCCCGGAAGTGCACGCCCGGCAGGCGCAGCGCGTTGGCCGCGGCCGCCCAGCGCCCGTCGACGCCCTGCGCGCCGAGCAGTTCGAAGGGGCGGGTGGTGCCCCGGCCCTCCGACAGGTTGGTGCCCTCGAACAGACACGTTCCGGAGTAGACCAGGGCGGTGTCGGGGGTCGGCATGTTCGGGCTCGGCGGCACCCAGGGCAGCGCGGAGGCGTCGTAGAAGTCCGACCGGCGCCAGCCGGTCATCAGGACGGTCTCGAGCGGGACCGGCGTGGTCAGGAACTCGCCGTTGAACAGCCGGGCCAGCTCGGCGACGGTCATGCCGTGCGCCTGCGCGATCGGCTGCCGTCCGACGAAGGTGGCGAACTCCGGGTGCAGCACCGGACCGAGCGCCTCCCGGCCGGTCACCGGGTTGGGCCGGTCGAGCACCACGAACCGCTTGCCGGCGAGGGCCGCGGCCTCCATGCAGTCGTACAGCGTCCAGATGTAGGTGTAGAAGCGGGCGCCCGCGTCCTGGATGTCGAAGACCACCGTGTCCACGCCGGAGGCCGTGAAGACGTCGGCGAGCGGCTGCCCGCTCTTGAGGTACGTGTCGTACACCGGCAGCCCGGTGGCCGGGTCGTCGTAGCGGCCCTCCGAGCCGCCCGCCTGCGCGGTGCCGCGGAAGCCGTGCTCGGGGCCGAAGACGGCCACCAGGTTCACCCGGCGGTCGGCGTGCATCACGTCCACGATGTGCCGCACGTCCCGGGTGACGCCGGTCGGGTTGGTGACGATCCCGACCCGCTGCCCGCGCAGCGAGGCGTAGCCCTCGGCATCGAGGCGCTCGAAACCGGTGCGCAGCGGGCGGTTGCCCCCGGGGGCGGCCTGGGCCGGGGCCGCCACGGCTCCGGAGGCCGCCGCGGCGGCGGTGGTGGCGAGCAGGCTCCGTCTGGACAGCTTCATACAGTGACCTCCGTGATCTCTGCGGGTGTCATGTTCACGCACGCTAGCGTGCGTCCGTCCTCCAGGGAACGAAGCGGACGGGGCCTCCTGCGGAACATGCCTTCCGGCATCACGCCTTCCGGCGCTACATACCGACTGGTTAGTCTGATGCGGCGGAGCCCTTCCGCGTCATGTGGCAGCCAGGCCGAAGGAGACCGATGGTGCAAGCCGTGCAGGGTGCGGGAGTGGTGGTCACCGGAGCCGGGGGCGGCATCGGCGCCGCGCTGGCCCGCCGGTTCGCCGCCGAGGGCGCCCGGGTCGTCGTCAACGACCTCGACGCCGACCGGGCCGCGGCCGTCGCCGCGGAGATCGGCGGCACCGCCCTCCCGGGCGACGCGTCCGAGGTCGTCGCCGCGGCCCGCGACGCGCTCGGCGGCACGGTCGACGTCTACTGCGCCAACGCGGGCCTCGGCGCGGGCGGTTCGGAGGCGGCCGGCGAGGAGGTGTGGGCCCACGCCTGGGACGTCAACGTCATGGCCCACGTCCGCGCCGCCGAGACGCTGCTCCCCGGCTGGCTGGAACGCGGCAGCGGCCGGTTCGTCTCCACCGTGTCCGCGGCCGGGCTGCTCACCATGATCGGCGCGGCCCCCTACAGCGTCACCAAGCACGGCGCCTACGCCTTCGCCGAGTGGCTGTCGCTGACGTACCGCCACCGCGGGATCAAGGTGCACGCGATCTGCCCGCAGGGCGTGCGCACCGACATGCTGGCCGCCACCGGCAGCGCGGGCGACCTGGTGCTCCGGCCCACCGCGATCGAACCGGAGGACGTGGCAGACGCCCTGCTGGAGGGCATCGCCGAGGACCGCTTCCTGATCCTGCCGCACCCCGAGGTCGGCGGGTTCTACCGGGCCCGGGCCGCCGACCCCGACCGCTGGCTGACCAGCATGAACCACATCCAGCGGACCTGGGAGGAGACCGGGTGACACCGGGGGCGACCGGAGCCGACCGAGGTCCTGCCGGACGCGCCGGGGACGGCAAATGGGAAGATCCTCCGTCGGGGACCGCGTTCCCGTAGACAAGGCAGCGAGCAGGAACACGGAAGGCAGGTGGCGGCAGGTGCCCAGGACGACGGACTCAGGCGGCACTCCGGTGCCGCAGCGGCTCCTGGCCGCCGCCACCCGGCTCTTCGCCGAGCAGGGCTACGACCGCACCTCGGTGCAGGAGATCGTCGAGGCGGCCGGCGTCACCAAGGGGGCGCTCTACCACTACTTCGGCTCCAAGGACGATCTCCTGCACGAGGTGTACGCGCGGGTGCTGCGCGTCCAGCAGGAGCGCCTGGACGCCTTCGCGGACGCCGACGAACCGGTCGAGAAGCGGCTGCGGGACGCGGCGGCGGACGTGGTGGTGACCACCATCGAGAACCTCGACGACGCCATGATCTTCTTCCGCTCGATGCACCATCTCAGCCCGGAGAAGAACAAGCAGGTGCGGGCCGAGCGCCGGCGCTACCACGAACGCTTCCGCGCGCTCATCGAGGAGGGGCAGCGGTCCGGCGTCTTCTCCACCGCGACACCGGCCGACCTGGTGGTCGACTACCACTTCGGCTCCGTCCACCACCTGTCGACCTGGTACCGCCCCGACGGTCCGCTCGGCCCCCAGCAGCTCGCCGACCACCTGGCCGACCTGCTGCTGCGGGCACTGCGTCCGTAGCCGGGCGCGGCGCCACCGGTTCACCCCGGTGACCGGTGCGCCTTCAGGCGCTCGTAGGCGGCGAGCCCGTCCGGTACCCACTGCCACTCGGCCAGGCGGCGTTCCACCTCGTCCTCGGGCAGGAAGTCGTACCAGGCGACCTCCTCGGCCTGCGGCCGCACCGGCAGCTCGCAGCGCACCTGGTAGACCGCCGACCACCAGCTGCGGCCCGCGCCGTCGTCGTACAGGAACTTGAAGAGGTACTCCGGACGGGTCAGCCCCGTCACCCCCAGCTCCTCCTCGGCCTCGCGCAGAGCCGCGTCGTCGTAGGCCTCGCCCGCGCCGACCACCCCACCGACGAACATGTCGTGGAGGGAGGGGAAGACCAGCTTGGTGGACGTGCGCCGGTGGACGAAGAGGCGGCCCTCCGCGTCCCGGGCCTGGACGAAGACACAGCGGTGTCGCAGCCCCTCCGCGTACACCTGGCCGCGCGGGCCCTGCCCGACGACCCGGTCGTGCTCGTCGACGATGTCGAGGATCTCGTCCGCAGCGCTCATACCGCCATCCAATCAGCCCACGCTCCGAACCGGCGGCGCGCGTACCACCGTCAGGGCGGGCGCCGCCACCGCCCGCGTGGGGCGTGGCACGGGGTCGAGGGTGTGGTTCGGGCGGGGTCCGTGTGCTTGCGGGGCGCGTTTCTGTCGCGGGTCCGAGCGTGCGGTGGTCCGGGCAGTGTGTGCGCGGGCTGCGGTTCAGGTGGGGCGTGGCACGGGGTCGAGGGTGCGGCTCGGGATGGATCAGCGTCGTCGCGGGTCCGCTTCTTCTGCGGGTCCGAGCGTGCGGTGGTCCGGGCAGGCTGCGCGGGCAAGCGCGGTTCGGGGGCGCCGCCACCGCCCGCGTGGCGCGTGGCGCGTGGCGCGTAGGTCGAGGGTGTGGTGCCGGCTGGGTCCGTGTGCTTGCGGGTCGCGTTTCTGCTGCGGGTCCGAGCGTGTGGTGGTCCGGGAGGGCCGTGCGCGGGCTGCCGTCCGGGCGGGCGTCGCCGCGGTTCGCGTGGTTCGTGGCACGAGGCGGCCGCGGGGGTGGTGCGGGCTGGGTCCGCGTGGTTGCAGGCGGTGTTTCTGCTGCGGGCGGGAACTTGCGGTTGCGCGGGCCGCCGCCCGGGTGAGCGCCGCCACCGTCCGCGTGGCTGGTGGCACGAGGCCGCGGGCGGGCAGCCCCGGCCGAATCAGCCTGGTTCCGGGTCGCGTTTCTGTTCCGGGTCCGAGCGTGCGGTGGTCCCGGAGAGCCGCGCGCCGGCCCGTTCGGGTGGGTGCCGCCATCGCCCGCGTGGCCCGTGGCGAGGGCAAGGCGCCCGGCCGGGCCGGGTCAGCGGGGTTGCAGGTCGCGTTTCTGCTCGGGTACCGGTCCGCACGGCATCGCCGGGTGCATGCCGAGCAGGACAATGCCCGTCACGATCGCCGCGAGGCCCGAGGCCTCCCAGGCCAGCGCGCCGGTGTCGGTGTGCAGCCGGTCGCCGAGGAAGCCCACCCCGCAGGCGATCCCGGCCAGCGGCTCGGCCGCGGTCAGCGCCGGCAGGGACATGCGCAGCGGCGCCGTCTCGAACGCGCTCTGCACCAGGAGCAGCCCGGTGACGCCGATCACCAGCAGAGCGTACGGCTGCCAGCCGGTGAACAGCTCAGTCCAGCCGCCCGCCGAGAACCGCTGCCCGCTCACCCGGGTCAGCGCGTCCTGCACGCCGTAGAGCAGCCCGGCGGCCACCGCCAGCAGGACCGGCCCCCAGCTCAGCCGGGAGCGCTTGGCGTAGGCCGTCAGCAGCAGGGCCACGCCCACCATCACGCCGATGATCAGCCAGTGCCGCAGCGGGTCGGTGACGGCGCTGCCGGCGCGCGGACGCCCCGCCACGATGAACGCGGTCACGCCTCCGGCCAGCAGGGCCAGCCCCGCCCAGCCCTGGCGGCCCAGGGGCTGTCGGGTCTGCCGCCGGGACAGGGCGAGGGCGAACAGCAGGTTCGTGGCCAGCAGCGGCTCCACCAGCGAGATCTCGCCCCGGCCCAGCGCGAAGGCGCCCAGCACCATGCCGCCGATCATCAGCCCCAGACCGCCCAGCCAGCGCGGCACCCTCATCAGGTCGAGCAGCAGCCGGGGCGAGAGGAAGTCGCTGAGCGGTGCCCGCTGGGCCGCGTTCTGCTGGAGCACGAAACCGAAGCCCAGGCAGCAGGCGGCGCTCACGGCGAGAATCACAACCAGAACCGACACGCTGCGTACCTCGATCATCCGGCCGGGCCACGGGGTGCGTAATGGCCGACTGTAGCGTCCCGCGACCCGGTCCGCCGCCGGGACGGCCCCGAAATGGCCGGGCCGCACGGTCACCACGCCCCGCCGTCGGGGGCGCCGGCACGGCCCTTGACCATGGTGGAACCCGCGGCAACCACCGCGCCATGGCGTAGGCCACAGGAGTGACCTCCCGGGGGACGGACCGCCGCCACGGCCCCGTGACCGAGCCTCTTCACAAGTGTTGGACACGCAAGGGCAGTTGACGCGTGTAACGCACGGCCGACCCTTGACGGAGCGCGTTGGCTGGGGGTTTGCTGTCCGTGATCAGCCGATGGCAAGCCGATGACCGACGAGCAAGCCGAGGCCGGTGAGCCGAACGGGGGGCCGCTCCCCGGGCGCGCGCCGGGCCACGAACAAAGAGCGCGTGAGGAAGTTCCGCGGTGTCCCCACCCCCGCCTCCCCTCGGACGCGGCCGCAAGCGCGCCGCCCAGGTCTTCGACACCGCTCTCGACGACACCGAACTCCGCGAGGCGCGCGCGGCGTTGGCACAGGGAAGGTGGCAGGCGGTGCGCTCGCTGCTCGTGCGCACCAAGGGCGACTGGGACCGCCGCGGCCACCGCGTCACCGTCCTCGCGGAGGAGTCCCACACCGCGGCCTGGACCCGTGACTGGCTGCTCGCCGAGCCCGAGTCCGCCGACGCCTCCGTCCTGCTCGGCATGTCCCTGGTGCAGGGCGCCCTGCGCGGGAGGGAGAAGCCCGACCCGGCCCGCGAGGCCTGCCGGGCGGCGGCCGAGCTGGCGCCCGCCGACCCCACGCCCTGGCTCGGCCTGCTCCTGCTGGAGCGGGGCCTGGGCGACGAGGAGGAGGTCGTCCGCCTCTTCGACAAGGTCCGCCACCGCCATCCCGACCACCACCACGCCCACCACCTGATGGTGGCCCAGCTGGCCGAGCGGCACGCCGACGCCGGCCCCGACCCGCTGCACGAGGTCTACGACTTCGCCAACTGGGCCGCCGAGCAGGCGCCCGCCGACTCACCCCTGGCCATGCTCCCGGTGGTCGCGCACGCCGAGCGCTACCGCGTCCTGGCCGGCGCGGGACACGCTCAGGCCGATCCGGCCGCCTCCGGGCACTGGTCGGGCCGCCGGGCACGGCAGGTGATGAAGGTGGCCTTCGACTGGTGGCTGGAGTGGGAGCAGGAGGGCCATCCCCGCCGTCTGGTCGATCTGAACTTCCTCGCCCACGCCAAGCACTGCGAGGGCCGGGGCGCCGAGGCCGCCGCCCTGTTCCACCGCATCGGCGACCACCCCACCCAGGCGCCGTGGGCGTACCCCGACCGAGATCCGTACACCGCCTTCCGCATCGCGCGCGCCGCCGCGCTCGGTGCGGTGTAGTGCCGCGCAACCCCGTACGCACCACGACCCCGACGCCCGAAAGGACGAATCCCCGATGACGACGGGCAGTTCGAGCACGAGCAGAGCCACCGCCGACGGTGGCGGCATCAGCACCTTCAAGGGGCAGGAGCGCGCCCTGCGCGCCGACCGCCTCGGCACGGGGGGTCTGCTGCTCTCCGTGCTCGCCGCGACCGCCCCCCTCATGGTGGTCGCGGGTGTCATGCCCACCACATTCGCGGTGATGGGAATCGTCGGACAGCCGCTCCTGTTCGTGCTCCTCGGCACCGTGCTGATCCTCTTCAGCTTCGGGTACGCCGAGATGAGCCGCCACGTCCACAACGCCGGCGCCTTCTACGCCTACATCTCCCGGGGCCTCGGCGGCACCGCGGGCGCCGGCGCGGCGCTCGTCGCCCTCGTCGCCTACAACGCGCTCCAGGCCGGCATCTACGGGATCTTCGGCTTCGAGGTCTCCAACCTGTTCGCCACCTACGCCGACCTCACCGTCGCCTGGTGGATACCCGCGCTCGTGGCCGCGGCCGTCGTCGGGGCGCTCGGCTGGCTGAAGATCGACGTCAACGCGCGCGTGCTCGGCGTGCTGCTGGTCATCGAGGTCGTGCTCGTCGTGATCTTCGACGTGGCCGCGATCGGCGACCCGGCCAAGGAGGGCCTGTCCCTGCACGCCTTCAACCCGGACACGCTCGCCGGCGCCGGCATCGGCACCGCGCTGTGCTTCTGCATCGCCGCCTTCCTCGGCTTCGAACAGGCCCCGGTGTACGCCGAGGAGACCAGCCGCCCGCACGTCCTGGTCCCGCGCGTGATGTTCCTCGCCGTCGCCGGTGTCGCCGGCTTCTTCGCGATCAGCAGCTGGGCCCTCACCGTCGCCACCGGCCCCTCGGCGATCATCGGCACGGCCGAGAAGGAGAGCGCCGGGCTGCTGTTCACCCTGACCGAGTCGCGGCTCGGCGGCACCTTCACCGACGTCCTGCACGTCCTGTTCGTCACCGGCATGTTCGCGGCCATGCTGAGCTTCCACAACGTCGTCGCCCGGTACGCCTTCGCCATGGGCCGCGAGGGACTGCTCCCGGCCGCCTTCGGACGCACCTCCAGCTCCAGCGGCGCGCCCGCGACCGGATCCCTCTCGCAGACCGTCGTCTCGCTGGTCATCGTGATCGCCTTCGCCGTCACCGACGACAAGCCGGCCGGCGACCCGACCGCGCCCGTGCTGCACCTGTTCACCTGGTTCGGCAACCTCGGCGCGCTCGGTGTCATCTTGCTGATGGCGGCGGCCAGCGTGTCGGTGATCGTCTTCTTCGTACGGCGGGGCGCGGCGGCCGCGCAGGCATGGCGGCTGGTCACCTCCGCCGTGGCCGGCGTGGCCCTGCTGGTCATCGCCACCTACACGGTCAAGGACTTCGACGTCCTGGTCGACGCCGGCCCCGGCTCGCTCCTGAGCCGTGTGCTGCCCGGCATCGTCGGCCTCGCCCTCGTCGTCGGCCTGGTCCAGGGCGCCGTACTGCGCTCCCGCCGGCCGGAGGCGCACGCCCGCATCGGCCTCGGCAACGAGGCCTTCCAGCTCGACAAGGCCGCGGAGGCGGCTCAGAACGCGGAGGCGGCGGAGGCGGAGACGGCGTCCTAGGCCCGGGTACGGGAAGGCGTCCTGGGCCCGGTACGAGAAGTCCGGTACGAGAAATAGTGACGGAAGTCTGACGAGCACCCGCGATCCCTGGCCCGGCCGGGGGTGCGGGTGCTCGAATGAAGAGGTGAACCCCGGACTCCCCCAGGAGGAGGGACGGCCCGAGGAGGAAGGCCGCCCCGTCGGCCGCCGCGTCTTCCTCGCCACCCTCGGCCTCGGCGCCCTCGGCGTCGCCACCGCGCCCACGCTGCAACGCGGCGTGGAGGGCCTGCTCGGCGCGGTCTCCGGCAAGGACCCCACCGGTCTGACCGGCCTGCTCCCGAACGCCGGCGGCTTCCGCTACTACTCGGTCGCGGCCTCGGTCCCGCACAAGGACGCCGCCAACTACCGCCTCACCGTCGACGGCCTCGTCGACCACCCCGCCACCTACACGCTGGACGACCTCAGGGCCCTGCCCCGGACCCGGATGGTCCGCGACGTCCAGTGCGTC
The DNA here is from genome assembly GCF_043081205.1 of Streptomyces sp. NPDC014889. NCBI lineage: Bacteria > Bacillati > Actinomycetota > Actinomycetes > Kitasatosporales > Streptomycetaceae > Streptomyces > Streptomyces sp. NPDC014889. The sequence continues at coordinate 110,160 of NZ_JBIBWH010000007.1, forward strand.
ACCGGCTGGCGGGTGCCCGGCACCCCCTTCGAGGGCGTGCGGCTCTCCCGGCTGCTCGACGCGGCCGGAGTGCGCGCGGGCGCCCGAGCCGTCCGCTTCACCTGCTTCGACGGCACCTACACCGAGAGCCTCACCCTCGCCCAGGCCCGCCGCCCCGACGTGCTGGTCGCGCTGCGCATGCAGGGCAAGGACCTGCCCCACGCGCACGGCGGGCCGGTCCGCCTGTACGTGGCCCCCATGTACTTCTACAAGTCGGCCAAGTGGCTCTCCGGCATCACCGTCACCGACCGCGTCGAGCCCGGCTACTGGGAGAACCTCGGCTACGACGTCGACGCCTGGGTCGGCCGTTCGAACGGACGCACCGATGTCCCTACGAGCTGACGCCCCGGCCCCGCCCGGCACCCGCGTCCGCCGGTTCACCCGGGCCGAGCGGTGGGTGCACCGGACCACGGCAGCGCTCATGGGCGTGTGCGTGGTGACGGCGGCCTGCCTCTACATCCCCCAGCTCGCCGAACTGGTCGGCAGGCGCGAACTGGTCGTCCGCGTCCACGAGTGCGCGGGCCTCGCCCTGCCCGTACCGGTCCTGCTGGGCCTGGCCTCCCGCGCCTTCCGCGCCGACCTTCGCGTCCTCGACCGCTTCGGCCGGCACGACCGGGTCTGGCTGCGCGCCGCCCTGCGCCGGGACGCCCGGGCCGCGTCCCGGCCGGCCGGAAAGTTCAACGCCGGCCAGAAGATCTACGCCGCCTGGATCGCCGGCGCCGGCCTGGTCATGCTCGGCACGGGCCTGATGATGTGGTTCACGCATCTCACCCCGGTGGCCTGGCGCACCAGCGCGACCTTCGTCCACGACTGGCTCGCCCTGACCATCGGCGTCGTCCTGGCCGGCCACATCGGCATGGCCCTCGGCGACCCGGAGGCCCGCCGCGGCCTGCGCACCGGCCTGGTGAGCCGCGCATGGGCGGCCGAGCATCACCCGCTGTGGCGTCCGTAGGGCCGGCGGCACGGACACCGTACGAACGCGGCGGCCGTGACCGGGTGGTGCCCGGCCACGGCCGCCGCGGAACGCGTACGCAACAGGCCCTAGACCACCAGGGACAGCAGCAGCACCAGGGCGCCCGCCACCACCGAGATGATCGTCTCCATGACCGACCAGCTCTTGATCGTCTGGCCGACGCTCAGCCCGAAGTACTCCTTCACCAGCCAGAACCCGGCGTCGTTGACATGGCTGAAGAACAGCGAGCCGGCGCCGATGGCCAGCACCAGCAGGGCCGCGTGGGTGGTCGACATGTCGGCCGCGAGTGGGGCGACCAGACCGGCCGCCGAGATGGTCGCCACGGTCGCCGAACCGGTCGCGAGCCGGATCGCCACCGCGATCAGCCAGCCGAGGAGCAGCGCCGGGATCGACCAGTCCTTGGAGACGTCCAGGACCATCTGGCCCACCCCGGCGTCGATCAGCGTCTGCTTGAAGCCGCCGCCCGCGCCCACGATCAGCAGGATGCCGGCGATGGGCATGAGGCCCTTCTCGACGGTCGAGGAGATCCGCTCCTTGCTGAACCCGGCCGGCATCCCCAGCGTGAAGACGCCGACGAGCACGGCGGCGAGCAGCGCGATCAACGGGGAGCCGATGACGTCGAAGACGCGCTGGGTCATGTTCGCCGGGTCGTCCACGACGATGTCGACCAGGGCCTTGGCCAGCATCAGCACCACCGGGAGCAGCACCGTGGCCAGCGTGGCGCCGAAGCCCGGACGCCGCTGAAGCTCCTCCGACGGGCGCTGGGGCAGCATCCGGTCCGGGACGGGGACGTCCACCCAGCGGGCCGCGACCTTGGAGAACAGCGGACCGGCGATGATCACCGTCGGTATGGCGACGAGGATGCCGAGCGCCAGCGTCACGCCCAGGTTGGCCTTGACCGCGTCGATGGCGACCAGCGGGCCGGGGTGCGGCGGGATCAGGCCGTGCATCACGGACAGGCCGGCCAGCGCCGGCACACCGATGCGCATCAGGGAGTAGTTGCCGCGCTTGGCCACCATCAGCACGACCGGGATCAGCAGCACGATGCCGACCTCGAAGAACAGCGGCAGACCGATCACGGACGCGATCAGCACCATCGCCCACGGCATCGCCCGGCCCTTGGCCTTCGCCAGGATCGTGTCGACGACCTGGTCGGCGCCGCCGGAGTCGGCGAGCAGCTTGCCGAGGATCGCGCCGAGCGCGATCAGCACGCCCACGCCGGCGACGGTGGAGCCCAGGCCGGTGGTGAAGCTGGCGATCGCCTTGTCGAGCGGTGCCCCGGCGACCGCGCCGAGCACCAGTGTTCCGATGGTCAGGGACAGGAAGGCGTGCAGCTTGAACCGGGTGATGAGCAGGACGATGACGGCGATGCCCGCGAGGGCGGCGATGCCGAGCTGGGCATGGCCGGCCGAGGTGATCGGCGGGGGCGCGTCCGCTGCCAGCATCTCGACGCTGAGTCTGGTCACGGTTTTCCCTTGCTGGTGAAGAGGGACGGTGGGGAGAGGTGTGCCGCAGTCGGCGAGCGTGGGGGAGAGGCGCCGGGGCTCAGGGCCGCGGCGCCTCGGGGGACTGCGGGGAGCTGTCGAGTCCGTCCAGCGCGGCCGCCGCGCGCGCGGTGATCTCCTCGGGCGACCCGGAGACGTCGACGGCGACGCCCCGCTCGTCCTGCTGGAGCGGCTCCAGCGTGGCGAACTGGGAGTCCAGCAGCGCCGTCGGCATGAAGTGCCCCTGGCGGTGCCTCATCCGGTCCTCGATCAGCTTCCGGTCGCCCGTCAGGTGCACGAAGACGACGCCGGGAGCCGCGGCCCGCAGCCGGTCGCGGTACGACCGCTTCAGCGCCGAGCTGCTCACCACCCCGCCGAGCCCCGCCCGCCCGTGCGCCCAGGCGCCGATGGCATCCAGCCACGGCCACCGGTCCGCGTCGCCGAGCGGGATCCCGGCCGTCATCCTGTCGATGTTGGCCTGCGGGTGGAAGTCGTCGCCCTCGGCGTACGGAACGCCGAGCCGGGCGGCGAGCAGGGGACCGATCGTGGTCTTGCCCGTGCCGGCGACGCCCATCACCACGACGACGTGGGGGGTGCGCATCACTGCCTCGCTGTCTTCCTCGACATGGGACGCCGACATCCGGCGTCCGCCACACTGAAACCTATAGGTACGACTAATTCAAGAGTGTGTGACATATAAGTCTGACTTTTTGAGAGCGTGATCCGCCCCGTACGCTGAGTGCATGAGCACACCGGGCCGAGGGCTGCACGGCCGCGTACTGGACACCCTCGGCCCCGCCATCACCGCGGGCGAGTACCCGCCGGGCAGCGTGCTGCGTACCGACGAACTCGCACAGAGCTTCGACGTGTCACGCTCCGTGATGCGGGAGGCGGTCCGCGTCCTGGAGTCCATGCACCTGGTCGCCTCGCGCCGCCGCGTCGGCGTGACCGTGCTCCCCCAGACCGAGTGGAACGTCTACGACCCGCAGGTCATCCGCTGGCGCCTGGCCGGCGCCGACCGCCCCCGGCAACTGCGGTCGCTGACCGTGCTGCGCTCCGCCGTCGAACCGGTCGCCGCGGGCCTGGCCGCCCGGCTCGCCACCCCCGAGCAGTGCGCCGAACTCACCGAGTGCGCCCTCGGCATGGTGGCCAACTCACGCGGCCACCACCGGCTCCAGGCGTACCTGGTCCACGACATCGCCTTCCACCGCGTGATCCTCAGCGCCTCGGGGAACGAGATGTTCGCCCGCCTCGGCGACGTCGTCGCCGAGGTCCTGGCGGGCCGCACCCACCACGAGGTCATGTTCGAGGAGCCCGACCCCGCCGCCGTCACCCTCCACGTCCAGCTCGCCGAGGCGGTCCGGGCCCGCGACGAGGACCTCGCCGAGCGGCTGACCCGCGAGATCACCACGGGAGCCCTCCAGGAACTGGACGTCCTGGCGCCGTAGTTCCGGCGCGCGCCCGCCTCACTGCTCGGGGAAGTCCCCGTCCACGTACGCCCACGCCCCGCCGACCCGCTCGAACCGGCTGCGCTCGAGCAGCGAGCCACCGCGGTAGGACGCCCGGAACGTCACCGTCCCGGTGGCGTGGAACGCCGAACCGTCCGTCGCGCCGAGGATCTCCAGGCCCGTCCAGCGCATCCCGGGATCGAGGTCGAGCCGCGCCGGCCGGGTCCGCGGGTGCCAGGTCCGCAGCAGATACCCCGCGTCCCGCCGCACGAAGGCGCAGTACCTCGAGCGCATCAGCGCCTCGGCGGTGGGCGCGGCCGCGCCGCCGCCGTGATAGCGGCCGCAGCAGCTCTCGTACGGCTCGGGCAGCCCGCACGGGCAGGAACGCGTGGTCATGGCCCCCATTCTGCCCGCGGCGGCGCACCCGCCCGCCCCCGGTACGGGCCCTGCCGTCGTCGCGCCCGTGCGGCGCACGCGCGACGGAGGCACAGTGGAAGACGGAGGCCACGCCGGGTCACTCGTCGCCTCGACGCCGTGGCCTTGCCTCCCACCGGAGTTGAGGAGACACGGACGATGACCAGACCCGTCGGCAGCCGGCCTCCGTCCGTCAAGGAGTGGCGGCTCAGTCTGTACCTGTCCGAACACGACCCGGACACCACCGCCCGGATCGTCCTGGACACCGGCGACAACGTCCTGGAGACCCGGGCGGAGGCCCGCCGCAATCCGTACGACAGGGCGGTGCCCGAGATCGGCGACGAACTCGCGGCGGGCCGCGCGCTGATCGCGCTCGGCCGGGAGCTGCTGCGCGCCGCCGCGGGCGACATCGACGCGGTGGGAGCGCCCGAGGCGACGCCTCCCGCCCCTCTGTGGACCTCCAGGGAGTGAAGGAGCGGCACGGTGCTCTTCACAGACCGTCTCGACGCGGGACGGCGACTGGCCGCCCGCCTGCACCACCTCGCCGGCCAGGACGTCGTCGTCCTCGGCCTGCCCAGGGGCGGCGTCCCCGTGGCCGAGACCGTCGCGAACGCCCTCGGCGCCCCGCTGGACGTGTGCCTGGTACGGAAACTGGGCGTCCCCTCCCACCCGGAGCTGGCCATGGGGGCGATCGGCGAGGACGGCGTACGCGTCCTCGGCGAGGACGTGCTGCGCGAGGTGCGCGTCGCGCCCGGGGACCTCGCGCGCGTCGAGGAGCGCGAACGCCGCGAGCTGGACCGGCGTGCCGCGCGCTACCGGGGCGAACGGCCACCGGTCGCCGTCGCGGGCCGGACCGTCGTGGTCGTCGACGACGGCGTGGCCACCGGCTCGACCGCACGCGCGGCCTGCCGGACGGTACGCGCCCGCGGGGCCGCGCGGACCGTGCTGGCCGTCCCCGTCGCACCGCCGGACTGGACGCACCGGCTCCGCGGCGAGGCGGACGAGCTGGTGTGCCTGGACACCCCGCCGGACTTCTTCGCGGTCGGCCAGTTCTACGCCGACTTCGCCCAGCTCGACGACGAGGACGTGGTCGCCTGCCTCCGCCGGGCGGCGGGCCCCGCCCACGGTGTCCCCGTCGACCGCGAGGTCGAGGTGGCGGCCGGCGCCGTGCGGCTCGGCGGCCACCTGACCCTGCCCCCCGGCGCCCTGGGCATCGTGGTCTTCGCCCACGGCAGCGGCAGCGGACGGCACAGCCCGCGGAACCGGTTCGTCGCCGAAGGCCTGAACCGGGCCGGCCTCGGGACCCTGCTGTTCGACCTGCTCACCGAGGAGGAGGCGCGGGAACGGGCCAACGTGTTCGACACCACGCTGCTGGCCGCCCGGCTCACCGCCGCCACCGACTGGCTGCGCGGCCGGCCCGGCACCGAACGCCAGGCAGTCGGCTACTTCGGCGCCAGCACCGGAGCGGCAGCGGCGCTCAGGGCCGCCGCGGAACCCGGCGCCGGCATCGCCGCCGTGGTCTCCCGGGGCGGCCGTCCCGACCTGGCCGGGCCGCGCCTGCCGGAGGTGACCGCCCCCACCCTGCTGATCGTCGGCGGCGCCGACGACATGGTCCTCGACCTCAATCGCGAGGCGCAGTCCCTCCTGCGCTGCGAGAGCCGCCTCAGCGTCGTCCCCGGCGCCACCCATCTCTTCGAGGAGCCCGGCGCCCTGGAGACGGTGACCGAACTGGCCAGGGACTGGTTCACGGACCACATGGCGGCGGCGCACGTGTAGCCCGGGGCCGCTGTGCGGTGCGAGCCGCGGTGTGCGGCGTGCGGTGGGAACGCGAAAACGGTGTCGACCGACCAGCGGTCGACACCGTTTCCGATGGTGTCCGAGGGGGGACTTGAACTCTCCACTCGGGCACCAGCCCATTAGCTAGCTGACCTGCGAAAACACACCCTCTCAGCGCCCTTCGAGGCTGCGAGGGTTGGTCATGCTCACCTGCTGTTTCTGCCCGTTCCTGGCCGCTGTTGGTCATGCGTTGGTCACGTGGCCAATCGTTCGAGAACCAGGCTGCCTCAGTCCAGGAATGCCAGCGCACCCGCTATCAGGGAACGTGCCGCAGCTCCCCTCACGGCCCCCCGCGAAAGCTGCTCAAAGGCTCGGGCGTACAGCTCGACCTGGCTGGGCTGGGTGAGGGTGGCGGCAGCGTCCAGCGTGTCCGCGTGCACCCTGGCGTCGTCGAAGATCGTGAAGGTGGGCATGGGCCACATGGTCCGTTGCGCCGAGAAGGGGACGATTCCTACGGCGACGTTCTGGAGATCCATAACTCCGAGCAGATGGCCGAGCTGCGCTGCCATCGTCTCGATGCTGCACAGCCGATAGCGCAACACCGACTCCTCCAGTACGAACGAGAACCGGCGTGCGCCGTTGCTCAGCACCGCATTACGCCTCATGCGGGCCGCGACAGCATCACTCACGTCGTCCGGGGTTCCTCGGAAGCCTGCGATGGACGACAGCAGGGCAGCGGCGTAGCCGGGCGTCTGGAGAAATCCGGGGACCACGTCGGAGACGTAGACCCGGAACATCTTTGTTTGTTGATACAGATCCCCGGTGGACTCTTGCAACCGACGGAGACCGGTCCGCTGGAGTCGTCTCCACTGCACATGAGCATCGGCGGACTGTCTGTTAGCCGCGATCAAGTCGGCGGCCTGATTCTCAGCGGCACAGGCCCGGCACCACGCCTTAATGTCCGCGTCAGAGGGAGGGGTCTTGGCATTCTCAATACGGGACGACTTCGACTCTGACCAGCCGCACCTGACGGCCAGCTCCCGCCCGCTGATCCCCGCATCCTTCCGGATCTCGCGCAGACGGCCGGCCAGCTCTTCGCGGGCCTGCTGAACGCGTGAGGACGGGTGTGTGGGCACGGAGCTGGCTTTCGTCAGATCTTGTACAGGTGGTGCGGGATCGCTCGCTCCCAGACCGCATCGAAGGCGGCGGAGCACAGCTTCACGGCTTCCGGGTCCGCCGTAAGCTCGTCCTCCACCACCACGCCGTCACCTGAGAAGTGGTGCACCCGGAGCAGCGCACCATCGAACAGCCAGAAGTCATTCCCCGGCAAAGGGATACTCGTGGCCTGCCGCCGTGGCAGCCACCGCACTTCCTCACCCGCCGTGACGTTGGCACGGGTGACGTAGTGCTCCCACCGGATGTAGTCCGATACCGGCTCGGAGATCACCCGGGCACGGCGGATCAACACACCCCGGGCCACGGTATCCGTGATCAACTGATCGTAGGGGTGCCACCAGGATTCGCGGTCCTCCCAGTTGATCCGCTCACCCTGCTTCCATGCCTCGAACCGATCCGTTGAGGCATAGGAGTCACGTAGCTCCAGGTGGACGGCGGACCGCTCGCACCGGCCAAGCAGCTCAGCGAAGCTGGGCACGCTCGACGGCATCACACGCCTCCCTGATCATGGGGATCATCCGGGCCGGAATCCTGACGATGGCTTCACTGTCGGGCACCGAGCCGTTCGCGGGGCTACTTGCCTCGCACTCCGCCTGAGTCTCGGGGCTCGGCTTCCATCCCTGCAACAAGATCTCCTGAGCTTCCGCATCCGCCCATACGGTGGGGCAGTGGTCCCGGTCTGTGTCGGGGTCGATCCCAACGAACTCTACGGCCATGGCTGACTCCCTGGTCTAGGCCCTTGCTCAGACTTGCATCAGCTTCGTTGAACTGCGGAGACAGCGTCAATACTGCTACCGGTCACGCCAATTGGCGTGCAAGCTCGTGCAAGTTTGTAGAGCCCGGCACTGGCTGCTTCCTACGGTCTGCACATCGACGCGGGATCGATCGGGAGGGTGCGGTGCGATGGGCGAGAGCAAGGCGTGGGACACCGAAGCGGCTGATCGTCTGGGCAGCAGTGAGGCTCGGCAGTTCCTCTCCCGCCTCTCCGGTGCATTCGGCGTAAACGGCGTGCTCATGGTGCAGAAGAGCGACCCTGGCCCCGAGGGTGCCGACATGGCGCCCAGTTCGGCTTTGCGCTGGCCCCGGTGCGAGTGCGGGAGTCTGAAGTGTCCTGACTACAAGGCCCCGACCAGTAGGGCAGAGGGACTGAGCAGCAGAGTCGCTGAGGTCAACGCGCGGAGCCGTAGGGGTGGGCTGTGAGCATCAGAACGGCCATGCGGTACGTGATGCATAGGATCACCGAGCACCCGGATACGGACGTGACCTTCGAGGCTGAGTGCCTGCACTGCAAGTGGAAGGCGACACCTTCCACCGAGTCGGCGTCCGTCGATGTGGAGTGCATGAGCCACACGGGCCGCTCCGGTCACGCCGGTTTCCGACGTATCAGGACCTCGTTCGCCATGGTCGTTCGCGCCGAGTAGAGCCCTGCCGCAGTTGTGGGAGACCTGGACTCCCGCCCGGTACAGGCGGCGGCGGTCAGCGACGGCCGAGATTAGTTGAGCAGGAAGGTGCAGTGATACTGAACGGAAGTGATCTGAACGCGCTCGACACCAGCGGGTCCTTCGGGTCCCTGACAGACGTGGCCTGCAGAGCCCGGCAAGTAGGTGAGGGCGAGGCCCGGGCCGGTGGCTTGATCGGTCCGCTCGTCTTGATCGCTTCCGAGCTTGCTGGCTAGGTTGGCTGGCATGGCTGACCCTAGACCCCTCGCCTGGCCACCTGCCCCGATCAAGACCCCGCGGCTCGTACTCCGCGAGTCCGAGGCCCGGGACCGCGCGGCGGTCATCGAGCTGAACGCCTCGCCAGAGGTGAACGCCTACCTTGGTGGCCCTCAACCGCGCGCCGAGCTTGAACGCACGGTGCCCGAGGTACCCGGGCAGCGCCGTGGCTGGTTCGTGGTCGAGCTCGACGGAGCAATGATCGGCACGGTCCAGCTCAAACCACACGCCCCCGAGAGTCCGAGTAACCGCCGTCTGGAGGCCGGGAAGACGGAACTCGGCTACTTGTTCCTGCCGGAGGCGTGGGGCCGCGGGTACGCCACCGAAGCGTGCACAGCGGCACTCGACTGGTTTGCCGACGCGCGACCCGGTGAGCCGGTGGTCCTCTACACCCAGACCGCCAACGCCAGCTCGATGCGCCTAGCGGCGAAGCTGGGGTTCACCGAGGTGGAACGGTTCCAGGCGTGGGGCGCCGAGCAGTGGTTCGGCGTGTGGTCTTCGTTCACGCCGTCCGATTGATCGGCTCTGCGGTCGACGATCGCACAGGTTTCCCCGGTCCGCGCAGCAACGGTGGCGGGCCGTGAACGCATCCCACCTCGTCGCCCCCGTCCGCGCCGGTGTCCCTTTCGATCGCGGTCACCTCGTCGAACACCCCCGAACTCAGCGCCGCCTGAGCTTCCTCAATTGATCTACGATTCCTGGATGTTGCTCCACCAGTACGGCTCACCATCTCCGACGTTCATCCGTTCCTGAAGGGAGTCCTGTGGCATCCATCAAGGACATCGTCTTCGACAGCCCTCATCCGGCTTCGGCCGCCCGGTTCTGGGCGCAGGCCCTGGACGACTACGAGATTGCGCCGTATGACGAGGAGGAGTTGGCCCGGCTGCGCTCCATGGGCATCAACGATCCGGAGGACGACCCCACGGTCCTGCTCGTTCACACCGACGGCAGGCTGCCCCGCATCTTCTTCCAACTGGTGCCGGAGAGCAAACGGGTCAAGAACCGGGTTCACCTCGACCTGGGCGCGACCGATGCGGCCACAGAGGTGAAGCGACTGCGTGCGCTGGGAGCAACGGTTCAGGCCGAGCGTGAGGACTGGATCACGATGCAGGATCCCGATGGCAACGAGTTCTGCCTCATGCGTTCGTGAGCGGGACCACGTCCCAGCCATGATGAGCAGCGGGCTTCGGGTGTACATCTTGAAGCTCCGCTGTCATGCCATCGTCGCCGCCAGGGTCGTCAAGCTCGTCCACAGGAATTCACTCCTTGCCAAGTCGCGTAGTCAAAACAATGAACGCCCCGTCCATCCGGACGGGGCGTCCATTGCTATGGCTAGAGCAGCGCTAGGAAGGGATTCGTGTCGCCCAACGGTTCCCACCGCTTCGGCTCCGGCACGGGCGCGGGCGCGCCTGCTTGGGTGCCGGGCGGTAAGCGTCCAGACGGACGACAGTTTCGCGCCCCCGTTCACGCTCCGCGCTGGCCGGCTGCGACAGAGAGCCACTCCGCTATACGGAAATGGTGCCGACGCCTACCCGCCGCTAGCATATGTTTCCGCTTGCTGACTCAGATGATCAATAAGCTGTTTAATTTGGTGCTCAGTGGGCTCATTCCAGTCCGCATCGGATTTGACAGGAACGCCAAGTACGGCAAGCTTCGTAAGGTGCCCCCTTAGGGTGGCCAAAACCTGAAGATACTCCTGCCATTGTCGCTGAAGTTGCGCGTGGGCGGCCGCGTCTCCCATCATCCTTGCCACGTCTATGTCGAGACGATGGACATATACGTTGCTGGCTTGTCTCGCGGTAGTAAGGGAAGCTTGCAGTTCCTTTAGTACCGTACCTCGCCGCTTACGCTTTTCCTCGTTCCGCGCACGTTCTCGCGCATGCTCCTCGTCGAGCTGATTGTGTCTAATTTCCTTTTGTTTTTCGCGGTCCTCCTTTTTTACCTGGAACCGGTGACGAAGATCCTCCACCCAGATCTTCGTGGCTTCTACTGAAGCGATACGCCAAGCCGCTGTCATCCCGACAATAAAGCCTGACGCCGCCGTCCCAATAAGCGCCGCCCAGTCAGGCATGCCGCCTCCCCCCTGCGCAAACTGTGGTGAATGGGAAGTCTAATGCGTGTGGGCCCTGCAGGTCAGGCCTTCTGTCTGGCTACTTTGCGGCGAAGGCGGACAAACACTGCTACACCAGGTGAGGTGAGGGGCGCTTGTGCGGCGGGTGGAGAGGTGCCACGTCTTGCAGGAAGCCCAGTGGGGCGCTTGGGGTTGACTGGTTGGCTAGAGCAGAGCGCGGAACGGGTTCTCATCCAGCGGTTCCGAGTGCTCTTGTCGGGTCGTCAGTTCTGGATCTTGCTTCGGTTCCGGACGGTAGGCGTCCAGGCGGACGACAGTGGGCCGCCGCGCTTCCCGTTCTGCTGCGGCCGGCATGGGGGCGGAAGAACGGGAGGCCGGTTCTGGCTCGGACTCGGAATCGTCACCGCGGAGTGTGAAAACGGTGGCCGGCCGACCCATCTTGCCTGACCGTTCTACGGTCACCACAACTTCCGGAAGTGCTCGGACCTCAGCGGCCGTCGCTCCCACGTACGGGAGTATCTGCGAGGACGTGGCCGATCCGCCATGAAGTTCGATCCTGGACCGGACCTTCTCCGCAAGGCTGAGAGGCTGACACTTCCTGGTCTTGCTCCCGCTTCCGGTGGCAATGGCCTCCACGGTGTTCATGGCGTAAGTGACCAGGGATGCCGCTGCGTGCAGGTCATCAGAGGTGATCTCAGGGCGCAGGTCAAAGAGCGCGAACAGAGCGGCGGTCCGCCGCACTTGCTCATTGCATCGTGCGGCGAACGGTTTCAGATCTTCCGACTCACGGGCCTTGCTCAACAGGTCCTGTCGGATCGTGTCGGCTACGTCGTAGGCGTCATCGGCCAGGGTGACCGTGCCAACGCGTTGTCCGAACCGGACAGCCCTCGCGAAGAGTTCACCTGCCTCCGGGATCAGGTGCGTGGGCATGCGCTCCCGCTCGCTCAGCCAGCGGACCTGAGAGACGGGCAGGGTCAACAGTCTGTTGTACGATCCGCCGTCTCGGTCCGTCCCTGAGAGGTTTGCCGAAAACTCCTCCGGCGTGATGTGCCCCATGATCGCGACTCGGGGAGCGTCCACCTGGACGGGATCCTTGGCCCTGGACGTGGCCACGGGCGCACCGTCCCACAGATCACGGAGAACCTGAGAGAGGTTGGCCTGTCTGCGTCCGGCCCGCAGGACACGGGCGTACTCGGTATCAATGATCAGGGCGTGTTCTCCGCAGTCAGCCACGGCCTGAATAAGTCCCGCACCGCCCACCACACCGTGAATCACATTGCCAGTCATGAAGGTTCGGTTGGCGTCCCGGGCAATGGACTCAGCGACACCCCACGACTGCCCCTTGCCCTCACCGGTGCCGCCGCACAGCAGGACGTGAAGCATGAGCGGCATGGAACCGGAACCGCGCTGAACTCGGGTCTCCGGCAACATGGCGGAGAACACGCACAGCAGGCCACCGAGCAAACCAACCGGGGACCACTCCACATGGGGAGCAAGGGAGGCCACCATTTCCCTCAGTCGACCGGCGCTCATCGCGCGGAAATCGGGGGTGCTCATGCTGCCTTCGCTTTCTGGGAGTTGGTTTGGTTGCGGAGCGAGACGACGGGTCGCCACCGGCCCCCGTCCTTGGTCTGAAAGTTCGGTTCCTTGGCTGACTTCCGCAGCAGGGGAAGTGCGTCTCCCCCGTCCGCCGGAACGATCACAGTGGTACAGCGGGACACCTTGTCCATCGGGACGTGTCGGCGAACACCGGCCACCGATAGGGGGTCGTTGCTCACGACTCCGGTACGGCGCTTGCCCTTGGGCGTGGCCCAGGTGACCCAGGAACCGGGCGTGCAGTCGCCCTTGGAAGGCTTGGATTCGGCCCCGTAGGCCTTGGCGCTCTTCCACACGCTCAGGTCAGTGGGCCGGGGGTGACGGCCGCAGTCAGCGGCCGTCACAGTGGGCGCGGCGCTCAGGCCGCTATCCCTTTTCCCTCCGACGCTTCCTTGTGCGTCAGTTCGTACGCGTGCCTCACGTTCGCCGGAATTCGTCCCTTCGTGGGCACCGTGAACCCGTTCTCCCGTGCCCACGCTCGTACGGCACGGTTCCGCTCCCGCTCACTCATCCCGGAGCGGTCCACCTTGGCAGGCTCAGGAAGCGGATCGTTTCCGATCAGTTCACCGGCTCGAATCGCGTCACGGAAACGGCCGGGCTTCCGCACATCCATTACAGGGATCGCGCGCTCTGCGGCATCGCGCAACTTGGTGGCGTTCCGGTCGCCACCCTCGCCCAGGATCAGCAGGACCGTGCTCTCATCCGCCCGTCCCACTACCTCGTAGCCCATGCGACGAACCGCTTCCCGCGCGTCTTCCCAGTCGTAACCGGGCACCGTTCCGCAGATCATTACGGACCGAACAGGCTCGGCAGCAGACTCCGCCACGGCAACCGCTTCCGGCTCCGGCTCCGACACAGGCTCAACCGGCACGGGCTCAGGCTCAGTCGGCGTGACCTCATTCTCAGGAGCGCCCAGCGCGTCACAGAGGTACCTGCCGAACGAGACATCATGTTCAAGGCAGAGATGCCACGTGTCCTTGCCCAGCGTCAGCGATGACGTGGCCTCAACCTCTGACCCGTCGCGAGCGATATGGGCGTCACAGAACATCTTGGTAACGGGGACAAGAACCGTTTTACGCATAGCTCTGCATTCCTTCGGTAGGGCGGAAGTCTCAGCGGGTGTCCGGAGCGTTTCTCTAACGGCCTCCCCGCTTGCTTCTATTCTCCCCCACCCCTATCACGGAACGATAACTGACACATAACTGACGCATTACTCAAATGTTTATAACCCCAGGGGTAATACCTATTTGAAAAGGAATAGGACCCACCGGGGGTGCTGTCCTTCGATCGCGTTTGCCAATCAAATCCCCGAAGGGTCCGCAGTTCACTTCTGGCGGCACATATAACACTTCTTCGGCTGGTGCGTCAGTTCGTCGCCCCAGGGCTTCACCTTTCCGGTCGCCTGCCAACCGATGTGAATAGCGAACTCCTCGGCGCAGGCCGAGCACTGCGGCTCAGACCATGGGCACTCATAACCGGGCCGGTGTATACCGTCGTGGGCTCCAGCCGCTCCCGCCTTGGCCGCTCGTCTGCTCACTCGTCCCCCTCAAAGGCCCAGCCCAGCCGCTTCATGCCGTCAGCGGTCAGACCAAGGGACGTAGCCAACTGCCGGTATTCCGTCAGGTGGTCACGGGTGGCAGTGCCATCGAGGATCTTGCCGTAATAGGTCAGCATGACCGCCACAGTCGGGACGTAGGACTCATCCCAGCGCGCGGACTGCGGACAGCTCCACCATTGCTGCCATTGCTCGCGTTCGGCCTCAGACCATTCCCGCGCTGAGGGTAGGTCAGGAACAGGAAGGCCGTGATCGTTCGGCAGCACATCCAGGCCCTTGTATCGAGAGTGCGGTGAGTTCGGGTTACGCATTTTCGGCATGCTTCCTCCGGAAAAACGGACAGTCACGGCCGGCTGAGCCGTGTGATCGACAGGCGGTGAGGAAAACCGGGCCCCCGCCGCCCATCAGCGGGGGCCCGAACCAATCCAGAATCAGGAACAGTCAAACGGCTGTTATGTGACCGCGCACTGTTAAGCGGCATCTTCCTCGGGTGGTGCAATGAAGCCGTCGCACTCAGCCAGATTGCCTCGATACGGATCGATGAGCCCCAGGTCCTTCGCGCTCTCGAAGGTGAGGCGGCCATCTGATGTGGTCCGCCAGGAATTCACCTCTTCCCCGAGCGCCCCAGAGAAGCCGCGCCACTTCGGCCGCGTCAGCTCACCCGCAGTTGTGGCCCACAGAAAGCGGCTGACACTGCCCGCCAACTGGGCGCGTGCCGTTTCCGCCTTGGCGATCGCGGCCCGGTACTGCTTCAGGGCACGCTCAGACTGCTCGAACCCCTGGCGGGCCAGCTCCGGCAGTTCCTTCACGATGGCCGCTGTTACTGCGGATTCGGCCTGCTCCGCAGCACGGGCCAGGGCAGGCTCTACCCGCTCATACTCCTTGACCCTGGAACGGACCTCGGCCAGATACTCATCCCGATCGGGAAGCGATCTGCCGTCGGCTACCGCCTGCATCTCCTGCTCCCTGAGTTCCCTATCCGCCTTGCGCAACGCGGGAACGTAGTAGTCACGCGTAGTGCGGCCGTGGAGGTCATCGATGTACTGGCGAGCACAGTCCGCATTCTCCCGTCTGTACTTGCGGTGACGTTCCTCCAGCTCGTCATGCTTACGAATCAGTTCCAGAGTCTCGTCTGAGAGCTGGAATGCTGACAGGTCAAATCCCTTGTAAGTAATGGTCATGCGGGACTCCTCAGATATCAGTTACGGCCGAACATCAGGTCATTAAGATGGCCCGCACGTCGGGCCTCGGTAATCTGCTCCGGCGACATGCGGGCGAGATCAGCTCTGGTGTACTGCGCGGGCCTGGCCTCCTGCATCGCCTTCAGGATTTCGTCTCGGATCATTGCCCGCATCGGGTCATCGTTCATCGTTCTTCTCCTTGGATATTCGGTGAATCTCGGCAAGCTGAATCGCTCGCGCAGCGTTCTCGTCTCCTCCGGCCTGTTCCACTAGGGAAGCGATCGGAATCCGGAGGTGATGAGCGATGACGACGAACGTAGTCAGGCTCGGCTTACGCTCGCCACGTTCCCACTGGTAGACGGCCTGGGTGCTGCACCCGATTCGATCGGCCAGCTCCTTGACGGTGATTCCCAGAATCAGACGTCGAGATTTTCCCTTCTCAGGGTCATACATGATTCCTCCAAGCATTCGAGTGAGTAACAAGAAGAGCAAAAAGAGGGGCCCTGGCCGGCTGGGAGGTGAAGAAAGCCGGTACATGGCAGAGGAATACTTGTCAGTCAGATCAACGACTATCCCTCTACTGGGTCTGAAACTCTACTTACTGACTGAGAATTCTTCAGTGAAGAGGGCCGCTTTGGGGCGGCCCTTAAACCTCACAAGAGGACAACGTAAGAGAAGACACTGCCCCCCTTACCCCCCACTGTGAACGAGACCAGCAGGAAGCAAGGGAGGAGTGTTTCTCTACGTTGTCCCTCTCACAGGGAGGTATCCGCAGAGCCCCGTAACGACTTGGGAACTGCCCGGCCGCTAGGCCGTGCCAGAGGCACACCGCCGAGTGTGCATGGCCCCAGAGGATCGCTCCTCCACCTATAGGGAATAAATGCCAGGCTCACATCCGGCCCGGCACGTTGAGCGGGAGCCAGTGATCCCGGCTCGCCTGGTAGGAGTCTTCCAGTTGTCCTCGCCACCATGAATCGATGGATGTCGGATGGTCCTCGATGTAGGAGAGATTTCGATGCTTGCCCACCCATATCCCTCTGGTTCTCAGGCGCTCTGTGCGCGCTCTGGCGGCCTTCTTGTGGGCATCGCAATACTTCCGTGGGTTTCCCTTCTTTCGGGGCCTCTCAGGGCTGTACAGGGGATCTCCACAACCGAGCCAGCGGCATCGTTCCCAGACCTCCCGTTTGGGCTGCTCCTTACCACACAGTTGGAAGCCGCCCCCGGCTACGAGGTCTATGCCCTCATCCGCCGTGTCGGCCCCCGGCACGTCTTCCATCAGTTCCGAGAAAACCTGAGTTTGAGTCTTCGGCTCGTAGGAAGGTGCGGAGCAGAGAAGGACTGCGACATGCAGGGGGAATATTCCCGTATGGGCGGCTGCAATACGCTCGTGCTCCGTTTCACCGCTGCTGCGCCAAGGCTGAGGCCACTCCTCATGCTGCTCCTCTCCCGCCGCATTCAGGATTTCGTCCGCTCGCGCCTCCAGCTTGGCCCGTCGCTTTTGGCTAGTGGGCGGGATCGTCCTCGTCATGCAGTCCTCTCGGTAAACAAAAAGCCCCCGAATGGCCTCGGGGGCTTTGACTCTCACAGTTCTTCAGTTCGGGCGGCTGGCATAGCTCCGGCGGAAGTGGTGGGGCCGTGACAGCCTACGAACGCTCCTCCGCCTCTCTGCATCTCTCCACCTCCCAGGGAGGCTCCCAGCCGAAAGGGTCGAAGGGGTCCTCAGTCACCCGACCCCCTCTGAACGGCCGCAGCCAAAGTCACTTCGAGCGCAACGAGATTCCGCTGATGGTCCTTGTTGCAGAACGCCGGATTGCAGCCCGGTACGGAGTGATGGAACGCGCCTCGGCCTGCGTCGGCGTCTGCGTCCCCTCGGGCGATCTCTGCGGGGCTAAGTGCTGCCAACTTCATCAGTTTGCCCCCTGCTCGTCCAGCCAGCGGTCAAGGTCGGTGGGACGGCATCGGAGGGACTGCCCCACTTTCCGGAACGGGATCCGTTCGGCCTTCCAGTTCCCGTACACCCACGACCGGGGCTTGTTCAGGTAGTCGGCCACATCGTCAACGGTCATGAGCTTGGACGTGATCAATCAGTCACCACCCCTGCGCGCTTCTGGAGAGCATTGAGATGCGCTTCAAACGTGTCGCAAATGATGTCAACGCCCTCGGGGGTGAGTTGTCCCGCCTGGACGGCCGTGCGGATGCCGTCGATGTAGAACCGCTGAACCTCCTTCGGAAGATCCTCGTTGAGCTTGCGGAAATCGACCTTCATTGTGCGTGCTCCTTCTCGGGCGGGTGGGCTGCGCTTCCGCCCGTTTGCTGTCCGGCCCACTTCCAGAAGTACGCTCGCCAACCCTCGCTGTCAAACCTAGGTATGACAACCCGGGGTGGTATACGGTGTGGGTGTGACTGAACACATCGAGATCACGCAGGACGTAGGGCCGTGGCGCGTGCTCATGCGCTGGGCCGCCAACGCCGACCCGGCCAGCGGTCCCATGCGCGTACTGATCACCCCCCACCCGAACGCCGACCCCGCCACCACACAGGGCGGCGTCGCCTCCACGGTGCTGCGACAGATCGACTTCAAGAAGGCAGGAGACCAGTTCCGCGCCGCCCGGCCGGCCGACCCTGAGCAGCAGGTCACACAGGACACCGAGGCAGAGGCGCTGCGGTGGCTGCTCGGTACTGAAGGCATCTCGGATGCCTACCTGGCGTTCCTCGCCGAGTCCTACGTCCGGGCCGTTGCACGGGCCGTGCCCAACGTCACGGCGCACCTGGCCGAACTAACCCACAAGCGTCCCGAGACGATCCGAGGCCACCTGAAAGAGGCCCGGAAGCGGGACCTGCTGACCACCGTGCCCGGCAAGGCCGGGGGGCAGCTCACCGCCAAGGCAAGGGAGATCACGACAGGCGAATACCTCGACAAGATCACCGATCACCTCATGGGCAACGACTGGAAGGAATCGCACTCACGTGGCAAAGCGCGGTAACGGTCTCGGGGGGACTCCGGTGGAGATCCCGCGCAAGGGGAGACCGAACACCTGGGGTGTGCGCACGCCCCTTCACTTCAACAAGGCGACAGGAAAGAAGGAGCGCTACTGGATCGGTCGGGAGTACCCGACCAAGACCGCAGCAGAGAAGGCGCTGCGGGAGTGGCACAGCAACTACGACGCGGGCAAGATCGCGGCCCGCTCGGACATGAAGCTGGGTGACTGGCTCGACAAGTGGCTGTCGAATCTGAGGAAGGAGGGAACGACCGTGGCTGGGTACGAGACGAAGATCCGTCTACACATCAAGCCGCACATCGGCAGCGTGAAGCTGTGCGAGGTCACCGACGAGACACTTGATGATCTGTACCGGCTCTTGGAGACCGCTCCGTGTCCGACCAACAAGGGCAAGCCGCTCGGGGCCAAGAGCATCCGGCACGTCCACAACATCCTGTCTGGCGCTCTCGGGGCCGCAGTGCCCAAGCTGATCCCCGCCAACCCGGCGGCAACGGCTCACCCGCCCACGGCGCGGGAGATACGGGCACAGGAACAGAAGTACCCCACCGTGGACGACGGCCAGACAGCCCGCTTCCTGGCAACCGTATGGGAGCCCTGCGGGAACCGGGCCTGTGACGGTGGCCTGACCCATCACTGTCTTCGGGACGCTCCGCTGTGGACCGTCTACGCCGCTACCGGCGTCCGGCGCAGTGAGGCTCTGGGGATGAAGTGGTCTCTCGTCCACTGGGAAGAGGGAGCCATCGAACTGGGCTGGGTCGTGGTCGAAGAGGGCAACACCTACCGCCTCCGGAAGCTGACCAAGGACGGTGACGACAACGCGCTGATCTACGTGGACCAGAGCGTCATGAACGTCCTGAAGTGGCAGAAGGAGCGGCAGGACGCCGAGCGTGCACGTCTCGGCTCCGCCTGGGTCGACCATGACCTTGTGTTCGCCCGTGATGGCTTCAAGTTGTACCGGGGCGAGGCTGGCGGCCCGCAGGACCCTGAGAAGGTCTCGGCACGGTGGCGCACCCTGCGCAACCGCCTACACCTGCCCGACGACTTCCGGATTCACGACTGGAGGCACAGCAAGGTCACGAACGATCTGGAGGCCGGAGAGAACCCCGTAGAGGTATCCGCCAACGTCCGGCACCACTCGCCGGGCTACACCATGGCCCGGTACGGCCACTCTCGTAAGGACGGAGCGCGCCGACTGGCCGCCTCCGGTGCTGGCCGACTCGGCCTGTCATCCCTGGTCTGACCTGGGGAGTCTCCAGGCTGTTGGTCACGTGGTTGGTCACGCCACAGTCCTGGAAAGCAGAAAACCCCTGATGAACAGGGGTCTCAGCTGGTGTCCGAGGGGGGACTTGAACCCCCACGCCCGATAAAGGGCACTAGCACCTCAAGCTAGCGCGTCTGCCATTCCGCCACCCGGACGAGGTGTCTGTCGTGCGGGTCTTCCCGCGGCGACGAAGGAAACATTACCAGGCTTTCGGCCAGGCCCGATCACCCGGCCTGCCCTGCGGGCTCGCGCGAGGGCGGGCCGGGCGGGAGGCTCTCTTGGGGTTGGCGCGGGGGAGGGGGAGGATGAGTGGACCACCGGCACACCGGGTGGCCACCAGCACACAGCGGGAGGAAGCAGCGTGAGCGAGACGGGCACGGCCAGGGGCGTCACCGGCGAGGACGAGGTCGTGGACCTCTGCCGCGAGCTGATCCGGATCGACACCAGCAACTACGGCGACCACTCGGGACCGGGCGAGCGCAAGGCGGCCGAGTACGTCGCCGAGAAGCTCGCCGAGGTGGGGCTGGAGCCGAAGATCTTCGAGTCGCATCCGGGCCGGGCCTCCACGGTGGCCCGCATCGAGGGCGAGGATCCCTCCCGGCCCGCGCTGCTGATCCACGGCCACACCGACGTCGTACCGGCCAACGCCGACGACTGGACCCACCACCCCTTCTCCGGCGAGGTCGCGGACGGGTGCGTGTGGGGCCGCGGCGCGGTCGACATGAAGGACATGGACGCGATGACGCTGGCGGTCGTGCGCGACCGGCTGCGCAGCGGGCGCAGGCCCCCGCGGGACATCGTGCTCGCCTTCCTCGCCGACGAGGAGGCGGGCGGCACGTACGGCGCCCGGCACCTGGTGGACAAGCACCCGGACCTCTTCGAGGGGGTCACCGAGGGGATCAGCGAGGTCGGCGGGTTCTCCTTCACCGTCAGCGAACAGCGGCGGCTCTACCTGATCCAGACGGCCGAGAAGGGCATGCACTGGATGAAGCTGACCGTGGCCGGCACCGCGGGGCACGGCTCGATGATCCACCGGGACAACGCGATCACCGAGCTGTCGGAGGCCGTCGCACGGCTCGGCCGGCACAGGTTCCCGGTGCGGGTGACCAAGACCACCCGCGCCTTCCTGGACGAACTGGGCGACGCGCTCGGCACCAAGCTCGACCCGGAGGACATGGACGGCACGATCGCCAGGCTCGGCGGCATCGCCAAGCTCATCGGCGCGACCCTGAGCAACACCGCCAACCCCACGCAGCTCGGCGCCGGTTACAAGGTCAACGTCATCCCGGGCGAGGCCACCGCCCACGTCGACGGGCGGTTCCTGCCCGGATTGGAGGAGGAGTTCCTCGCCGACCTGGACCGGATCCTGGGGCCGAAGGTCAAGCGCGAGGACGTGCACAGCGACAAGGCCGTCGAGACCACCTTCGACGGGGCCCTGGTCGAGGCGATGCAGTCCGCGCTGCTGGCCGAGGACCCGGCCGCGAAGGCCATCCCGTACATGCTCTCCGGCGGCACCGACGCCAAGTCCTTCGACGACCTGGGCATCCGGGGCTTCGGCTTCGCGCCGCTGAAGCTGCCGCCGGAGCTGGACTTCGCGGGCATGTTCCACGGCGTGGACGAGCGGGTGCCGGTGGAGGGCCTGAAGTTCGGGGTGCGCGTGCTCGACCGGTTCATCGACGCGTCCTGAGATCCGTCAGCACCGCCTTGACCCCGGTATTCGGCCGCGCGTGCGGGAATGACCGGGACGAGTGAATGCGACCATAAGCTCGTATCCCGATTACTTCCTCCTCGTTACAGGTGATGCGATCAGCAACATGAGATCGCTTTTGTCAACGAGGAGGAATAATGATCAAGAAGGTCGTCGCTGCCGCGGTCGCCACCGGTGGACTGGTTCTCGCGGGCGCCGGGATGGCCGCCGCCGACTCGGGCGCCCAGGGTGCTGCCGTGCAGTCCCCGGGCGTCCTTTCCGGCAACGTCATTCAGGCGCCCATTCACGTGCCGGTGAACGTGTGCGGCAACACGATCTCGGTGATCGGGCTGCTGAACCCCGCCTTCGGCAACACCTGCGCCAACCACTGACGTTGTGCCCCGCCCCGTGAGGGTCTGACTCCATCGACTCCGTGGGGGGTCTGAACCCGTCGGCCCCGGAGCGCACGCCATGCGCTCCGGGGCCGACCGGTTTGTCGGCGCGGTCGCGACGTCGGAATTCCGACGGCCGCGAGCGCGCGTTCCGGAAGGTCCGAGAAGGTCGAAGGCAAGGATTCAGCAACATGCGACAGGTCACCCGCAAGGGCCTGATGACGGTGGCAGCGGCCACCGGCGTGATCGCCGCGGCGAGCGGCTACGCCCACGCCGACGCGGGCGCGTCCGGCGCCGCGTCCGGCTCACCGGGCGTGCTGTCCGGCAACACGGTGCAGGTTCCGGTGCACGTGCCGGTGAACGTCTGCGGCAACACGATCAACGTCGTCGGGCTGCTCAACCCGGCGGCGGGCAACACCTGCGTCCAGCAGGGCGGCAGCCGCGCGGGCGGGAACAACGGCGGCGCCCACGCCGAGGGGCGCACCAGCGGCTCGCCGGGTGTCGGCTCCGGCAACACGGTGCAAGTGCCGGTCGACGTGCCCGTCAACGTCTGCGGCAACAGCGTCGACGTGATCGGTGTGGCCAACCCGGCGCTGGGCAACCACTGCGCCAACGGCGGCGGGAGCCGCACCACGCCTCCGGGCGGCGACCGGGAGGTCCCGCCCACACCGAGGCACCCGGGGCACCCGGGGCATCCTGGCCACCCCGGTCACCCGGGTCACCCGGGCACGCCCGGAACTCCTGGCACTCCGGGAACGCCCGGAACCCCCGGCACCCCTGGCACTCCGGAGACCCCCAGTACCCCGGCCACGCCTCCCTCCGCGGGTGGCGGCAGCGGTACCCCCGGTGGCTCGACGCGAGTGCACCAGCCGGCCGCGCACTCCGTCGCCGTGGCCGACAGCCGGGCGCAACTCGCCCAGACCGGCAGCGAGCTGCCGATGGGCACCGTCCTGCCGGTGGGGGCGGGCGCGCTGCTCGCGGGTGCCGTGCTGTACCGCAGGGCACGGGCCTCGGCCAGGTAGCCCGACACCGGCTGAGTGCCGGGTGGCCCGACGGCTATGCGCATGACAAGGCGGGCCTCGCGTCGAGCGGGGCCCGCCGTCGTTCGGGCCGCCTCAGCTCACCACGTGGCGCGCACCTGGCGGATGATCCGCCGGCGCAACCGCACCCTGCGGCTGCCGTCGCGCAGCAGGCTCAGACGGTACAACTCCCAGTGTCCGTACTCGGCGTGGTCCGTCAGCAGACGTGCCGTCTCCTTGCGGGACACCCCGCGCGGGACGTACACGTCGACAAATTCGTATTCCGGCATCGCATCTATTGTGCGGGCTGGGGCCCGGTACGGATAGCGTCTGCACTATGTCTGATGCTGCGCAGCCCACCGCTGCCGAGGTACGCGCCGCCGCCGAGGCGGTCAAGGTCGCGCTCGACCGCCACCTGGCCGCGGTCGAACGCCGGTCGGGGGACGAAGACCCGGCCGTCTACGAGGCGTTCAACCAGCTGGCCGCGGCCGCGGAGGTGTACGACGAGCTGCTGTACGACCGCTACGACGAGGTCACGCCCTTCGAGATCCCCGGTGACGACTCGCTGCCGCCGTACACGGGTCCCGAGGAACCGAACGCGATCAGCGTGCTGATCCGCCGCGACTACGCCGTGGCCGAGCCGCAGCGGCTCCTGGCGCAGGCCCAGCGGGTGGAGGCCGCGGACTCCGACGCCGTCCTGGGCACCGCCGAGGGCGCCTCCGGCACGGTGCACGGGGCGATCGGCATCCTGTTCGGCGAGTTCGAACCCGACGAGATCGCCTCCCGGCACAAGGAGTTCGGCCTGGAGGAGGGCGACTCCACTTTGTGGGTCACCGCCGCGGACCAGCCCGCCGACCCGGGCGACTGGCTGGACGCCCCCTTCGAGCACGTCGACCCGGAGCGGGTCGTGTGCCGCTTCGACGTCAGCGCGGTCTTCGACGAGGACGACGAGGACGACGAGGAGCCGGACGACGACGATCTCGACGAGGACGACTTCGACGCGCCCCTCGACGACGAGGACCTGGAACCGCTGGACGCGAACGACCGCTGAGGCCGCGGGCGGACCGGCGGCCGCCGACCCGCCCGGCCGCGCGCCGGGCGGGTCCGCGGCGGCCGAGGCGTGTCTTCCGGGAGGTCAGCCGGCCGTCCCCTCCGGTGTCCGGGGGTCCTGCGCCGGAGGCTGGAGCAGTGCGGGCAGCCGGGTCGTACGAGGCTTGGCCGGGACCTCGGCGACGGCCCGGGGGAGCGCCTGCTCCACGCCGTGCACCACGGACAGATGCCGGGCGGCCCTGCTGAACGCCGTGTAGACCCACGGACGGCTGAGTGCCTGTGCCGCGTCGCCGGGCAGCACCACGACCACCGCGGGCCACCGGGCGCCCACGGCCTGGTGCGCGGTCAGCGCCCACCCGTGCCGCAGAAGCGCCTCCACCCGCTCCTTCGGGACCACCACACGGGCGCCGGAACAGGACAGGTGCAGGCCCTCGGCGTCGGCCTTCACCACATGACCGGGCAGCGTGCGGCCCGGGACGGGGGAATAGGCGATCCGGTCGCCCGGGTCGAAACCGCCGAAGCGGCCGGGACCCGGGTTGAGCCGCTCCTTCAGCGCCGCGTTCAGCGCGCGCGTGCCGGCCGCGCCGCCGTGACCGGGAGTGATCACCACGGTCTGCTCGGCCGGGACGCCGATCGCCCGCGGCACGGAGTCGGCGACGAGCTGCACGGTCCGGTGCACGGCCTCGCCCGCGTCCCGCACGGGGACGATCACGACCTCCTTGCCGGGCGCCGCGACCTGGTTCAGCTCGCCCACGCCGACGCCGGAGACCAGCTCGCCCAGCGGGCCCGGGTCCGGCACGCGCGAGGCGATCTGCGGGCACACCCGGGCCGCCAGCAGATCCGCGAACACCCGTCCCGGTCCCACGGACCACAGCACCGCCGGATCCCCGGCGAGCACCAGCCGCGCCCCGTCCGGCAGCGACTCGGCCAGCAGGGCCGCCGTCTCGACGTCGAGCTGGGGCGCGTCGAGCACGACGAGGAGGTCGAGGGCGAGGGAACCCTCCTTGTCCCGCCCGGGACCCTCGGCGCCCGACAGCAGTCCGGCCACCGTGGCGACGGGGGGCGCGGGCGCCGCCGCGGGCTCCTGCGCGGGCTCCTGCGCCTGCGGGAGCCGCCGGAGGAGCTCCCCGAAGCCGTCCCGGCCGAGCGGGCTGTGGGCGGCGGCCCAGGCGCGCAGCCCGAGACGCCCCGCCTCGCCCAGCAGCCGCGCGGGCTCCACGCGGGACGCCTCCCCGCCGGTGTGCAGCACCAGGGCGTGCCCGGCGACGGCGCGGAGCAGCTCGGCGGCCGAGCCCTGCGCGGAGGCGGCGGCCCCCTCCCAGCCCGGAGCCGAACCGCCTTCCTTCGGCGTAGAGTTGATCAGGCGGGCGAGTCCGTCGGCCAGGCTCTCCTCGGCGAGCGCGTACCGCTCGAGGCCGACGAGGACGCGCACTGGGCGCCCGCCGTCCTCGTCCGCCTCCTCGGTGGCCGGGGCGTCCTCCAGGGCGTCCTGGAACACCAGGGCCTCGCCCTCCGCCAGCGTGGCGTTCAGGGCCGCCTCGGGGTCGGGCACCGCCCGCTGGGCCAGGGCGGCGGTCAGGGCCGGGGCCTCCAGGGCCGTGTGCCCGGCGAGGGCGGCCTGCTCCAGCAGCCACACAGTGAGGGCCCGGCCGCGGCGCTCGTCGTCCGGGCCGCACTCCGCGCCGAGCAGGGCGCGCGCGAATCCGTCGGCCTGCTCCGGTCGCACGCCGGTGATGTGCAGCAGCTGCCAGGGGTCGGCGTGCAGCCGCTCCTCCTCGCCCTCGCCGAGGACCGCGACGACCTGCGGGGCGAGCGTCTCCGGGGCGCCGCCCCGGGCCAGCACCCGGCGCACCGCCTGGACGGTCTCCGGCGCGGGCGCGGAGGGCGCGGTGGCGGCCTCGGGCGCTTCGGTCATCGGCCGCCGTGCCGGTTCGGGGGCCGGGCGGCGAGGTGCGGGCTCGGGCTCGGCGAACACCGTGGCCGTCGGCTTCTCGCCGCTCTCCACGGCCCGCACCGCCGCCAGCAGATCGGCCGCGGTGCCGCTGAGCTTGCCGCCGCTCTCGATCGGCCCCTTCCGCTCGGCCTTCCGCCGCTCGATCCGCGCCCGCTCGGCCTGCTGAGCCGCCAACTCGGCCTCGGCCTCGGACCTGTCGGCCGCGCCCGAGTCCCCACCGCTCGCCTCGCCCGCGCTGTCCGCTTCCGTGTCGGCCGGCCCGCCGTCCACCGAGCCGCCGCCCGCGCCGGCGTCGTCCCCCGGGCCGCCGTCCGCCTCCGGACCGGTGCCCGTCCCCGAGTCCGCCCCGGCCTCGGCGGCGCCGTCGTCCGTGGCCGTCCCGGCCACCGAGGCATCGGCCTCCACGGCCGGGCCGTCGTGGCGCAGGCCGTCGTCCGCCCCGGGGTCCGGGGTGCCAGGCCCCGTCTGTTCCGTGGTCTCCGGCTCCGTGCTCACAGCGTGCTCCAGTCGTGATCGGGATAGCGGTGCACGGGCTCCGACACGTCGTCGAGCGCCCGGCAGATCTCGTCAGGAAGACTAAGCGCCTCCACTGACAACACCGCCGTGAGCTGCTGCGCGTTGCGGGTGCCGACGATCGGCGCGGCCACGCCGGGCCGGTCACGGACCCAGGCGAGGGCCACCTCGAGCGGGGTCACCGCCAGCCCGTCCGCCGCCGTGGACACCGCGTCCACGATGCGGCCCGCCGTGTCGTCCAGATACGGCTCGACGAACGGCGCCAGGTGCTCCGAGGCGCCCCGCGAGTCCGCCGGTGTCGCGTTGCGGTACTTGCCGGTCAGCACGCCCCGGCCCAGCGGCGAGGACGGCAGCAGACCGACGCCCAGGTCCAGCGCGGCGGGCAGCACCTCGCGCTCCACGCCGCGTTGCAGCAGCGAGTACTCCATCTGCGTGCTCGCCAGCCGCGTCCGGGCGCCGGGCGCCGCGAGCTGCCAGGTCGCCGCCTTGGCGAGCTGCCAGCCGCAGAAGTTCGAGACCCCCGCGTAACGCACCCGGCCGCTGCCGACGGCGAGGTCGACCGCGTGCAGGGTCTCCTCCAGCGGCGTGTGCGGGTCGAAGGCGTGGACGTGCCACACGTCGACGTAGTCCGTGCCGAGGCGGGCGAGGGAGGCGTCCAGTGCCGCGAGCAGATGGCCGCGGGAGCCGTCGAAGCGCCGGTCCGGGTCCGGCACGCTGCCCGCCTTGGTCGAGAGGACCAGGTCACGGCGGGGCACGAGGCCGTCCATGAGCCGCCCGAGCAGATACTCGGCCTGTCCGTCGCCGTAGACGTCCGCCGTGTCGACGAGGGTGCCGCCCGCCTCCCAGAACACCTTCAGCATGTCTGCGGCGTCGTGCTCGTCGGTGTCCCGGCCCCAGGTGAGGGTGCCGAGGCCGATGCGGGACACGCGCAGGCCCGTACGGCCGAGATGCCTCTGCTCCATGGTCGCGAGATTACTGGCCACGGCCGACCCGTGGGTGACCTGTGGACAACCCGGTCTCCGCCCTCCGGGCCGGCGCCGTGAACCGGCCGTACCGCAGGTCGCGCACTGCCGTGGGCCGCGAGGCCGCGCTAGTGTTCCCCGAACAACGGACGTTACTGATCGGTAAGGGGAACGGCATGCAGCTCGGGATCAACCTCGGCTACTGGGGTGCCGGCATGGACGCGGACAACCTGGCCGTCGCGCAGGAGGCGGACCGGCTCGGATACGCCGTGTGCTGGGCCGCCGAGGCCTACGGCTCGGACGCGGCCACCGTGCTCACCTGGGTCGCCGCGCAGACCGAGCGCATCGACGTCGGCTCGGCCATCTTCCAGATCCCCGCCCGGCAGCCTGCGATGACGGCGATGACGGCGGCCACGCTGGACTCGCTGTCCGGCGGCCGCTTCCGGCTCGGCCTCGGCGTCTCGGGACCGCAGGTGTCCGAGGGCTGGTACGGCGTGAAGTTCGACAAGCCACTGGCCCGCACCCGCGAGTACGTCGAGATCGTCCGCAGGGCGATGACGCGGGAGCGGCTGACGTACGACGGAGAGCACTGGACGCTGCCGCTGCCGGGCGGCCCTGGCAAGCCGATCAAGCTGACCGTGCACCCGCAGCGCGAGCACATCCCGCTCTACATCGCCGCCATCGGCCCGAAGAACCTGGAGCAGACCGGTGAGATCGCCGACGGCGCGCTGCTCATCTTCCCCTCCGCCGACCACCTGGAGGAGACCGCCGTCAAGCACCTGCGCGCGGGCCGCGAGAAGGCCGGCCTGACCCTGGACGGCTTCGACGTCTGCCCGACCCTGCCGCTGGCCGTCGGGGACGACAAGGACGTGTCCCGCCTCGCCGACACCTTCCGCCCCTACACCGCCCTGTACGTGGGCGGCATGGGCAGCCGCAAGCAGAACTTCTACAACCAGCTCGCCCGCCGCATGGGCTACGAGAAGGAGGCCGCCGAGATCCAGGACAAGTACCTGTCCGGCGACAAGCAGGGCGCGGCGGCCGCCGTACCGCAGCAGCTCATCGACCAGACCACGCTGCTCGGCTCCGTCGACCGGATCGCGGACCGCATGAAGGCCTACGCGGCGGCCGGGGTCACCACGCTGACCCTCGCCCCGGCGGGCTTCACGCGGGAGGAGCGGCTCGCCTCGCTCCGCGCCGGCACCGAGGCCCTGGAGCGCGCCGGGCTGGCGTGACCGCCCGCCGCGACGGGGCAAGGAGTCGTACGTGCAAGGCTTTTCGCGGCCGTGGTGGGGGCTCGGGGGTCTTCCCCGCCACGGCCGTTCACGGAGAACAACGCGCCCGCCGCCGCGCGGTTACGCCCGTCCCCGGCCCCGTTTCGGCCACCGCGCGTTCCTCCGTTCGGAGCAGTGCGTCCGCACCCCTGTTGCGGCACCCGCGCGGTCGCACTTGACTCGTGCTGCGCGACGGTACGGCAGGGAGGTGGTCCTCGGTGCTTTCGCCCAGGAGCCTGTTCCAGGAGATCCTCGACGACGACGAGTCCTTCCGGCTGTTCTGCTCGATCGCGGCCGGCGGGGAGGCCCAGGGCGGCTGGGAGAACGGACGGATCGCGGCGCTCGTACCGCCCGCCGAGCGCGGCCTCGCCCCGAAGATCGCCCGCCACGGTGCGGACGAGGACAAGCACGCCCGGATCTTCCGCGCCCTGCTGAGGAAGCGCGGTCTCGAACCCGTGCCGGTGCCCCCGGAGACGGACTACACGATGCTCCTGGAGCGGCGGGGGATCGGACTGGCGCACGACCGGCTCCGCACCGACGTGCCGCTCACCGTGGAGGACCTGGTCGTCTACCTGGCCCACAGCCGGGTCACCGAACAGCGCGCCTGCGAGCAGATGAGACTGCTGTGCGGGCACTTCGGCGACCACCCCGGCATCGGCCGGGCGGTACGGATGATCGCGGACGACGAGGACAACCACCTCGCCTACTGCCACGAGGAACTGCTGCGCCTCGCCGCCGCGGGACACGGCCGCACCATCCGGCGCACGCTGCACGCGTGCGCCCTCGCCGAGATCCGCGTCCACCGCGACGTCAGCCTCGCCGTCATGGCCCGTATGGGCCGCATCCTCGGCTGGTCCGCGGCCAGGTCGGCGCTCCTCGCGGCCGGGATCCACGCCGTGTACGTCTACGAGCGGCTGGTGGGCCGCCGCCGGATGGTCACCCTGCGCATGCCCGAGCGCCGGGACGCCCTCGGCGGCCCCGCCGCCCCGGCACCCGAGTACGCCTGACACACGACGCGGGACCTACAGCCAGCCCCGCCGCTTGAACAGCCGGTGGAGCACCATCTCCAGAAGGACCATCAGCAGGATCACCGCCGGGTACGACCAGAGCCAGTGCAGCTCGGGCATGTGCGTGAAGTTCATGCCGTAAATGCCGGCGATCATCGTGGGCACCGCGGCCATGGCCGCCCACGCGGAGATCTTCCGCATGTCGTCGTTCTGCTGGACGCCCGTCTGCGCCAGGTGCGCCGACAGGACGTCCGAGACCAGCCGGTCCAGGCTCTCCACCGAGTCGTTGACCCGGGTCAGATGGTCGCTGACGTCCCGGAAGAAGGGCCGCGCCCGGTCGTCCACGAACGGCACGGCCGGGGTGAACAGGCCCGTGCCGGTGCCGCCCAGGCGGGACATCGGCAGCGCCAGCGGGCCGGTCGCCCGCCGGAACTCCGTCACCTGGCGTTTGAAGCCGTAGATGCGTGAGGCCGAGTTCCGCGAGCCGCCCCCGTCCGGCGAGAAGACCTCCGCCTCCAGCTCCTCCAGGTCCGTCTGGAGCTCGGCGGCCACGTCCAGGTAGTGGTCGACGGTGGTGTCCGCGATCGCGTACAGCACGGCGGTCGGGCCGTGGCCGAGCATCTGGGGCTCCTGCTCGAGACGGCGCCGTACGGCCGCCAGCCCGTCGCCCTCGCCGTGGCGGACCGTCACCACGAACGAGTCGCCCAGGAAGATCATGATCTCGCCGGTGGAGACGGCGTCGCTGCGCGGCTCGTACACCACGGGCTTGAGCACCACGAACAGCGAGTCGTCGTAGACCTCCAGCTTGGGCCGCTGATGCGCCTTCAGGGCGTCCTCCACCGCCAGGGGATGCAGCGAGAACTCCTCGGTGACCAGGCCGAACTCCTCCTCGCTCGGCTTGTGCAGCCCCACCCACACGAAACCCCCGTCGGCCCGTGCCGCGGCCAGGGCCCCGGAGAGGTCGTCGGAGCCAGAAGTGCGGTGGCCGTCGCGATAGACGGCGCAGTCGACGATCACAGAGCGTGTTCTCCCTTCATCCGGTCGCCACCCCGAGCGCCCGTACGCCTACCCTGGCCGCATGCCCACGCTGATCCTCGTCAGGCACGGACGTTCCACCGCCAACACCGCCGGGCTGCTCGCCGGCTGGACCCCCGGAGTCGCCCTGGACGAACGCGGCACCGCGCAGGCGGCCGCGCTGCCGGGGCGGCTCGACGGACTGCCGATCGCCGAAGTCGTCACCAGCCCGCTCCAGCGCTGCCGGGAGACCGTAGGACCGCTGCTGGACTCCCGGCCGGAACTGACCGCGCACACGGACGAGCGGGTCGGCGAGTGCCACTACGGCGACTGGTCCGGCCGCAAGCTCGCCGAGCTGAAGGACGAGCCGCTGATGGAGGTGGTGCAGGCGCACCCCTCGGCCGCCGCGTTCCCCGGTGGCGAGTCGATGCGCGCGATGCAGACCCGCGCCGCCGAGGCGGTGCGCGAGTGGAACGCGCGCGTGGAGCGCGACCACGGCGCCGACGCCGTCTACCTCATGTGCTCGCACGGTGACATCATCAAGTCCCTCGTCGCGGAGGCGCTCGGACTTCATCTGGACCTCTTCCAGAGGATCTCCGTCGAACCCTGTTCCGTCACCGCGATCCGCTACACCCGGTTGCGGCCCTTCCTGGTCCGGCTCGGCGACACCGGGGACTTCGCGTCCCTGGCACCGCGCGAGGAGCAGGAAGGCGGCGACGCACCGGTCGGGGGCGGCGCGGGCGCACCGTGATCGTCGGCCGCAGTAGGGTGAAGCGGTCGCCCGCGACTTCCCGATGACTTCCCGATTCAGACGCTCTCACGATTCCCATGGAGACAGGACGTGTCCCGTCAGGTGTTCCTCTACGACCCCCCGGACCGCTTCGTGGCCGGCACGGTCGGACTGCCCGGGCGCCGTACGTTCTTCCTCCAGGCCACAGCAGGCCCCCGGGTGACCAGCGTGGCCCTGGAGAAGACCCAGGTCGCCGCGCTCGCCGAGCGCATGGACGAGCTGCTGGACGAGGTGCTGCGCCGCAGCGGCGGCAGCGCCTCCGTGCCCGCCGTGGCGCCCACCGAGATCGCAGACAGCGGCCCGCTGGACACCCCCATCGAGGAGGAGTTCCGGGTGGGGACCATGGCGCTCGCCTGGGACGGCGAGGAACAGCGCATGATCGTCGAGGCGCAGGCCCTCGTCGAGCTGGACGCGGAGTCCGAGGAGGACCTCGCCGAGGCCGAGGAGCGGCTGCTCCAGGACGAGGAGAACGGCCCCCCGATGCTGCGGGTCCGGCTCACCGGCGCGCAGGCGAGGGCCTTCGCCAAACGCGCCCTCGACGTCGTCAACGCCGGGCGGCCGCCGTGCCCGCTGTGCAGTCTCCCGCTCGACCCGGAAGGACACGTATGTCCGCGCCAGAACGGATACCGCCGCGGCGCGTGACGCCCGGCGCCGAGGCCGCCGAACTGCTCGCAAACGGTGAGCTGACCGTGCGCGGCCGCATCCGCGAGGCCTCCAACGCGGCGCTGTTCTGCACGATCGCCCTGGACGGCAGCGAGGCGTCCTGCGTGTACAAGCCGGTCGCCGGTGAGCGGCCGCTGTGGGACTTCCCCGACGGCACCCTCGCCGCCCGCGAGGTGGCGGCGTACGAGGTCTCCGAGGCGACCGGCTGGTCCCTGGTGCCGCCCACCGTGCTGCGCGACGGCCCGTACGGCGAGGGCATGGTCCAGCTGTGGATCGAGGCGACCCCCGAGGCCGAGCTGCTCGCGCTGCTGGATGCCGAGGAACCCGGCGCGGGGTGGAAGGCGATCGGCTTCGCCGAGGTCGGCGAGGGGCGCACGGCGCTGCTGGTGCACGCCGACGACGAGCGGCTGCGCCGTCTCGCCGTGCTGGACGCGGTGATCAACAACGCCGACCGCAAGGGCGGCCATCTGCTGCCGACCACCGAAGGGCACCTCTACGGCATCGACCACGGCGTCACCTTCAACGTCGAGAACAAGCTGCGCACGCTGCTGTGGGGCTGGGCGGGCGAACCCCTCCCGCCGGAGATCCTGGCCGTCCTCGATGCACTGAGGGGCGCCCTGGGCGACGGCGCCCCGCTCGCGACCCGGCTGGCCGCCCTGATCACCCCGGCCGAGCTCGACGCCACCCGGGCACGGGTCACCACGCTGCTGGCCTCCGGCACCCACCCCGAGCCGGCCGGCGACTGGCCGGCGATCCCGTGGCCGCCTGTCTGAGAGCGGACGGGCCTGTCCGAGAGCAGACGGGCAACCCGCCGTACGGGGTGGTCCGGTTCGAAGATGGGACCGCGGTCCGGTTACGCTCATGACATGCATGCCTGGCCCGCTTCCGACGTCCCCGCCCTGCCTGGTGAGGGCCGCGACCTCAGGATCCACGACACCGCGACCGGCGGCCCGGTCACTCTCGACCCCGGCCCCGTCGCCCGTATCTATGTCTGCGGCATCACGCCGTACGACGCCACCCACATGGGGCACGCGGCGACCTACAACGCGTTCGACCTCGTGCAGCGCGTGTGGCTCGACACCAAGCGGCAGGTGCACTACGTCCAGAACGTGACCGACGTCGACGATCCCCTGCTGGAGCGGGCGCAGCGCGACGACGTCGACTGGGTGGAGCTGGCCGAGCAGGAGACCGCGCTGTTCCGCGAGGACATGACGGCCCTGCGGATGCTGCCACCCCGGCACTACATCGGCGCCGTGGAGGCCATACCCGGCATCGTCCCGCTGGTGGAGAGACTGCGCGACCTGGGCGCGGCCTACGAACTCGAAGGCGACGTCTACTTCTCCGTCGAGTCCGACCCCCACTTCGGTGAGGTCTCCCGCCTCGATGCGGCGGCCATGCGGCTGCTGTCCGCCGAGCGCGGCGGCGACCCGGACCGCCCCGGCAAGAAGAACCCGCTCGACCCGATGCTGTGGATGGCGGCCCGGGACGGCGAGCCGAGCTGGGACGGCGGCTCCCTCGGCCGCGGCCGCCCCGGCTGGCACATCGAGTGCGTCGCCATCGCCCTCGACCACCTCGGCATGGGCTTCGAGGTGCAGGGCGGCGGCTCCGACCTCGCCTTCCCGCACCACGAGATGGGCGCCTCGCACGCCCAGGTGCTCACCGGCGAGTTCCCCATGGCCAAGGCGTACGTCCACGCCGGCATGGTCGCGCTCGACGGCGAGAAGATGTCCAAGTCCAAGGGCAACCTGGTCTTCGTGTCGCAGCTCAGGCGCGACGGCGTCGACCCCGCCGCGATCCGTCTCGCGCTCCTCTCCCACCACTACCGCTCCGACTGGGAGTGGACCGACCAGGTGCTCCAGGACGCCGTCGAGCGTCTGGACCGCTGGCGTTCGGCCGTCTCCCGGCCCGACGGCCCGTCCGCGGACGCGCTGGTCGAGGAGATCCGCGACGCCCTCGCCGACGACCTGAACGCCCCGGCGGCCCTCGCCGCGGTCGACCGCTGGGCGGCCCTCCAGCAGGAGCGCGGCGGAGAGGACACCGGCGCCCCCGGCCTCGTCTCGCGCGCCGTGGACGCCCTGCTGGGCGTGGCTCTCTGACCCGACCGGCCGGACACGGCATCAGGGGCGGTGCGCACGACGCGCACCGCCCCTGATCCGTTCACTCCTCCGACGATTCGCTCCCGGCGTCCCCGTCGTCCGACTCCGCCTTCGGCGGCCGGGGCGGCCGGGCCCGGCCGCCGGGGCCGTCCCGCAGATACGAGCCGCCGTCGCCGCCGTCCGCCGTGGCGTGGCCGCCCGGCGACGGGCCGCCGCCGTCCCGGCGCCGCAGATACCGCTCGAACTCGCGGGCGATCGCCTCGCCCGACGCCTCCGGCAGCTCGGCGGTGTCCCGGGCCTCCTCCAGTGTCTGGACGTACTCCGCGACCTCGCTGTCCTCGGCGGCCAGCTGGTCCACGCCCACCTGCCAGGCCCGCGCGTCCTCCGGCAGCTCACCCAGCGGAATGCGCAGGTCGACCAGGTCCTCGAGGCGGTTGAGGAGGGCCAGCGTGGCCTTCGGGTTCGGCGGCTGCGACACGTAGTGCGGGACCGCCGCCCACAGCGACACGGCCGGGACACCCGCGTGCGTGCAGGCCTCCTGGAGGATCCCGACGATGCCGGTCGGCCCCTCGTACTTGGTCTCCTCCAGGTCCATGCGGCGGGCCAGATCCGGGTCCGACGTGGTCCCGCTGATCGGGACCGGACGCGTGTGCGGGGTGTCGCCGAGCAGCGCGCCCAGGATGACGACCAGCTCCACGCCCAGCTCGTGCGCGAAGCCGAGCAGCTCGTTGCAGAACGAGCGCCAGCGCATGGACGGTTCGATACCGCGGACCAGCACCAGGTCGCGCGGCTTCTCCCCGCCGACGCGCACCACCGACAACCTGGTCGTCGGCCAGGTGATCTTGCGCACGCCGCCGTCCATGAACACGGTGGGGCGGTTGACCTGGAAGTCGTAGTAGTCCTCGGCGTCCAGCGCCGCGAACACCTCGCCCTTCCACTCCCTCTCCAGATGCGCGACCGCGGTGGAGGCGGCGTCGCCGGCATCGTTCCAGCCCTCGAACGCGGCCACCATGACCGGGTCGATCAGCTCGGGAACCCCCTCGAGCTCGATCACCCAGTGCCTCCTTCCGACGTGCCCTCGCCTGACCCACCAACCTTACGGCGTTCGGCGGGGGCCTCCGCAGCCCCCTTGCACGGGGGAGTGAACGGATCACTGCCCCGTCCGAGTCCTTCGAACACCCAAGGCTGCCGCCCCGGCGACCGGGTCACCGCCCGTCGAGCAGGCCCCGCACCTTCGCCCGGATCTCGTCCGTGGCCAGGCCGCGGATCGTCAGTGTCGTACGCCGGCGCAGCACGTCGTCAGGCGTCCGGGCCCACTCGTGGTCCCGGGCCCAGACGACCTGCGCCCAGATCTCCGGGGCGTCGGGGTGGATCCGCTCGCCCAGCTCCGGCCGCTCGTTGGCCAGCCGGGCGATGTCGAAGGCCAGCGAACCGTAGTGCGTGGCCAGGTGCCTCGCGGTGTCGGCGGCCATGCGCGGGCCGGGCGCCGGACGGTCAACGAGGAGCCGGTGGGCGACCGCGCGCGGGTTGGCGATGCCAGGCAGCGGCAGCTTCCTGGGCAGCGAGGAGACCGGTTCGATGTCCTCGCCCAGCGGGGCGCCCGGCAGCGACTCCAGCTTCCTCATCACCGTGCGGCCGATGTGCCGGAAGGTCGTCCACTTGCCGCCCGCCACGGACAACATGCCGCCCCGGCCCTCGGTCACCACCGTCTCGCGCCTGGCCTTGGCGGTGGCCCCGGGGCCGCCCGGCAGCACCCGCAGCCCGGCGAAGGCGTACGTGATCAGGTCGCGGTCGAGCTGCTGGTCGCGGACGGAGAACGCGGCCTCGTCGAGTATCTGGGCGATGTCCTTGTCGTCGACCGCGACGTCGGCCGGGTCGCCCTCGTACTCCTCGTCGGTCGTGCCGAGCAGCAGCATGTCCTCCCAGGGGAGGGCGAAGGTGATCCGGTACTTGTCGATCGGGGTGGCCAGCGCGGCCTTCCACGGGGAGGTGCGCCTCAGCACCAGGTGCGCCCCCTTGGACAGGCGGATGGACGGGGCCGCGTTCGGGTCCTCCATACGGCGCAGGTGGTCCACCCATGGTCCGGTCGCGTTCAGCACCAGACGGGCGCTCACCCCGAACTCCTCGCCCGACAGCCGGTCTTTCAGCTCGGCGCCGGTGACCCGGCCCCGGGTGAGGCGCAGGCCGGTCACCTCGGCGTGGTTGAGGACGACCGCGCCCGACTCCACGGCGGCGCGGACCGTCATCAGGGCCATGCGCGCGTCGTTCATCTGGTCGTCGCCGTAGACGGCCACGGCCCTGAGGTTCTCGGTGCGCAGCTCCGGGACGTCCCGCGCGGCCTTCGCCGGGCTGAGCAGGTGGCCCACGCCGTCACCGAAGGCGGACAGCGCGGAGTAGGCGAAGACGCCCGCCCCGAGCTTCGCCGCACCGTGCGGCCCGCCCTTGTACACGGGGAGGTAGAAGGTGAGCGGGTTCGCCAGGTGGGGGGCCACCTGGCGGGAGACCGCACGGCGCTCGAAGTGGTTCTCCGCCACCAGCCGCACCGCGCCGGTCTGCAGGTAGCGCAGGCCCCCGTGGAGCAGTTTGGACGACGCGGAGGAGGTGGCTCCGGCGAAGTCGCCGGAGTCGACCAGGGCCACCCTGAGACCGGACTGCGCGGCGTGCCAGGCGGTGGAGATGCCCAGGATGCCGCCGCCGATCACGAGGATGTCGTAGGCGGCCTTCGAGAGCTGCTCACGGGTCTCGGCACGGCTCGGGTTCGGGCCCGAGGACGGGACCGTCCCCAGGGCGGGCACGGACTGCAGGGTGGACTGAACGGTCATCGCTTGTTCTTGCTCCTCGTCGGCTCTCGTCAGCTCTCGTCGTCGAGCCAGCCCATGGTCCGCTCGACGGCCTTGAGCCAGTTCTTGTACTCGCGGTCGCGGGTGTCCGCGTCCATGCGGGGGGTCCACTCGGCGGCCCGGCGCCAGTTGGCGCGCAGGTCCTCGGTGCTGCTCCAGAAGCCGACGGCGAGTCCGGCGGCGTAGGCGGCGCCGAGGCAGGTGGTCTCGGCGACCATCGGGCGCACCACGGGCGCGTCGAGGAAGTCCGAGAGCGTCTGCATCAGCAGGTTGTTGGAGGTCATGCCGCCGTCGACCTTCAGCGCCGTCAGCTCGACCCCGGAGTCCTTGGTCATGGCGTCCGCGATCTCCCGCGTCTGCCAGGCGGTGGCCTCCAGGACGGCGCGCGCGAGGTGCGCCTTGGTCACGTACCGGGTCAGGCCGGCGATCACACCGCGCGCGTCGGAACGCCAGTACGGGGCGAACAGCCCGGAGAAGGCCGGGACGAAGTAGGCGCCGCCGTTGTCCTCGACCGAGAGCGCGAGCGTCTCGATCTCGGCGGCGGTCGAGATCAGGCCCATCTGGTCGCGCATCCACTGCACCAGGGAGCCGGTGACGGCGATCGAGCCCTCCAGGGCGTAGACCGGCTTGTCGTCGCCGATCCGGTAGCCGACGGTGGTCAGCAGTCCGCTGTAGGAGTTGATGATCTTGTCGCCGGTGTTCATCACCATGAAGGTGCCGGTGCCGTACGTCGACTTGGTCTCGCCCTCGGCGAAGCAGGTCTGGCCGAACAGGGCCGCCTGCTGGTCGCCGAGCGCGGAGGCGACGGGGATGCCGCCGAGCAGGTCGCCCAGCCTGCCGCCCCTGATCTCGCCGTAGACCTCGGCGGAGGAGCGGATCTCGGGCAGGATCCGCGTCGGTACGCCGATCGACTCCGCGATCCTCTGGTCCCACTCCATGGTGTGCAGGTTCATCAGGAGGGTCCGGGAGGCGTTGGTGACGTCGGTGACGTGCCTGCCGCCGTCCGTGCCGCCGGTGAGGTTCCAGATGACCCAGGTGTCCATGGTGCCGAAGAGCACGTCGCCCGCTTCGGCGCGCTCGCGCAGGCCCTCGACGTTGTCGAGCAGCCAGCGGGCCTTGGGGCCGGCGAAGTAGGAGGCGAGGGGGAGGCCGGTCTCGCGGCGGAAGCGGTCCTGGCCGACGTTGCGGCCGAGCTCCTTGCACAGGGCGTCGGTGCGGGTGTCCTGCCAGACGATGGCGTTGTGGACGGGCTCGCCGGTGTGCCGGTCCCACAGCACGGTGGTCTCGCGCTGGTTGGTGATGCCGATGGCCTTGATGTCGTCGCGGGTGATGCCGGCCTTCGCGATGGCTCCGGCGACGACCTCCTGGACATTGGTCCAGATCTCGATGGCGTCGTGTTCGACCCAGCCCGGCTTGGGGAAGATCTGTTCGTGTTCCTTCTGGTCGACGGAGACGATCCGGCCGTCCCGGTCGAAGACGATGCAGCGGCTCGAGGTGGTGCCCTGGTCGATGGCGGCGATGAAGGGCCCTTGGCCGTGGGATGCGAGGCCGGCGGTGTGGGCGTCGGTCACTTGTCTGCTCCTGTGGTCCGTGGTCGATGGGGCGGGGATACGGCGTTGTGGTGCGGCGCGGTGCCGTCAGGCGAAGGCGGCGTTGTAGATGCCCGCGCCGACGGCGCCGCCGATCAGCGGGCCGACCACCGGGACCCAGGCGTAGCTCCAGTCGGAGCCGCCCTTGTTGGGCAGGGGCAGCAGGGCGTGGACGATGCGGGGGCCGAGGTCACGGGCCGGGTTGATGGCGTAGCCCGTGGGTCCGCCGAGGGAGAGGCCGATGGAGACGACGACGAGGGCGGTGATCAGACCGCCGAGCACGCCGAGGCCGTTGCCCTGGTCGTTGAGGCCCTGGGTGAGGACCGCGAGGATCAGCACGACGGTGCCGACGATCTCCGTGGCGAGGTTCTGCACCGCGTGCCGGATCTCGGGGCCGGTGGAGAAGATGCCGAGGACGGGTCCCGCGCCCTTCTCCTGGGCCTCGACCGCCTTGGCCGCGGTGGTCTGGGCCCCGGGGCCGCCGACGATCTCCCGGTCGGTGAGGTGGGCGTGGAACTGACCGTAGTAGGCGACCCAGACCAGGGTCGCGCCGATCATGGCGCCGAGCATCTGGCCGCCGAGGTAGGTCGGCACGTCCGTCCAGTCGCTGTTCTTGATCGCCAGGGCGACGGTCACGGCCGGGTTGAGGTGGGCGCCGGAGAGCGGGCCCGAGATGTACACGGCCGTCATCACTGCGAACCCCCACCCGAAGGCGATGGCGAGCCAGCCGGTGTTGCGGGCCTTGGAGCCCCTCAGCGTCACCGCGGCGCAGACGCCGCCGCCGAGCAGGATGAGTACGGCGGTACCGATGGTCTCGCCGATGAAGATGTCGGAGCTGGACACCCGCGACTCCTTTGTCCTTCGTCCAGAGGTGGCCGAAACCCCGGGTACCTCCTGCCGGGGGCTCGCGCCCTCGTGGGTGAGGGCGATGCCGGCCCTTGGCGTTGTCACACTCTAGCGCGTATTACCGCAAGCTGTTCGACAATGCCGACCGTTGGACGGGAGTCTCGCCCCACGTTCCCCAACCGTCAAGAGCCCCCACCACGGAAACCACGACCATCACCGCCGGCCCCGCCCCCTCGGGCGGGCACGGCGAGGGCACGGCGAGGGGCTGAACACGGCTTCGGCCACGCGGAGTTGGGGCGCAGCACCCTTTGCGATGGGCGTACGGCGGCGGGCTGCACGGCACCGCGGGGCCGCGTGGGTTCGCCGGGTGGGGATGCCGAGGCCCGGTACGCCCGGCGGGAGGCGCGCAGCGCCCGGTCCTGGCCGGACGCGCCCAGCGGAATGGCCCGCCAGGCCGCACCGGCCGCGTGGGGTGGTGTCCGGTTCGTATGGGCTGCGCACGCGGTCCAGGGGCTGCGTGCGGTGGTGCCCGCGTCGGCCTGCGGGCGGTGTGCGCCCGATCGGTCGCAGGGGCCGCGCCTGCCGGCGTGCTGCTCTGGCGGTACGGGTCGCGCGCGGTGTGTACGCGTGGCTCAGGGCCCGCATGCGGTGGTGTCCTGCGTGGCCTACGGGCGCGTGGGGTGGTCCTCCCCGGCTGGTTGCGCGGGCGCGTCGGCGCCCCGGCTG
Organism: Streptomyces sp. NPDC014889; assembly: GCF_043081205.1. Taxonomy (NCBI): domain Bacteria; kingdom Bacillati; phylum Actinomycetota; class Actinomycetes; order Kitasatosporales; family Streptomycetaceae; genus Streptomyces; species Streptomyces sp. NPDC014889. Next base: position 150,267 of record NZ_JBIBWH010000007.1, read on the forward strand.
GTCATAGGGGCCGCGCCTGCCGGCGGGCCGGCCTGGTGGGTAGGACTGTGCGCGGTGGTGTCCCGTGTGGCCTACCAGCGCGTGAGGTGGTCCTCGGTTGGTCGTCCGGGCCGCGCCTGCCGGCCTGGTGGTACGAGCCGCGCGCGGTGGTGTCCCGCGTGGCCTGCAGGACGCCTGGGGTGATGCCCGGCTCGTCGTGAGGGCGCCCCGGCGTCCCGGCTGGTCGTACGGGCCGCGCGCGGTGGTGTTCCGCGTGGCCTGCAGGCTGGACGTGCTCGTCGCGGGCAAGGGGCCCGCGGTCCTGTGCGGCTGGGTCAGAAGCGGCCCGCGCCCAGGTCCCGGGAGACCGCTCGGGCGCAGTCGCGTACCGCTGCCACCAGGTCGTGGCGGAGTTCGCCGTCGCTGCAGACGCGCTCCACGGCACCGGTGATGCCGACCGCGCCGACCGGCATGCGCCGCCGGTCGTGGATGGGGGCGGCGACGGAGGCGACGCCCTCCCAGGTCTCCTCCACGTCGGCGGCGTAGCCACGCGCGCGCGTGACGTCGAGGATGTGCTCGAAGTCGTCGATCCCGCACACCGTCCGGTCCGTGAACGCCTTGCGGTCGGCCTCGACCGCCTCGCTGTGCGCCACCGGGTCGTACGCCGCGAGCACCTTGCCCAGAGCCGTGCAGTGCAGCGGCTGCATCGCCCCGATCTCCAGCACCTGCCGGCTGTCGTCCGGGCGGAAGACGTGGTGCACGATCAGCACGCCGTGCTGGTGGAGCACGCCCAGGTAGACGCTCTCCCCGCTGGACCGGGCCAGGTCGTCCGTCCAGACCAGGGCCCGCGCCCGCAGCTCGTGCACGTCGAGGTAGGTCGTGCCCAGGCGCAGCAGCTCCGCGCCGAGCTGGTACCGCCCGGAGGCCTCGTCCTGTTCGACGAAGCCCTCGTGCTGGAGGGTGCGCAGGATGCCGTGGGCGGTGCCTTTGGCGAGGCCCAGTGAGGAGGCGATGTCCGACAGGCCCAGCCGCCGCTCACCGCCCGCCAGCAACCGCAGCATCGCGGCCGCCCGTTCGAGCGACTGGATGTTCCGTGCCATCGCCGTCCTGCCTCCGTCCCCTTCGACCGCCGGCGCCCCGACTCCCGTCGTGGCGCCCGTTCGGCAATGCCGAACACTACCGGTCCCTGCCGATCCCCCGCCAATGGCCGGCCGGGACCTGGTGCCCGACCCGCCACCCGGGGTGTTCCGGCCATCATCCTCGTCCGCTTGGTGGACGCCGCGTCCGTCAGCGGCCGGTCCCGGCTACCCTGGCGACGTGCGCCCCGGCCCGGGCAGAGCCCTGCTCGCGTCCCGGGAAGGCGCAAAGCCGACAGCCGTCGCACCCCAAGGGAGCCCTTTCATGGCCTCGTTGCCGCCGACCCCTTCCGCCGACAGCCGGACCCGCGCGTCCGCCCTGCGTGAGGCACTCGCCACCCGTGTGGTGGTCGCCGACGGAGCGATGGGCACCATGCTCCAGGCCCAGGAGCCCTCGCTGGACGACTTCCAGCAGCTGGAGGGCTGCAACGAGGTCCTGAACGCGACCCGCCCCGACATCGTCCGTTCGGTCCACTCGGCCTACTTCGAGGTCGGAGTGGACTGCGTGGAGACCAACACGTTCGGGGCCAACCTGACCGCCCTGGGCGAGTACGACATCGCCGAGCGGGTCGCCGAGCTGTCCGAGGCGGGCGCCCGCATCGCCCGCGAGACGGCGGACGCGTTCACCGCCGGTGACGGCCGCCCGCGCTGGGTGCTGGGCTCCATGGGCCCGGGCACGAAGCTGCCGACGCTCGGCCACACCACCTTCGCCGCCATCCGCGACGCCTACCGGCAGAACGCCGAGGGCCTGCTCGCCGGGGGCGCGGACGCGCTGCTGGTGGAGACCACCCAGGACCTGCTCCAGACCAAGGCGTCCGTCATCGCGGCCCGCCGCGCGATGGAGACCGCCGGGTACGAGGTCCCGCTGATCGTGTCGGTGACGGTGGAGACGACCGGCACCATGCTGCTGGGCTCGGAGATCGGCGCCGCCCTGACCGCACTGGAGCCGCTCGGCGTCGACATGATCGGCCTGAACTGCGCGACCGGCCCCGCCGAGATGAGCGAGCACCTGCGCTACCTGTCCCGGCACGCGCGCATCCCGCTGTCGTGCATGCCGAACGCCGGCCTCCCCGTGCTCACCAAGGACGGCGCGCACTACCCGCTGACGGCCCCGGAGCTGGCCGACGCCCAGGGGCACTTCGTCCGCGACTACGGACTGTCCCTCGTGGGCGGCTGCTGCGGCACCACGCCGGAGCACCTGCGCCAGGTGGTCGAGCGGGTGCGGGACCTGTCCCCGGTGGAGCGCAGCCCCCGCCCGGAACCGGGCGCGGCCTCCCTGTACCAGACCGTGCCCTTCCGCCAGGACACCGCCTACCTGGCGATCGGCGAGCGGACGAACGCCAACGGCTCGAAGAAGTTCCGAGAGTCCATGCTCGAGGGCCGCTGGGACGACTGCGTGGAACTGGCACGCGAGCAGATCCGCGAGGGCGCGCACATGCTGGACCTGTGCGTGGACTACGTCGGCCGGGACGGGGTCGCGGACATGCGGGAGCTGGCGGGCCGCTTCGCCACGGCCTCGACACTGCCGATCGTGCTGGACTCCACCGAGGTCGACGTGATCCGGGCGGGCCTCGAGCAGCTCGGCGGCCGCGCGGTGATCAACTCGGTGAACTACGAGGACGGCGACGGGCCCGAGTCGCGGTTCGCCCGGGTGACGGCCCTGGCGCGGGAGCACGGGGCGGCGCTGATCGCGCTGACCATCGACGAGGAGGGCCAGGCCCGTACCGCCGAGAAGAAGGTGGAGATCGCCGAGCGGCTGATCGCGGACCTGACCGGCAACTGGGGCATCCGCGAGGAGGACATCCTCGTCGACTGCCTGACCTTCACCATCTGCACCGGCCAGGAGGAGTCCCGTGGCGACGGTGTGGCCACCATCGAGGGCATCAGGGAGCTGAAGCGCCGCCACCCGCTGGTGCAGACCACGCTGGGCCTTTCGAACATCTCCTTCGGTCTGAACCCGGCCGCCCGGATCCTGCTGAACAGCGTGTTCCTGGACGAGTGCGTCAAGGCCGGCCTGGACTCGGCGATCGTGCACGCGAGCAAGATCCTGCCGATCGCCCGCTTCGACGAGGAGCAGGTCACCACCGCGCTCGACCTGATCCACGACCGCCGCCGCGAGGGCTACGACCCGCTGCAGAAGCTCATGCAGCTCTTCGAGGGCGCCACGGCGAAGTCGCTGAAGGCCGGCAAGGCCGAGGAACTGGCCGCGCTGCCGCTGGAGGAGCGGCTCAAGCGGCGGATCATCGACGGCGAGAAGAACGGCCTGGAGCGGGACCTGGACGACGCCCTGCGCACGCGCAAGGCCCTGGACATCGTCAACGACACCCTGCTGGACGGCATGAAGGTGGTCGGTGAGCTGTTCGGCTCCGGCCAGATGCAACTGCCGTTCGTGCTCCAGTCGGCCGAGGTGATGAAGACCGCGGTCGCCCACCTGGAGCCGCACATGGAGAAGACCGACGAGGCGGGCAAGGGCACGATCGTGCTGGCGACCGTCCGCGGCGATGTGCACGACATCGGCAAGAACCTCGTCGACATCATCCTGTCCAACAACGGCTACAACGTGGTCAACCTCGGTATCAAGCAGCCCGTTTCGGCCATCCTGGAGGCCGCCGAGGAGCACAGGGCCGACGTGATCGGCATGTCCGGGCTGCTGGTGAAGTCCACGGTGATCATGAAGGAGAACCTGGAGGAGCTCAACGCCCGCGGCCTGGCGACCGGTTACCCGGTCATCCTCGGCGGCGCCGCCCTGACCCGCGCCTACGTCGAGCAGGACCTGCACGAGCTGTACGACGGGGAGGTCCGCTACGCCCGTGACGCGTTCGAGGGGCTGCGCCTGATGGACGCCCTGATCGGGGTCAAGCGGGGCGTGCCCGGCGCGAAGCTGCCCGAACTCAGGCAGCGCCGGGTGCGGACCGCCACCGCCCAGGTCGTCGAGGAGCAGCGGCCGGAGGAGGGCCACGTACGCTCCGACGTGGCCACCGACAACCCGGTCCCGGAGCCGCCGTTCCGGGGCACCCGGGTGATCAAGGGCATCCAGCTCAAGGAGTACGCGTCCTGGCTGGACGAGGGCGCCCTGTTCAAGGGCCAGTGGGGGCTGAAGCAGGCCCGCACCGGCGCCGGGCCCACCTACGAGGAGCTCGTCGAGACCGAGGGCAGGCCCCGGCTGCGCGGACTGCTGGAGCGGCTCCAGACGGACAACCTGCTGGAGGCCGCGGTGGTCTACGGCTACTTCCCCTGTGTGTCCAAGGACGACGACCTGATCATCCTGGACGAGCGGGGCAACGAGCGCACCCGCTTCACCTTCCCCCGCCAGCGCCGCGGCCGCCGGCTGTGCCTGGCGGACTTCTTCCGCCCGGAGGAGTCGGGGGAGCAGGACGTGGTCGGCTTCCAGGTGGTCACCGTCGGCTCCAGGATCGGCGAGGAGACCGCGCGGCTGTTCGCCGCCGACTCCTACCGTGACTACCTGGAGCTGCACGGGCTGTCCGTGCAACTGGCCGAGGCGCTCGCCGAGTACTGGCACGCCCGCGTGCGCGCCGAGCTGGGCTTCGCCGGTGAGGACCCGGCCGACATGGAGGACATGTTCGCCCTGAAGTACCGGGGCGCCCGCTTCTCCCTCGGCTACGGCGCCTGCCCCGATCTGGAGGACCGCGCCAAGATCGCCGATCTCCTGAGCCCCGAGCGCATCGGCGTCCACCTCTCCGAGGAGTTCCAGCTCCACCCCGAGCAGTCCACCGACGCCATCGTTATCCATCACCCGGAAGCCAAGTACTTCAACGCACGCTGACCCGGGTTTCCCCTGGTCCCCGCGGCGGCAGGGCCGCCCCGGGGACCAGTGCGGCGGTCAGCGGGCCCCGCGCCGGCCGTCTGCGCGGGTGCGGCCCCCGCCTTCGTGGGCCGGGGCCGGCGCGGCGGTTCGTGCGCGCGTTTCGGTTGTGGGCGTCGTACAATTATCGGTCCATCGCAGGCCGGTTCCCCGTATGGGAACCGGCCTGATCGTCCCTCGAGGAGGTATGCGCGGATGACCAGCACGGTACCAGCGCTCGGAACCCGTATGGCCGAAGGATCGGCCCTTCAGGCCGTGCTCCTGGACATGGACGGAACCCTGGTGGACACCGAGGGCTTCTGGTGGGACGTCGAGGTGGAGGTCTTCGCCGCCCTCGGACACACGCTCGACGAGTCCTGGAGACACGTCGTCGTCGGCGGCCCCATGACCCGCAGCGCGGGCTTCCTCATCGAGGCCACCGGCGCCGCGGTCACCATCGCCGAGATCACCACCCTGCTCAACCAGGGCTTCGAGGCCCGCATCGACGGCGCACTGCCCCTGATGCCGGGCGCCGCCCGGCTGCTGGCCGAGCTGTCCGAGCAGGGGATCCCCACCGCCCTGGTCTCCGCCTCCCACCGCCGCATCATCGACCGGGTACTGACCTCGCTCGGCCCCCAGCACTTCGCCCTGTCCGTGGCGGGCGACGAGGTCTCGCGCACCAAGCCGCACCCCGACCCCTACCTGCTGGCCGCCGCCGGCCTCGGCGCCGACCCGACCCGGTGCGCAGTGATCGAGGACACCGCCACCGGAGTCGCCGCCGCCGAGGCCGCGGGCTGCCGGGTCGTCGCCGTTCCCTCGGTCGCCCCCATCCCCCCGGCCTTCCGGCGGACCGTCGTCCCCAGCCTCGAGGACGTGAACCTGTCATTTCTGCGCGGCCTGATGACGGAAATGCGCTAACCGTTCACCCAGCGTGCCAAGCCGCACGGGAAAAGCCCCCTTACCGGCTGTCCGAACGAATTCACAGCTCGCCGTATGGCCGAATTCCGGTACTCGTCTCCCTACATGTGCGTGTGACGTTCCCCACTCCCTGGGGGGTCGACAAGAGGCCTGGAGCGTGCCTTCCGCCGCCTCTCGGATGCCGTACGCGCGTCCTTGTGTCCCGTTTGGTGGGACGCTGCACGAATCCTTCCGGTGACGGGTTTCCGGTCCGTCCACACCCGGTTCCGCAGCGTGATGGGAACTCAACTCCGTTCAACGCTAACGGTCCTGCGACGGGGGACTAATCTCGTCGCGAGAACATCGACCTTGCCCCTGTGATCCGTCGCGACACCCTGCACGCCGGATACACAGACATGACAGCTCTGGAGAAACTCGAGCATGAACCGCAAGACTTTGGTGCTGCCGGCCGTGGTCGGTCTGCTCGCGCCGGTTCTCGCCGCGTGCGGTGGTGCCGACAGCGGCAGCGAGAGCGGCAACGCGATCGTCGTCGGCACCACGGACCGGTTCATCGCTGACGAGGAGGCCCCGGCGCCCATCGATCCGGTGTACGCCTACGACGTCGGCACCTGGAACATCCTGCGCCAGACCGTGCAGACTCTGATGGTCCAGCCCAAGGGCGACGGTGACCCCGTCCCCGAGGCGGCCGAGAAGTGCGGCTTCACGGACAGTGGCAACGAGCGCTACGCCTGCACCCTGCGCGAGGGCCTCAAGTTCGCGAGCGGCGAGCCCATCACCGCGGCCGACGTGAAGTTCTCCATCGACCGCGCCCTCACCATCAAGGTCGAGGGCGGTCCGGGCAGCCTTCTCTCCACCGTGGACACCGTGGAGACCCAGGGCGACCGTGAGGTCATCTTCCACCTCAACACGGCCGACGCCATCTTCCCGTACAAGTTGTCGACGCCCGTCGCGGGCATCGTCAACCCCAAGGACTACGACAAGGACAAGCTCCGCGACGGCTTCGCCGTGGACGGCTCCGGTCCGTACACCATGAAGGCCAACGTCAAGAACGGCGAGATGGTCGACGCGGTCTTCACCAAGAACCCCAACTACCAGGGGACGTTCAAGCTCAACAACGACAAGGCGGAGCTCCGCTCCTTCCCGGACACCGACGCCATGGGTGCCGCGCTGGACAAGGGCGACATCGACGTCATGACCCGCACCATGGCGCCCGAGCAGATCCAGAAGCTGTCGACCGCCAGCAAGGACAGCAAGGTCGGCCTCGTCGAGACGGCCGGCCTGGAGATCCGCTATCTGGCCTTCAACACCGACGCGCCGACGGTGAAGACCGAGGCCGTGCGTGAGGCCATGGCCCAGGTCATCAACCGCAGCGAACTCGTCTCCGAGGTCTACGGCACTCAGGCCGAGCCGCTGTACTCGCTGGTCCCGGCCACCATCACCGGTCACTCCAACGCCTTCTTCAACCGGTACGGCGACCCGGACGTGACCAAGGCCCGCTCGGCGCTGGAGAAGGCCGGAGTCACCACCCCGGTGAAGCTGACGATGCACTACACGACGGACCACTACGGCCCGGCCACCAAGAAGGAATTCGAGGTCCTTCGCCAGCAGCTCAACGACAGCGGCCTGTTCGACGTCGACATCCAGGGCACCCCCTGGGACGTCTTCCGCCCGGCGGAGAAGAAGGGCAAGTACGACGTCTACGGCATGGGCTGGTTCCCGGACTTCCCGGACGCCGACAACTACCTGGCGCCGTTCCTCGACAAGGACAACATCCTCAACTCGCCGTACACCAACAACGTGGTCCGCAACACCCTGATCCCGCAGTCCCGTCGACAGGCCGACCGGCTCTCCGCGTCCACCAGCCTGACGAAGATTCAGGACATCGTGGCCAGCGAGGTCCCGCTGATCCCGCTGTGGCAGGGCAAGCAGTACGTCGCCGCCCGCGACAACATCACGGGCACCGCGTACGCCATCAACTCCTCGGCGACGCTCCAGCTCTGGGAGCTCGGCCGCGGTGTGAGCGGCTGACCCGCGAGCAGAGCCGCGACGCAAGGGCGCCCCTCCCGGTCCTCCGGGAGGGGCGCCCTTCGTCGTCGTGCCGGGTGGCGGGGCCGCCCGCTACTGCGCGCCGGGGCGCACCAGCCCGCTCTCGTACGCGTACACCGCGGCCTGCACGCGGTCGCGCAGCCCCAGCTTCGTCAGCACATGCCCGACATGGGTCTTGACCGTCGTCTCGCTGACGAACAGATCCGCGGCGATCTCCGCGTTGGACAACCCGCGCGCCACCAGCTTCAGCACCTCCACCTCACGGTCGGTGAGGGTGTGCAGCGTGTCCGGCACCGGCTCCTCGCCGGAGGGCAGGTGCGTGGCGTACTTGTCCAGCAGCCGGCGTGTGATGCTCGGCGCCAGCATTGCCTCGCCGGCCGCGACCACCCGGATCGCCTGCACCAGCTCGTTGGCCGGCGCGTCCTTGAGCAGGAAGCCGCTGGCGCCGGCGCGCAGCGCCTCCACCACGTACTCGTCGAGGTCGAAGGTGGTCAGTACCAGCACCTTCGCCGGACCGTTCCGCTCCGGGCCGGTGATCTGCCGGGTCGCCTCCACGCCGTCCATCCGCGGCATGCGGATGTCCATCAGCACCACGTCGGGCTGAAGGGCCCGCACCTGGTCCAGGGCCTGCAGACCGTCTCCGGCCTCGCCCACGACCGCGATGTCCTGCTCCGCCTCCAGGATCATCCGGAACCCGGTGCGCAGCAGCGGCTGGTCGTCGACCAGTAGGACGCGGATGGCCACGTGAGTCTCCTTCGCTAGCCCGGCCCCATTCTGCCCTGCGCCTCGCTGCCGGACTCCTCCGCCCTCACCGGCAGCGGATAGGGCGGGGGAGTGCCGCCGAACTCCGGGCAGTGGGCCCGGTGGTCGCACCAGCCGCACAGCTTGGTGGGGCGCGGCCGCCAGTCACCGGTCTCGGTGGCCAGCCGGATCGCCTCCCACAGCGCCAGCAGCTTGCGCTCCACCCGCTCCAGGTCGGCGGGGACCGGGTCGTAGGTCAGTACGTCACCGCTGCCCAGGTACACCAGTTGCAGCCGCCGCGGCAGGACCTTCTTCAGCCGCCACACCACCAGGGCGTAGAACTTCATCTGGAACAGCGCGCCCTCGGCGTACTCGGGGCGGGGCGCCTTGCCCGTCTTGTAGTCGACGATCCGCACCTCGCCCGTGGGCGCCACGTCCACCCGGTCGATGATGCCGCGCAGCGTCAGCCCGGAGTCCAGCTCGGCCTCGACGAACAGCTCCCGCTCGGCCGGTTCGAGACGGGTCGGGTCCTCCAGCGTGAACCAGCGCTCCACCAGCCGCTCCGCCTCCGCCAGCCAGCCCGCCAGCCGCTCGCCGCCGGTGTCGTCGGCGAACAGCTCCACCAGCTCGGGCCGCGCCTCGCGCAGCCGCTGCCACTGGCCCGGAACCAGCGCCCTGGCCCGCGGCGCGGTCCGCTCCGCGGCGGGCGCGTCGAACAGTCGCTCCAGCACGGCGTGCACCAGCGTGCCCCTGGTCGCCGCCTCGCTCGGCTTCTCCGGCAACCGGTCGATCACCCGGAACCGGTACAGCAGCGGACACTGCATGAAGTCCCCGGCCCGTGAGGGAGACAGGGAACTGGGCGGCACGACGACCCGCCCGGCGCGCCCACCCGAGCCCTCTTCCCCGCCTGCCTCGCCGCCGCCCGTCTGCGCCGGGACCGTTGTCCGGCCCGCGTCCGGCGTCGGGGCCGGTGCGGGCGGGCGCGACCCGGCGGTCCCCGGTGCGTTGTGGGGTGAGGGTCCCGGCCCGACGGCGTTGTGCGGGGTGCCGGGCTCGCCCTCCGTGCTCGTCTCCATGCCCCAGACCCTACGGCCCGCCACTGACAGTGACCCGGGGACGGTCATGTTGTGGGCGAAGAGGGGAAAACACATGGGTGCCGGGCGTGAGCGGTCGTCACGGCCGCATACCATCGACCCGAGACCTTCCGGCCGTCAGGTACGGGAGACTGCTTCGAACGAGGGGACACCGTGGACGTGAGCGGCGGGAGCGGACAGCCGCGTTCCGGCAAGGACGAGTCGGCAGATCGCCGCACGGGCCCTGTGGGCCCCGCCCCCGACTCCGTGGGCCCGGGCGCCGAGCCGGCCGACGCGGCCCCGACCGAGTCGTCCCCGCGGACCGGCGCCCCCGCCACCGGAGCGGAGGCCGGGCCGGAAGAGCCGACGCAGGAGGGCCGGGAGGCGCAGCAGGCAAAGGGGACTGAGGAGCCGGAACGCTCCGGCGACGCCCCGCAGGACCCACCCGCCGCCGGCGACGCCCCAGAGCCGTCCGCCTCCGGAGGCGCCCCGCAGGAGCCGTCCGGCATCGACGACGCCCGCCGCGGCGCCCACCCCGAGCGCGGCTACGCCCACGGCGGCGACCCGGCCGCCGGGAGCGACACCGGAGCCCGGGCCGCGAACCCGGCCCCCGTGCCCGGCGACCGCCCACGCGTGCCCGGCGACCGCAAGCCCCCCGAGCCCCACCCCGATCGCACACCGGCCCGTTCACGGACCGGGCAGGAGCCGCCGCGGCGCCCGAACGAGCCCGGGGGCGGGCTCCTCATGGGGCGGCCCTTCGGCGTGCCCGTCTACGTGGCTCCGAGCTGGTTCCTCGTCGCCGCGCTGATCACCTGGGTGTTCGGCGGCCAGCTCGACCGGGTGCTGCCCGAGCTCGGCGCCGCCCGCTACCTCGTCGCCCTCTTCTTCGCGGTCGCCTTCTACGGCTCCGTCCTCGTCCACGAACTCGCCCACACCATCGCCGCCCTCCGCTTCAAGCTCCCGGTCCGCCGCATCCAGCTCCAGTTCTTCGGCGGCGTCTCCGAGATCGAGAAGGAGGCCGAGACCCCCGGCCGCGAGTTCGTGCTCGCCTTCGTCGGCCCGCTGCTCTCACTGATCCTCGCCGGCGTCTTCTACGTCGCCCTTCGGCCCTTCGAACGCGGCACCGTCGTCGGCGTCCTGCTGGCCGGCCTGATGATCTCCAACCTCATCGTCGCCGCCTTCAACCTGCTGCCCGGCCTGCCGCTGGACGGCGGCCGCATGCTGCGCGCCGTCGTCTGGAAGATCACCGGCAGACCGATGAGCGGCACCGTCGCCGCCGCCTGGGTGGGCCGCGCGCTCGCCGTCGCCGTGCTGATCGGACTGCCGCTGTTCACCCAGTCCGGCGCCCTCGGCGGCACCGCCGAGGACAGCGTCGGCGTGGGCACCGTCACCAACGCCCTGCTCGCGGCCATCCTGGCCGCGATCATCTGGACCGGCGCAGGCAACAGCCTGCGCATGGCCCGGCTGCGCGAACACCTCCCCGAGCTGCGCGCCCGCGCCCTCACCCGCCGTGCCGTCCCGATCGAGACCAACACCTCCCTGGCCGAGGCCCTGCGCCGCGCCAACGCCGCCGGCGCCCGCGCCCTGGTCGTCGTCGACGGCCACGGCGAGCCGCTCTCCCTCGTCCGCGAGTCCGCCATCGTCGGCGTACCCGAGCACCGCCGCCCCTGGGTCTACGCCAGCGAACTCGCCCAGGAGCTCACCGACGGCATGCGCGTCCCCGCCGAACTCGCCGGCGAGGACCTCCTGGACGTGCTGCGCGCCACCCCGGCGACCGAGTACCTCGTGGTCGAGGCGAGCGGCGAGATCTACGGCGTGCTGTCCGCGGCCGACGTGGAGCGCGCCTTCGTGAGGGCCATGGCCCGCCCGTCGGCCTCCGCGTAGGCCTCCGCGCACGCCCCTGCGCGTGGTCGGAGGGCCCGCCGGGGACCGGTAGGCTGGTCACATGTCCGAACCGACCGGTGCCGCCCGCCGCCGCGGGCCCTTCAAGGTCGGGGACCAGGTACAGCTGACCGACCCCAAGGGCCGCCACTACACGTTCACGCTCGAGGCCGGGAAGAACTTCCACACCCACAAAGGTTCCTTCCCGCACGACGAACTGATCGGCGCACCCGAGGGCAGCGTTGTCCGCACCACCGGCAACGTCGCCTACCTCGCGCTGCGCCCCCTGCTCCCCGACTACGTCCTGTCCATGCCCCGCGGGGCAGCCGTCGTATACCCCAAGGACGCGGGGCAGATCCTCGCCTTCGCCGACATCTTCCCCGGCGCGCGCGTCGTGGAGGCCGGCGTCGGCTCCGGCTCGCTCAGCAGCTTCCTGCTGCGGGCCATCGGCGACCAGGGCATGCTGCACAGCTACGAGCGCCGCGCCGACTTCGCCGAGATCGCCCAGGCGAACGTGGAGCGCTACTTCGGCGGCCCGCACCCCGCCTGGCAGCTCACCGTCGGAGACCTCCAGGACAACCTGTCCGACACCGACGTCGACCGCGTCATCCTCGACATGCTCGCCCCCTGGGAGTGCCTGGAGGCCGTCTCCAAGGCGCTCGTCCCGGGCGGCATCCTGTGCTGCTACGTCGCGACCACCACCCAGCTCGCCCGGACCGTGGAGTCCATCCGCGAGATCGGCTGCTTCAACGAGCCGACCGCCTGGGAGACGATGATCCGCAACTGGCACATCGAGGGCCTGGCCGTCCGCCCGGACCACCGCATGATCGGCCACACCGGCTTCCTGCTCACCGCCCGCCGGCTCGCGGACGGCGTCGAGCCGCCCATGCGCCGCCGCCGGCCCGCCAAGGGCGCCTACGGCGAGGACTACGAGGGCCCCAACGCCGACGGCGGCGCGACCCGCTGACACGGCCGCCACCACGCGCAACACAAGGGCGCCGTGGTGGAGTTCCCGACGACCGCGGGGAACTCCACCACGGCGCCCTCGGGTTGACCCCCACCCCGCCGTTCCCACGAACTGTGACGTGTGGCACGATGCTGGCCACCCCCACCGGCACAGCCCTCGCAGGAGATGCTCCTAGTGCAGCAGTCCGCCGTTCCGGAACTGGCCCACACGCACACCCGCCCCATCCACTGGATGGCCACCGCGACCGCGGTCGCCGGCGTGGTGGCCCTCTCCTCGCTCGTGCAGCCCGGCGCGGCCACGGCCGCCCAGCCGCAGGGGGCCCGCACGCACTCGGCCCCCGCCGGCGCGGCGGCCCCGGGCACCACCGGCGTGACCTTCCCGATCGACTGCGGCCCGGTGCGGGCCGTGGTGGCGAAGAAGGCCTCCGGGGACCTCGACGGGGACGGCCGGCCGGAGACCGTGGCCGTGGTGCACTGCGACGCCGCGATGGGCACCCCGCCCGACGCCGTCTACGTCCTGACCCGGTCCGCCGACGCCGCCGAGCCGCGCGTGGTCGCCACCCTCGTGGAGCCCAAGGACCGGTACTCGGTCACGGACTTCGCCGTCCGTGATGGCGCCGTGACCGCCACCCTGCTCGGCTACTCCTCGCCCGACGTGCCCAATTGCTGCCCCGACCTCAAGGACAGCGTGAAGTGGCGGTGGCAGAACGGCGCGTTCGTCCGCTCCACGGACGCCGGGGCGCGCGGCATCTGAGCGCACCGCGGCCGCATTCCCGGAAAATGTGAGAAAACAGACAATGGTGACGCCTTGCGCCGGGGTTGTCACCCCGCGTCAGGTCCGTACACCTCGACCCGGTCCGAGACGCGGCGCACATGGATGCACTCGCCCGGACACTCCTTGGCCGAGTCCACCACGTCCGTGAGGAGCGGAAGGGGCACGGGCGTTGCCGCTCCGGCCTCCTGAAGGAGCTCGTCCTCCGGGCTCTTCACATAGGCCAGACCGTCGATGTCCAGCTCGAACACCTCGGGTGCGTACTGCGCGCAGATGCCGTCGCCGGTACACAGGTCCTGGTCGATCCAGACCTCCAGGGCCTCGCCGCCGTCCGAGGTCTGCTGCTGCACGGTCATCTCTCCTGCCGTATCACGTCGAGCCGTACGGGAATCCGGCCAGCTCTGACGGGTGTTGAACATGTCGACCCTACCCCTGCCCGCTTTCCAATCATGTTCGGTGGGTATTCCCCTGGCGTGAGGGAGAGCGCAAGGGTGAAGATCGGACACACCCCGACAGTCTTTGTGATCTAGGGGTTTCAATCGACACCCACCCAGGTAGGGTCTGGAAGCGTCCAGCTCCCCTTGGAGGAGGTGAGGACCGTGGCAGCCCACGACGACGACATGAACCGCGGCATCCGCCCGGGACGCGGGTCCGAAGACCCGGCCGGGCAGATCGCCTACCTTGAGCAGGAGATCGCCGTCCTGCGCCGCAAGCTCGCCGACTCTCCGCGTCACACGAGGATTCTCGAAGAGCGGATCGTCGAGTTGCAGACCAACCTGGCCGGCGTCTCCGCGCAGAACGAACGGCTCGCGAACACCCTCCGCGAGGCCCGCGACCAGATCGTGGCCCTCAAGGAAGAGGTCGACCGGCTCGCCCAGCCGCCGGCCGGCTTCGGAGTCTTCCTGCAGGCCATCGAGGACGGCACCGCCGACATCTTCACCGGCGGCCGCAAGCTCCGGGTGAACGTCAGCCCCAGCGTCGAGCTCGACGAGCTCAGGCGCGGCCAGGAAGTGATGCTCAACGAAGCGCTCAACGTGGTCGAGGCCATGGAGTTCGAGCGCGTCGGCGACATCGTCACCCTCAAGGAGATCCTCGAGGACGGCGAGCGGGCCCTGGTGCTCGGGCACACCGACGAGGAGCGGGTGGTACGGCTCGCCGAGCCGCTGCTGGACGTCACCATCCGCCCCGGCGACGCCCTCCTGCTCGAACCCAGGTCCGGCTACGTCTACGAGGTCGTGCCCAAGAGCGAGGTCGAGGAACTCGTCCTCGAAGAGGTGCCCGACATCGGCTACGAGCAGATCGGCGGCCTGGGCAACCAGATCGAGGCCATCCGCGACGCCGTCGAGCTGCCCTACCTCTACCCGGACCTGTTCAAGGAGCACGAGCTGCGCCCGCCGAAGGGCGTCCTGCTCTACGGACCCCCCGGATGCGGCAAGACGCTCATCGCCAAGGCCGTCGCGAACTCGCTCGCCAAGAAGGTCGCCGAGGTCACCGGGCAGGCGGCGGGCAAGAGCTTCTTCCTCAACATCAAGGGCCCGGAGCTGCTGAACAAGTACGTCGGCGAGACCGAGCGGCAGATTCGCTTGGTCTTCCAGCGGGCCCGGGAGAAGGCGAGCGAGGGCACTCCCGTCATCGTCTTCTTCGACGAGATGGAGTCCCTCTTCCGCACCCGCGGCTCCGGCGTCAGCTCGGACGTGGAGAACACCATCGTCCCCCAGCTGCTCGCCGAGATCGACGGTGTGGAGGGCCTGCAGAACGTGGTCGTGATCGGCGCCTCCAACCGCGAGGACATGATCGACCCCGCCATCCTGCGGCCCGGCCGCCTCGATGTGAAGATCAAGATCGAGCGTCCGGACGCCGAGGCGGCGAAGGACATCTTCGGGAAGTACCTCACCGAGCGCCTCCCGCTGCACTCGGACGACCTCGCGGAACACGGCGGCGACAAGGACATCACGGTCCAGGGCATGATCCAGACCGCGGTGGAACACATGTACGCCGAAACCGAGGAGAACCGCTTCCTGGAGGTCACCTACGCCAATGGCGACAAGGAAGTCCTGTATTTCAAGGACTTCAATTCCGGCGCCATGATCGAGAACATCGTGGGCCGCGCCAAGAAGATGGCGATCAAGGACTTCCTCGAGAAGAACCAGAAGGGCCTCCGCGTCTCCCACCTGCTCCAGGCGTGCGTGGACGAGTTCAAGGAGAACGAGGACCTGCCGAACACCACCAACCCGGACGACTGGGCCCGGATCTCCGGAAAGAAGGGCGAGCGGATCGTCTACATCCGCACCCTCATCACCGGAAAGCAGGGCGCGGACACCGGACGCTCCATCGACACGGTGGCCAATACTGGTCAGTACCTGTAAAAGCAGGGTGGCTGCGGGTGCCCTCCACGGGGTACCCGCAGTCGGCTGTTTCCGGGGACACCGCATGGAGCAGGCAATGACGCAAATGATCTCCCCACCAGCGCAAAGGCGTTCTAGGCTCTTTCGTACCGCCGGGTCGCGCAGTGCGGGGACGGGCACCGCACAGGCACCCGGGCACGAGCGGTACTTGAGCGACGCCCACGACCGAGGGCGCCGCCGGGCAAGGAGGGCCGCATGACCGTACGGCGAGTAATGGGCATCGAGACGGAGTACGGGATCTCCGTCCCCGGCCACCCCAATGCCAATGCCATGCTCACCTCATCCCAGATCGTCAACGCCTACGCGGCGGCCATGCACCGGGCCCGCCGGGCCCGCTGGGACTTCGAGGAGGAGAATCCGCTGCGGGACGCCCGCGGCTTCGACCTCGCCCGTGAGGCGGCCGACGCCAGCCAGCTCACCGACGAGGACATCGGCCTGGCCAACGTCATCCTCACCAATGGCGCACGGCTCTACGTCGACCATGCCCACCCGGAGTACAGCGCGCCCGAGGTCACCAACCCGCGCGACGCCGTCCTGTGGGACAAGGCCGGCGAACGGATCATGGCCGAGGCGGCGGAGCGGGCGGCCCAGCTCCCCGGCGCCCAGCCGATCCACCTCTACAAGAACAACACCGACAACAAGGGCGCCTCCTACGGCACGCACGAGAACTACCTGATGAAGCGGGAGACCGCGTTCTCCGACATCGTGCGCCACCTCACGCCCTTCTTCGTCTCCCGCCAGGTCATCACGGGCGCGGGACGCGTCGGCATCGGCCAGGACGGCCACGAGCACGGCTTCCAGCTCAGCCAGCGCGCGGACTACTTCGAGGTCGAGGTCGGCCTGGAGACCACGCTCAAGCGGCCGATCATCAACACGCGCGACGAGCCGCACGCCGACGCGGAGAAGTACCGGCGCCTGCACGTGATCATCGGCGACGCCAACCTCTCGGAGATCTCCACCTACCTCAAGCTGGGCACGACCGCGCTGGTCCTGTCCATGATCGAGGACGGCTTCATCGCCGTGGACCTGGCCGTCGACCAGCCCGTCCGCACGCTCCACCAAGTCTCCCACGACCCGGGTCTCAAGCGTGTGATCACGCTGCGCAGCGGCCGGACGCTCACCGCGGTGCAGCTCCAGATGGAGTACTACGAGCTGTCGCGCAAGTACGTGGAGGAGCGGTTCGGCGCGGACGCCGACGAGCAGACCAAGGACGTGCTGTCCCGCTGGGAGGACACCCTCAACCGGCTGGAGAACGACCCGATGAGCCTGGCCGGCGAGCTGGACTGGGTCGCCAAGCGTGAGCTCATGGAGGGCTACCGGCGCCGTGACGGCCTCGACTGGGACGCCGCCCGCCTCCACCTCGTCGACCTCCAGTACGCGGACGTACGCCCCGACAAGGGCCTGTACAACCGTCTGGTGGCCCGTGGACGCATCAAGCGCCTGCTGGACGAGGCCGAGGTGGACCGGGCCCGCAGGAAGCCGCCGGAGGACACACGTGCGTACTTCCGCGGCCGCTGCCTGGAACAGTACGCGGACGACGTCGCCGCGGCCTCCTGGGACTCGGTGATCTTCGATCTGCCGGGCCGGGACTCGCTCCAGCGCGTCCCAACCCTGGAACCACTTCGCGGAACGCGTAATCACGTCAAGGAGCTCCTCGACCGCTGCCGTACCGCCGAAGACCTGGTCAGGGTGCTTTCCGGCGGCTGAGCGGACCGTGGACCGAGCGGGCCGTACAGGGTGGAAATCCCCGGTGCAGGGAATCATCGAGGTGGCCCTCGTACGTTGGAGAAAGTGCGGGGCCGATGTCGGACCCGGCTTGTAGGGTCGGAACATCACCGATCGGCCGTAATGCCGACCATGTCGGGCGAACTGAGCGGGGTGAGGGTTATGGCAACGAAGGACACCGGCGGCGGACAGCAGAAGGCCACGCGTTCCACCGAGGAGGTCGAGGAACAGTCCCAGGACGCGCAGGCCGCGGACGACCTCAAGGAACGCCACGAGAAGCTGAGCGACGACGTGGACTCCGTGCTGGACGAGATCGACGACGTACTCGAGGAAAATGCCGAGGATTTCGTGCGCTCCTTCGTGCAAAAAGGTGGAGAGTGAAGGTCGTTTAGGCTGGCCCCTTTCGAAATGAAGGTGGGCGCGGGGGGTGTGGGTGGCCGGCGAGCCGAACGCGAAACAGTGCACGAAATGCAAGCGAGAGCTATCTCTTGCCGCATTCGCGCGGGACAAGAATCGA
This sequence comes from Streptomyces sp. NPDC014889, assembly GCF_043081205.1. Classification (NCBI taxonomy): domain Bacteria; kingdom Bacillati; phylum Actinomycetota; class Actinomycetes; order Kitasatosporales; family Streptomycetaceae; genus Streptomyces; species Streptomyces sp. NPDC014889. The sequence continues at coordinate 168,228 of NZ_JBIBWH010000007.1, forward strand.
CGTGATGGCCTCCAGGTGCACTGCCGGTAGTGCGTGGCGGAGTACAGCGCCGCGCACTACCGGCGCCGCCGGGAAGCCGTGGGCAAGTCGGTTCGGGCGAAGGTGGAGGTCCCGGCCGGGCACAAGCTCTGCCGGGCGTGTGGTGAGGTCAAGCCGCACAGTGAGTGGCATCGCAACGCGACTGCGTCGGACGGTCTGTCGACGCGCTGCAAGGCGTGCCGTGCCATCCGGGGGCGGCAGGACCACCTGAAGCGCCGGTACGGCCTCACCGAAGCCGAGCGTGAGGAGTTGATCGCCTCTCAGGGAGGCGTCTGCTGTATTTGCCTCTCGGCTCCACCAGAGCATGTGGATCACTGCCATGAGACGGGTAGGGTCCGTGGCGTACTGTGCTTCAGCTGCAATGCTGCACTGGGGCAGTTCAAGGATCGGCCCGATGCCATAAGGCGGGCTGCTGCTTACGTGGAGGGAATCGCGTGGAAGCCAACACTCGTAGCACCGGGCGTCTACCGGCTGCCTTCCTGACGCCCGGGTCCTCCTCGTTCATGGACTTTCTCGCCGAGCACCAGCCGGAGATGCTTCCGGGCAAGCGGCGGCTGCCGCCCACCCAGGGGGTGATCGAGGCGCCGCACGGGACCACCATCGTGGCCGTGGCCTTCCCGGGCGGTGTCGTGCTGGCCGGTGACCGGCGGGCCACGATGGGGAACGTGATCGCGCAGCGGGACATCGAGAAGGTGTTCCCGGCCGATGAGTACTCGGCCGTCGGCATCGCCGGCACCGCGGGTCTGGCGGTGGAGATGGTGAAGCTGTTCCAGCTGGAGCTGGAGCACTTCGAGAAGGTCGAGGGGACGCAGCTCTCGCTGGAGGGCAAGGCGAACCGGCTGTCGACCATGATCCGCTCCAATCTGGGCATGGCCATGCAGGGGCTGGCCGTGGTCCCGCTCTTCGCGGGGTACGACGTGGACCGCGAGAAGGGCCGGATCTTCTCCTACGACGTGACGGGCGGCCGTTCCGAGGAGCACGGCTTCGCGGCGACCGGCTCAGGCTCGATCTTCGCGCGCGGCGCCATGAAGAAGCTCTTCCGTGAGGACCTGACCGAGGCCGAGGCCACGACGCTCGTGGTGCAGGCCCTGTACGACGCGGCAGACGACGACTCGGCGACCGGTGGTCCCGATGTCGCCCGCCGGATCTATCCGATCGTCACCGTGATCACCGAGGACGGCTTCCGCCGGCTCACCGAGGACGAGTGCTCCGAGATCGCCCGTTCGGTGCTCCAGCGGCGTCTGGAGCAGCCCGACGGCCCGCGGGCCGCGTTGCTGTAGCCGGTGGCCGTTCTTGTCCAGGGTGATCCAGTGACTTCTACAGAAAGGGACGGATAACCGGTGTCGACGCCGTTCTATGTGTCACCTCAGCAGGCCATGGCCGACCGGGCGGAGTACGCCCGCAAGGGCATCGCCCGTGGTCGCAGCCTGGTCGTGCTGCAGTACGCCGACGGAATCGTGTTCGTCGGTGAGAATCCGTCCCGCGCGCTGCACAAGTTCAGCGAGATCTACGACCGGATCGCATTCGCGGCGGCCGGCAAGTACAACGAGTACGAGAACCTGCGCATCGGCGGCGTGCGCTACGCCGACCTGCGCGGTTACACCTACGACCGGGACGACGTGACCGCGCGCGGCCTGGCGAACGTGTACGCCCAGACGCTGGGCACGATCTTCTCCAGCGCCGCGGAGAAGCCCTACGAGGTGGAGTTGGTGGTCGCCGAGGTGGGGGAGACCCCGGACGGCGACCAGATCTACCGGCTGCCGCACGACGGCTCGATCGTGGACGAGCACGGCTCGGTCGCGGTCGGCGGCAACGCCGAGCAGATCAGCGGCTACCTGGACCAGCGTCACCGGGACGGCATGTCGCTGGCCGAGGCGCTGAAGCTTGCCGTGCAGGCCCTGTCCCGCGACACCAACGGCAGCGAGCGGGAGATCCCCGCCGAGCGCCTGGAGGTGGCGGTGCTGGACCGTACGCGTCCGCAGAAGCGCAAGTTCAAGCGCATCGTGGGACGCCAGCTCGGCCGGCTGCTCGAGGCCGACGGCGCGGCGACCGAGGCGGAGAGCGCGGACGAGGACAGCTCCGAGGAGAAGTAGTCCCGATCCCGTAGCCCCGTTCCCGGGTGCCCCGGTCCGCTGAGGGCCGGGGCACCCGGGTGTTTTTCGGGCCGGAGGACATCAGGAGGGGCTGGGCGGCGCCGTGGAGCCCCGCACGACGAGTTCGACGGGGATGTCCCCGCCGGTCGGAGTGCGGCCCTCCAGGACGGCCAGCAGGGCGTGCATGCCCCGTTCGCCGAACAGCTCGGCGTCCAGCCGGACGGTGGTCAGCTCGGGGTCGATGGCGGTGGCCAGGGCGAGGTCGTCGAGGCCGGTGACGGAGACGTCGTCCGGCACGCGCAGGCCGAGGCGGCGCAGAGCCTTGTACGCGCCGGCGGCGAGCTTGTCGTCGTCGCAGACCAGCGCGGTCGGCCGGGGTCCGGGGGCGCTCAGGGCGGCCTCGGTGGCGGCTCTGGCGTCCTCGATGGAGATGGGGGCGCGGGCGGTGCGCACGGTGGTGCCGGGCACCGCGCCCACCCGGGCGTCGAGCTCCCTCGCCCGCACGTCGAAGGTCCAGGAGGCCACGTCCGCGGCGAGGTGCAGGAAGCGCCGGTGGCCGAGTCCGAGCAGATGGTCGGCGACCTGGCGCACGCCGTCGGCGATGTCCAGGTTGACCGTCGCGGCGCCCAGGCTGCCCGCGGGGTCGCTGTCCAGCATGACCAGTGGGAGCTGGTCGCCGCGGATCGCCGTCAGCGCGCCGGCGGCCATGGACGAGGCGATCACGCCGTCCAGCGCCGCCTGGGCGGAGGCGAAGGGGTTGCGCGCCGGGCCGATGCCCTCGGGGGAGGGGTAGAGCACGACGCCGAAGCCGCGTTCGGCGGCGACGCGGGCGGCGCCGGTGTAGACGCCGGCGAAGAACTCGGTGGTCAGCGCGGGGACGACCAGGAGCACGGTCCGGGTGCGGCCCAGGCGCAGGTTGCGGGCGGCGAGGTTGGGCCGGTAGCCGAGTTCTTCGGCGGCCCTTCGCACCCGTTCGGCGGTCGGCTGCGACACCCGCCCGCGCCATTTGTCGCCGAGGACCAGGGATACGGCGGCCTGGGACACCCCGGCGGCCTGCGCGACGTCACGGCTGGTGGGGCGCGTGCTGCTTCGGGCCACCGCGGGGACGCTCCTTCGTCTGGACTGGTGAACAGCGCACATGGTACGTATGACCGAGGAAGTTATACGTAACACCAGAGGTTGCTCCAGCACCTCGGGCGAACCGGCGGAAGGCGGGGCGATGGCCGTGGGATTCGGGGGATACCTGGAGATCCTCAGGGCGAGGCACGCCGCCCGGCTGCTGACGGGCACGCTCGTGGGGCGGCTGCCCAACGCCACCGCGGCGATCGCCATCGTGCTGTTCGTCCGCGCGGAGGGCGGCACGTACAGCCTGGCGGGGGCGCTGGCGGCGGTGTACGGCGTGGCCAACGCGGTGGGCCAGCCCGTGCTCGGACGCCTGGTGGACCTGCACGGACAGCCCCGGGTCCAGCTGCCCGCCGCGCTCGCCGCGGCGCTGGCGATGACGGCCTTCGCCCTGACCGGCACGCAGCCGCCCGCCCTGGCGTACGCCTCCGTGGCAGCGGCCGGGCTGTTCACCCCGCCGCTGGAGGGCGGTCTGCGGGCGCTGTGGCCCTCGGTGCTGCGCAGGGACGAGCAGGTCCACACGGCGTACGCGATGGACGCCGTGGCGCAGGAAGTGATGTTCACCGTCGGCCCGTTGCTCGTGACCCTCTGCGTCTCGCTGTGGTCGGCGCAGGCGGCGCTGGTGGTGCTGAACGGCATCGGGGTGCTGGGCGCGCTGTCCGTGGTCGTCTCGCCGCCCTCGCGGGCCTGGCGTTCGGCGCCGCGGGAGGCGCACTGGCTGGGCGCGCTGCGCTCGCCCGGTCTGCTGGCGCTGCTCGGCGCGTTCCTCTTCGTGGGTGTCGCCATGGGTTCCATCACGGTGGCGGCGGTGCCGTACGCCGACGACCACGGTGGTGACGCGGTGTACGGCTGGCTGATGGCCGCTCTGGGCCTGGGCGCGCTGGTCGGTGGCGCCGTCTACGGCGCGCGTCAGTGGACGGGCGCGCCGGAGCGGCGACTGCGGCTGCTGGTGGGTCTGCTGGCGGTGTGTTACCTGCCGCTGATGCTGTTGCCCGGAGCGGTGCCCATGGTGGCGCTGACGGTGCTGTCGGGAGTGTTCCTGGCGCCGTGCATCGCCTGCGCGTTCATCATCGTGGACCGGCACGCGCCGGCCGGCACGGTGACGGAGGCCTTCTCCTGGCTGGTGACGACGTTCACCGTGGGCGCGTCCGTCGGAACGGGTGTCGCAGGACCGGTGGTCGAGGCGGGCGGCGCGCTGTGGGGTTTCGCGGTGCCGGGGGCCGCCGGGGCCGTGTCGTTGCTGGTGTTGCTGCTCACCGGGCGGGTCCTCACAGCTCCCGTTGGGCGGGCGGTCGTTGCCGCTTCATCGGAAAATGATCCGAATCGTGCTGCCGAACCTCGTTTGAGCGCAGAGGATCGGGCGTAATGTTCAGTCATGGACCGCCGCATTTTCGGGCTGGAGAACGAGTACGGCGTCACGTGCACGTTCAGGGGACAGCGCCGCCTGTCGCCTGACGAGGTGGCGCGGTACCTCTTCCGCCGTGTCGTGTCATGGGGCCGCAGCAGCAATGTCTTTCTGCGAAACGGCGCCCGGCTCTATCTCGACGTGGGGTCACACCCGGAATACGCGACACCCGAGTGTGACAATGTGATCGAACTGGTCACCCACGACAAGGCCGGCGAGCGCATTCTCGAAGGACTCCTGGTGGACGCGGAACGACGCCTGCACGAGGAGGGAATCGCGGGCGACGTCTACCTCTTCAAGAACAACACCGATTCGGCGGGCAACTCCTACGGCTGCCACGAGAACTATCTGGTGGCACGGCACGGGGAGTTCTCACGCCTCGCGGACATCCTCATCCCGTTCCTGGTCACGAGGCAGCTCCTGTGCGGGGCGGGCAAGGTCCTGCAGACCCCGCGCGGGGCGGTGTACTGCGTGAGCCAGCGGGCCGAGCACATCTGGGAGGGCGTCTCCTCGGCGACCACCCGTTCGCGTCCCATCATCAACACCCGCGACGAGCCGCACGCGGACGCGGAGCGCTACCGGCGACTGCACGTCATCGTCGGCGACTCCAACATGTCCGAGACGACGATGCTGCTCAAGGTGGGCGCGACCGACCTGGTGCTGCGCATGATCGAGGCGGGCACGGTGATGCGCGACCTGACCCTGGAGAACCCGATCCGGGCGATCCGCGAGGTCAGCCACGACATCACGGGCCGCCGCAAGGTGCGCCTGGCCAGCGGCCGCGAGGCCTCGGCGCTCGAGGTGCAGCGGGAGTACTACGAGAAGGCCGTGGACTTCTGCGAGCGGCGCGGCATCCGCACCGGCACGGTGGAGCAGGTGCTGGAGTTGTGGGGCCGCACGCTGGACGCGATCGAGAGCGAGGACCTCGACCGCATCGGCACCGAGATCGACTGGGTGATGAAGTACAAGCTCATCGAGCGGTACCGGGCCAAGCACAACATGACCATGTCGCATCCGCGGGTCGCCCAGATAGACCTCGCCTACCACGACATCCACCGCCGTCGTGGCCTGTACTACCTGCTGGAGAAGAAGGGCCAAGCCACCCGGATCTGCAACGACTTGAAGATCTTCGAGGGCAAGTCGGTGCCCCCGCAGACCACTCGGGCCCGGCTGCGCGGCGACTTCATCCGGCGGGCGCAGGAGCAGCGCAGGGACTTCACCGTCGACTGGGTGCACCTGAAGCTCAACGACCAGGCACAGCGGACGGTGTTGTGCAAGGACCCGTTCCGTTCGGTGGACGACCGGGTGGAGAAGCTGATCGCCGGAATGTGAGCCCGGCGAAACGCGGATGCCGGGTCGAGGGCCCCGGAACGACACATGGGCGCCGTACGTTCCCCGTACGGCGCCCCGCTCACGACGACAGTGCTCTTCCGGGGGACAACCCCCGGACCCCCGGCCGACACCGGGGCGGGCCGGAGACCCGATCGGCACCGAAACGTCAGTAAGGTGGCGCGCACGCCATCAGACGATCGACCGATTACGAGGCCCCCATCGTGCGCCGACGCTCACTTCTTCTTTCCGTACCCGCGGGACTTGTCACCCTGGCCGCCTGCGGCAACGACAAGGCCGGTTCGAGCAAGGCCAGCGAGAGCGCGACGCCGTCCCCCTCCCAGCCGTCCGCCGCGCCCTCGCCGAAGATCGTCTCCGGGCCGCTGCCGGAGATCACCGCGGGCACGAAATTCGGCGAGAAGCCGACCGTCGCCAAGGGTACCGGCGCCCCGTCGAAGGACATCGCCGTCAAGACGGTGATCGCGGGCGGCGGCCGCACCATCGCGGAGAACGACTACGTCCAGGCGCACTACCTGGGCCAGATCTGGGACACGGCCAAGCTCTTCGACAACTCCTACGACCGCAAGGCTCCCCTGGTCATCCAGCTCGCCCAGGGCACGATCATCGACGGCTGGCGCTATGCCCTCGCCGGCAAGAAGGTGGGCAGCCGCGTCCTGTTCTCCGTGCCGCCCACCTGGGGATACGGCACGCAGGGCAACTCCCAGGCCGGGATCAAGGGCACCGACACGCTGGTGTTCGTCGTCGACCTCCAGGACACCTTCAACTCCAAGAGCTCGGCCAAGGGGAAGACGGTCGCCCAGGACAACGCCGACCTGCCCAAGGTGGGCACCAACACCGACGGCGCCGCCCCCTCCATCACCGTGCCCAAGAAGGCCGCTCCCACGAAGCTCGTGGCCGACTACGTGATCGAGGGCGACGGCCCCGTGGTCAAGCCGGAGAACACCGTGCTCGTCCAGTACAAGGGCGTGCTGTGGGCGGACGGCAAGGAGTTCGACTCGACGTACAAGCGCGACTCGCTGACCTCGTTCTCCCTCCAGCAGGTCGTCAAGGGCTGGGCCGACGGACTGGCCGGCAAGAAGGTCGGCAGCCGGGTCCTGATCGTCGTCCCGCCGGCCCTGGGCTACGGTGACAACCCGCCCCCGAACAGCGGCATCAAGAAGGACTCCGTGCTGGTCTTCACGGTGGACATCCTGGCGGCGATGTAGCGCCGCGCCGTGGTCTCCCGACGCGGGCGCGCCTTTGGCGGGGATGTAAAACTGTGCAGGTTGCCTTGTCGTAGATGAGCAGGAGAGACACGTGAGCATCGAGAAGCCCGAGATCGACTTCCCGGGCGGCGAGCCCCCGGCGGACCTCGAGATCAAGGAGATCTGGGAGGGCGACGGACCGGTGGCCAAGGCGGGCGACACCGTCTCCGTCCACTACGTCGGCGTGGCCTTCTCCACCGGTGAGGAGTTCGACGCCTCCTGGAACCGCGGTACGCCGCTCCGCTTCCAGCTGGGTGTCGGCCAGGTCATCGCCGGCTGGGACCAGGGTGTGCAGGGCATGAAGGTCGGCGGGCGCCGCCAGCTGACCATTCCGGCGCATCTGGCCTACGGCGATCGCGGCGCGGGCGGCCGGATCAAGCCCGGCGAGACGCTGATCTTCGTTTGCGACCTGGTCGCGGTCTGATCGTCCCGCATCGGATCCGCGCGGGATCCGATCATCCGGGGCCCATGCCTGTCCGGGCGTGGGCCTCCGCTTTTGTCCGTACGCCGCGGAGCGGTACGGTCATCGGTCGTAAGGACCATAGGGAAGGTGAAGGGCGTCGATGGCCATTGCCAAGGCCGAGCGGCTGATGAACCTGGCGCTGTGCCTGCTCGGGACCCGGCGGCCGCTGAGCAAGCGCGAGCTGCGGGAGTCCATCGAGGCCTACGTCGAGGCCGGTTCCGGGGCGGAGAAGGGCGCCGCCGCGTCCGACGACTCCTTCAACCGCATGTTCGAGCGGGACAAGGACGACCTGCGGGAGCTTGGGCTGGTCATCGAGACCGTCGAGGGCCTGGACGGCGAGGTCGGCTACCTGGCCCGTCGGGACAGCAACCGGCTGCCGCCCATCACCCTGGACGCCGAGGAGGCCGCCGCGCTCGGTCTGGCCGCCAAGGTCTGGCAGCAGGCCCGGCTGGCCGGGGCGGCCAGCGGCGCCCTGCAGAAGCTGCGCGCGGCCGGGCTGCCCGAGGACGTCGACCCCTACGAGGCGCACGGCGCGCTGGAGCCCCGTATCCCGGTGCACGAGGCCGCCTTCGAGCCGCTGATGCTGGCCTGCCGCGACCGCAGGCCGGTCGTCTTCGACTACCGCAAGGCCAACGCCGCCCAGCCCGGCACCCGGCACGTCGAGCCGTGGGCGCTGGAGTGCTGGCGCGGCCACTGGTACCTGGCCGGCTTCGACCGCGACCGCGGCGCCGAGCGGGTCTTCCGGCTCTCCAGGATCACCGGCCGGGTCCGCTCCCGGGGCAGCGGTTTCACCGCGCCGGTGCCGGACGTCGTCACGGTCCGCGAGACCGTGGCGAGCTGGGCGGGCGAGAGCGCCGACCGGTCCGCGCGGATCCGGCTGCGCGCGGACGCCGGTTACCCCCTTCGGGCGAAGGCCACCGCCGTGCGGGAACTCGGAAACGGCTGGGACGAGTTGGACATCCCGTACGGACACGGGCTGGACGCCTGGCTGGTGGAGTTCGGACCGGACGTGGTGGTCCTGGAGCCGGCCGAGCTGCGGGCGGACGTGCTGGACCGGCTGCGTGCCGTGGCCGGGGGCTGAGGGGGAGCGGAGCGACACTGTGGCAGGCAAACCGGTCAGGCCCACGAGCGCCATCGACCAGACCAGGCGGATGCTCTCCCTGGTGACGTACCTCAGGGAGCGCCCCGGCGCCCGGATCGAGGACGTCGCCCGCGCCTTCGGCATCACCGAGGACGAGCTGGTCTCCGACCTCGACGTACTGCCCATGTGCGGTACGAGTTTCCGCGGCGGCGACCTGCTCGACATCGATACCGACGGCGAGCGCATCTGGTGGCACAACCCGGCCGCGCTCGGCGCGGAAGCGGCCGAGCCGCTGCGGCTGGCCGCCGACGAGGCGACCGCGCTGCTGGTGGCGGCCCGCGCGGTGGCGACCCTGCCCGGGCTGCGGGAGAGCGACCGGCAGGCGCTGCTGCGCGCCACGGCCAAGGTGGAGACCGCGGCCGGCGAGGTCGCGGGGGCCAGCTCCCGGCTGTCGGTGACCTTCGAGTCCGAGGGCGGGGTCTTCGCCGACGTGGACCGGGCGATCTCCGAGCGCCGCCGGCTGTGGATCCGCTACTACTCGCCCGCCCGGGACGAGGTCACCGAGCGCGAGATCGACCCCATCCGCCTGGTCAGCGTCGGGCACACCTATGTGGAGGCCTGGTGCCGCCGCTCCGAGGCGCGGCGTACCTTCCGGCTCGACCGGGTCGCCGAGATCAAGATCCTGGACGAGCCCTCGGCGCCGCCCGAGATGGAGCTGCGCGACCTGTCGCAGGCCCTGGTGCAGCCGGCCGCGGAGGACCCGGAGGTGGTCGTCGAGGTCGGTCCCGGTGGCCGCTGGGTCGCCGAGTACTACCCGCACGACAGCGCCGATGAGCTTCCCGACGGCGGGCTGCGTATCACTCTGCGCACCCCGGATCCGGCGTCGCTGCGACGGCTGGCGCTGCGCCTGGGCCGCGACGGCCGGATCGTCGCCCCGCGGGAGCTGGCCGACAGCGCCCGGCAGGCGGCCCGTGAGGCCCTGGCGGCCTACGAGTCGCCGTACGGCGGGGCCGGGGCCCCCGTGGACGCCGTGGCGGCCGGGGAGCCCCGGGGTGCGGACGTGGTTCACGACGGTCGGTACGACAGGCAGGAGCAGGGGCTTTGAGCGAGTCGGCGACGGCTGAGGTGCACGAGATGTCGGTGGCGGCGGCCTTCGCCGGAATGCGGAGCGTGACTCCGGTGGTCTTCCGGGCGGGCTGTCCCGACTGCCGGGGCAGGTTCGAGCTCGCGGCGAGCGCGTTGCGCCTGGTCATCGGCGCCAGCAGCCGCACCACCTTCTACTCCTTCACCTGCCCCGACTGCGGCACCGCGGTCCGCAAGCCGGCCGGCGAGCGGATCGTGGAACTGCTCACCGGCGGCGGGGTCAGTACCCTGCGCCTGCACTCGGCCCTCTAGGCTCGGCGTCATGGTGTGGGCGATGGCCGCGGTGGCCGTGGGGTTCGTGGGGATGGCCGTCCTGGGCGTGCTCGCCGTCCGGGTCTTCGTCGAGGCGCAGCGCCTGGGCCGTCAGGTCACGGAGTCGGCGCAGCGCATCAACCGGGCCGCCGAGGACCTGGAGCGGGCGAGCCTGAGCGCCGCCCGGTCGGTGGATTCGCGGTGAGTCCTGCCGGGAAAGTCCCGGAAGTCCCGAGCGCCGTGCGCTTTCGATCGACAGGCCCTGCCATCCTGCCCCTGTGGCCGGGTACGCTGCTGGTCATGGCCCGCGAAGAGGCACGGGCCGCCCCAGCAGGAGTACGCAAGGGGATTGCTCAGTGTTCACCCCCGGGCGTTACGATCGCTGCCGGCACGATGGTCAGATACCTGTCCGAGTGGTCGGACCTGTCCGCCGCCCCGCCTCAGTGAGAAGGTGAAGACATTATGTTCCGTGGCGCACTCGAGCCGTGGCATCTGGTGCTCCTGGTTCTGGTGATCGTCCTGGTGTTCGGCTCGAAGAAGCTTCCGGACATGGCGCGCTCGCTCGGCAAGTCCGCGCGCATCCTGAAGAGCGAGGCCAAGGCGATGAAGGACGAGGCGAGCTCGAACACTGCGGCCAATTCGGCGGCTCCGGCCGGTGAGGAGCAGCCGTCCGCGGCGCAGCGCACCATCCAGGCCGCGCCCGGCGACGTGAACAGCTCCCGCCCGGTCAACGAGCCGACGGACACGACTCAGCGCTGAGGTGAGGACCGGAGGCCCTCCGGTCCGCTGCACGAGATGAGGATGTGGGTTGCTGAAGTCTGCCCGCAAGAAGGAGAAGGACCCCGAGGGGCGGATGTCGCTCGCGGAGCACCTCCGTGAGCTGCGCAACCGGCTCGGGAAGGGTGTCCTGGCGATCCTGGTCGTCACGATCGTCGCTGCCTTCTTCTACAAGGACATCGTCAACTTCATCACCAGGCCGGTGCTGAGCTCGGTGGGGTGTGGGCAGTCCTTCGAGGAACTGTCCAAGTCGGGCAGCAGCACCACCTGCGCACATCTGACGATCAACGGTCTGCTGGCGCCCTTCACCCTGGCGCTGAAGGTGTCGCTGATGGCCGGTGTGGTGCTGGCCTCGCCGATCTGGCTCTACCAGTTGTGGGCGTTCGTCGCCCCGGGCCTGCACAAGCACGAGCGGAAGTACGCCTACGTCTTCGTCGGCGCGGGTGTTCCGCTGTTCCTCGGGGGCGGTTACCTCGCCTACAACGTGCTGCCCACCACGGCCAAGATGCTGATCGGCTTCACCCCCTCGAACGTCGACAACCTGCTGCCGCTGGACGACCTGCTCGACCTCGTCTCGCGCATGGTGGTCGTCTTCGGCCTCTCCTTCGAGATGCCGCTGCTGCTCGTCATGCTCAACCTGACCGGCATCCTGTCCGGCAAGCGCATGCTCGGCTGGTGGCGCGGCATGGTCGTCGGCATCACGGCGTTCGCGGCGGTGGCGACGCCGAGCGCCGACCCGCTGACGATGCTGGCGCTGGCGGCGCCGATCTGGGCGCTGTACTTCATCGCGGTGTTCATCGCCCTGTTCAACGACCGGCGGAAGGACCGCCTCACGGCCCTGGGACCGTCGGACGACGAGGCCTCCGAACTCGACCTCACCCCCGAGGACATCGGCGAGGTCGAACCCGTCACCACCCGACGCGCCCTGCCCGAGCAGACGGACCGGGTCAACGGGTACGACGACGTGACCTGATCACCACCGCGGATTCCCGGGCCGGCCGCTCGCACCACGAGCGGCCGGCCTTTTCCGTGTCAGGGACGATCGGGATAATGATCGTCCTGTTGTCGGTGCGGCCCGGTACGCTCGAAAGCACGATGACAGAGGACCTCTCACCGGCCGAGCGGTACGCGGCAGCGCGCAGGCGAGCTGCCGAGCAGGCCACCGCGCTCGCGGGTTTCCGCGAGATGTACGACTTCGGCCTCGACCCCTTCCAGATCGAGGCCTGCCAGGCGCTCGAGGCGGGCAAGGGCGTACTGGTCGCCGCGCCCACGGGCTCCGGCAAGACGATCGTGGGCGAGTTCGCCGTCCACCTCGCCCTCCAGCAGGGCCGGAAGTGCTTCTACACGACGCCGATCAAGGCGCTGTCGAACCAGAAGTACGCCGACCTGTGCCGTCGCTACGGCAGCGGCAAGGTCGGCCTTCTGACCGGCGACAACAGCCTCAACTCCGAGGCCCCGGTGGTCGTGATGACCACCGAGGTGCTGCGGAACATGCTGTACGCCGGCTCCCAGACCCTGCTCGGCCTCGGTTACGTGGTCATGGACGAGGTGCACTACCTCTCCGACCGCTTCCGCGGCGCCGTGTGGGAGGAAGTGATCATCCACCTGCCGGAGTCGGTGACCCTGGTGTCCCTGTCGGCGACCGTGTCCAACGCCGAGGAGTTCGGCGACTGGCTGGACACCGTCCGCGGCGACACCGAGGTGATCGTCTCCGAGCACCGGCCCGTGCCGCTGTTCCAGCACGTGCTGGCCGGGCGCCGGATGTACGACCTGTTCGAGGAGGGCGAGGGCAGCCGCAGGGCGGTCAACCCCGACCTCACGCGGATGGCCCGCATGGAGGCGGCCCGCCCCTCCTACCAGGACCGCCGGCGCGGCCGCGCGATGCGCGAGGCGGACCGTGAGCGGGAGCGCAGACAGCGGTCCCGGATCTGGACCCCGAGCCGTCCCGAGGTCATCGAGCGCCTCGACGCCGAGGGCCTGCTGCCCGCGATCACCTTCATCTTCAGCCGTGCCGCCTGCGAGGCCGCCGTCCAGCAGTGCCTGTACGCGGGCCTGAGACTCAACGACGAGCCGGCGCGCGACCGGGTCCGCGCCCTCGTCGAGGAGCGCACCGCCGCCATCCCGGCCGAGGACCTGCACGTCCTCGGCTACTACGAGTGGCTGGAGGGCCTGGAGCGCGGTATCGCCGCCCACCACGCGGGCATGCTGCCGACCTTCAAGGAGGTCGTCGAGGAACTGTTCGTGCAGGGCCTGGTCAAGGCGGTCTTCGCCACCGAGACCCTCGCCCTCGGCATCAACATGCCGGCCCGCTCGGTGGTGCTCGAAAAGCTCGTGAAGTGGAACGGCGAGCAGCACGCCGACATCACCCCCGGCGAGTACACCCAGCTCACCGGCCGCGCCGGGCGCCGCGGCATCGACGTCGAGGGCCACGCGGTGGTGCTGTGGCAGCGCGGCATGAGCCCCGAGCACCTGGCGGGTCTGGCCGGCACCCGCACCTATCCGCTGCGTTCCAGCTTCAGGCCGTCGTACAACATGGCGGTCAACCTGGTCGAGCAGTTCGGCCGGCACCGCTCGCGGGAGCTGCTGGAGACCTCCTTCGCGCAGTTCCAGGCCGACAGGTCGGTCGTCGGGATCTCCCGGCAGGTGCAGCGCAACGAGGAGGGCCTCGAGGGCTACAAGGCCTCGATGACCTGCCACCTCGGCGACTTCACGGAGTACGCGCGGCTGCGCCGGGAGCTGAAGGACCGTGAGACCGAGCTGGCCCGGCAGGGCGCGTCCCAGCGGCGTGCCGAGGCCGCCGTCGCCCTGGAGAAGCTCAAGCCGGGCGATGTCATCCACGTCCCCACCGGAAAGTTCGCGGGTCTGGCGCTGGTGCTGGACCCGGGTCTGCCCGCGGGCCGTTCCAACGGCCACCGGGGCCTCGAGTACCACGACGGCCCGCGCCCGCTGGTGCTGACCGCCGAGCGTCAGGTCAAGCGGCTGGCGGCCATCGACTTCCCGGTGCCCGTGGAGCCGCTGGAGCGGATGCGGATCCCGAAGTCGTTCAACCCGCGCTCCCCGCAGTCCCGCCGGGACCTCGCCTCCGCGCTGCGCACCAAGGCCGGGCACATTTCGGCGGAGCGGCACCGCAAGCGGCGCTCCCAGGCGGCCGACGACCGGGAGATCGCCCGGCTGCGCGCCGCGCTCCGCGCCCACCCCTGCCACGGGTGCGACGACCGCGAGGACCACGCCCGTTGGGCCGAGCGCTACCACCGGCTGATGCGTGACACCAGGCACCTGGAGAACCGCATCGAGGGCCGTACGAACACCATCGCGCGCACCTTCGACCGGATCGTCGCGCTGCTGACCGAGCTCGACTACCTGCGCGGCGACGAGGTCACCGAGCACGGCAAGCGGCTGGCCCGGCTGTACGGCGAACTCGACCTGCTGGCCAGCGAATGCCTGCGCGAGGGCGTCTGGGATGGCCTGAGCCCGGCCGAACTCGCCGCCTGTGTCTCGGCGTTGGTGTACGAGGCACGGGTCAGTGACGACGCCATGGCGCCCAAGCTGCCCTCCGGGAAGGCGAAGGCGGCGCTCGGCGAGATGGTGCGGATCTGGGGCCGGCTCGACGCCCTGGAGGAGGACTTCCGCATCAACCAGACCGAGGGGGTCGGCCAGCGCGAGCCCGACCTCGGCTTCGCCTGGTCCGCGTACATGTGGGCCTCCGGCAAGGGTCTGGACGAGGTGCTGCGCGAGGCGGAGATGCCGGCGGGCGACTTCGTGCGCTGGTGCAAGCAGGTGATCGACGTGCTGGGCCAGATCTCGGCGGCGGCGCCGGTGGAGGGCTCCTCGGTGGCCAGGAACGCGCGCAAGGCGGTGGACGGGCTGCTGCGGGGGGTCGTGGCCTACTCCTCGGTCGGGTAGACCGAGTCGGACGATCGCATCGATCGCATGGCCCCGGTGAGTGTGTCGCCGGGGCCATGCGGTTTTCGCATGTCCGTACTGCGTCACTGTATGTGTTCGAATCACGCCGGGGCGTGTAAAAGTCCCGAGCGTACTCCTGCCGTGCGCCCCGTTTCAGGCCCTTGCTGAATATGACATGGCGATGATCCGACCGGATTATGCTCGCCCGCGGCGCAGCGAGTTGAGGTTGTTCGCGAGCTTGCTCCCAAGCGTCCTCGAACGCGCCGGAATGTACGTCGATTTCATGACGTACCCCCACTGGAACCTGCCCGAACCCAGCCGATTCTCCTCAGAGGGCTTACATGGTGAGTGTTCAATCGCCCCCCGGTGGCCGTGAACTTCCCTACGCGCGCGTGCTGTTGCTGCCCGCCCTGGTGATGGCGGCGGCCACCGGGGCCGCCGTCGCCCTGGTGCCGGACCCGGCCCGCGTCGCCGTCGCCTGCTGCGGCGCGGTCGCCACCCTGCTGGTGCTCGCCACGGGCGCCGAGGCGGCGCGCCGCGGACGCGCCGTCCGGGACCAGCGGGCGGAGCACGCCCGGCGCACCGCGGACCTGGAGGGGCGCCTGGCCGCCCACGACCGGGAGATCCACCGTCTCGCCTCGGACGTCCTGCCCGCCGCCATCGACCACCTGCGCGGCAACCACACACCCGCCGAGGTGATGCGCGACATCGTCGACGGCCGCCCCGAGTGGCGCGGGATTCCCGAGTCGCAGCGTGCGGTGGTGCGCATGATCCTCAAGATCGTGGACGACGAGGAGAACATCCGCGACTCCACCCAGCGCGCCTTCGTCAGCATCGCCCGGCGCGTCCAGGCGATCGTGCACCAACAGGCCAGGGAACTCAGGGAGATGGAGGAGGACCACGGTCGCAGCCCCGAGGTCTTCGACGACCTGCTGCGCATCGACCACGGCACCGCGCTGATCGGCCGGCTGGCCGACTCCGTCTCCGTCATCGGCGGCGGCCGCCCCGGCCGCCAGTGGCCCAACCCGGTCACGCTCTACAGCGTGCTGCGCGGCGCCATGTCCCGGATCCTGGAGTACCGGCGGGTCGAACTGCACTCCATCGCCAAGGTCAACATCAAGGGCGTCGACGTCGAGCCCGTCATCCACGCCGCGGCCGAACTCCTCGACAACGCCACCCGCTACTCGCCGCCGCAGACGAAGGTGCACGTCACGGCCGTGGAGGTGCAGACCGGCGTCGCCATCGAGATCGAGGACGGCGGCGTCAGCCTGAACGAGGAGACACGCGCCCGGATCGAGCGGCTGCTGGACGCGGCCAGGGCCGGCGTCGACCCGCTGGACCTCAGCGACACTCCCCGCCTGGGCCTCGCGGTCGTGGGACGGCTGTGCGCGAAGCACGGGATGCAGGTCTCCCTGCGCGCCTCCGCGTACGGCGGCGTCCGCGCGGTCCTCGTGG
Source organism: Streptomyces sp. NPDC014889 (assembly GCF_043081205.1). Taxonomy (NCBI): domain Bacteria; kingdom Bacillati; phylum Actinomycetota; class Actinomycetes; order Kitasatosporales; family Streptomycetaceae; genus Streptomyces; species Streptomyces sp. NPDC014889. The sequence goes on from NZ_JBIBWH010000007.1 coordinate 184,555, forward strand.
TGCCCGGCGGGATGACGACCACCGAACCCGCTCCGGGACTCGCCCACGGGATCGGCGCGACCTCCGTGCCGGCTCCGGGGGAGGACGCGGTGGCGGGCCCCGAGCGCGCCCCGAAGAGGCGCCGCCCCACCAGCCCCCGCGTCCCCGCCCCGGTGCCCCCGGCGGACGACGAGGTCCCCGAGGTCACCGAGTGGACGGCGGGTGGCCTGCCGCAGCGCCGCAGCCGGGCCAGGGCCCCGCTGGGCCGGCGCGTCGCCGAGCAGGCCGCCGCCGGGCGGGAGGGCGGGACGGTGCGGGCCGCGTCCGGGCCCGGGAACGCGCCCACGAGCAGGGATCCCGAACCGGGCCTGTGGGTCGAGGCCTTCTGGGACGGGCTGAAGAAGGACAACCCGGGCCAGGACCCGACCGCGTTCACCCAGGACCCGACCGCGTATCTCCACCTGATCGAGGAGCCGGCCCGTGCCGAGGCCGACGTCCGGGCCGACGACGAGGGGGACCTCAAGTGATCCAGCAGCGAGCCAACTTCGACTGGATGCTCAAGGAGCTCCACGACAGCGTGCCGGGCATCGGGATGATCGTGGTGCTCTCGGCCGACGGCCTGCGCATCGCCCGCTACGGCGGTGACGGCGACGCCGCCGACCGGGTCGCCGCGGCCTGTGCCGGACTCCAGAGCCTCGCGTCCGCCGTCGCCGTGGAGATCCCGGGCAGCGACGGCCGGATGAAGCTGGTCGTCATCGAGATCGACGGCGGCTACTTCTACCTGATGTCCGCCGGGGCCAACGCCTATCTCGCGGTGCTCGCCGACATCCGCACCGAACCCGGCCTCATGAGCGCCCGCATGCGCGACCTCGTGGTCCGCATCGGCGCCCATCTGACCAGTCCGCCGCGGCGGGGCGGGCAGACCGTATGAGCCCTCCGCGGCGCCAGAGGCGTACCCCCGGGCACGAACCGCCCCCGCCGCCCCCCGAACCCGCCGGGCAGGGCGAGGAGAAGAACCCCGAGCGGCTGTACGTGGTCGCCGGGGCCGGCGAGGACGGCGCCCGCGCGGCCGTCGACCTGGTGACACTGATCGTGGCGCGCACCGAGCCGCCGCCGTCCGCCACCCCGGAGCAGGTGGCGCTGGTGCGGATGTGCGCCGCCCCGCTGTCCGTGGCCGAGCTGTCGGCCTACCTCGGCCTGCCGTTCAGCGCGACGACGGCGCTCATCACCGAGCTGCTCGCGGCCGGTCTTGTGCAGGCCCGCGCGCCGATCGTCCGCCGGGCGGTCCCCGACCGACACCTCCTCGAAGCGGTGATGCATGGACTTCAAAGGCTCTGACACCATTCCCGGCCCGCGCACCGAGGACCATCTGCCGCACACGGTCCGGACCGCGGCGAAGATCGTGATCGTCGGCGGTTTCGGGGTCGGCAAGACGACCATGGTGGGCTCGGTCAGCGAGATCAGGCCGCTGACCACCGAGGAGACGATGACCCAGGCCGGTATCGGCGTCGACGACGACTACGGCTCCGAGTCCAAGACGGCCACCACCGTGGCGATGGACTTCGGCCGCATCACCATCAGCGACCACCTGGTGCTCTACCTCTTCGGCACCCCCGGACAGCAGCGCTTCTGGTTCCTGTGGAACGGGCTGTTCGAGGGCGCGCTCGGCGCGGTGGTACTGGCCGACACCCGCCGTCTCGAGGTCAGCTTCGACGTCATGGGCCGCCTGGAGGAGCGCGGTGTGCCCTTCGTCGTCGCCGTCAACTCCTTCCCGGGCGCACCCCGTCACCCGATCCCGGAGCTGCGTGCCGCGCTCGATCTGCCCGAGGAGATCCCGATCGTCGAGTGCGACGCGCGGCACCGTTCCTCCAGCCGCGACGTGCTGCTGACGCTGACGCGCTTCCTGCACTCCCTCGCCGTGACGGGCTCGTTCACCTGATCCGCGCCGGCCGGCCCGCCCCCGCACCCACACCTCCTCCGTTTTCCGAAAGCGACCGCCGTGACGCCTGAACCCCATTCCCCGACCGGCCCGGACGACCTCGCCCTCGACCCACCTCCCGGCTGCCCCGCGCACGGCACCGGGCCCGGAGGACTGCACCGGCTCCACGAGGCGCGGGACCTGCGAGCGCTCTACGAGCAACTCCGGGAGCAGTACGGCCCGGTGGCGCCCGTACTGCTCCACGACGACGTGCCGATGTGGGTGGTCCTCGGCCACGCCGAGAACCTGCACATGGTGAGCACTCCCTCGCAGTTCACCAAGGACAGCCGCATCTGGACGCCGCTCAGGGACGGCACGGTCAAGCCCGACCACCCGCTCATGCCGCACATCGCCTGGCAGCCGATCTGCGCGCACGCCGAGGGCGAGGAACTCAGGCGGCTGCGCGGCGCCGTCCAGGGCGCCCTGGAGTTCATCGACTTCCGTGCCCTGCGCCGCCACATCGGCCGGGCCACCCAGCGTCTGGTCAACCGGTTCTGCGAGACGGGCCGCGCCGACCTCGTCGCCCAGTTCACCGAGCATCTGCCCATGGCGGTGATGTGTCAGGTCCTCGGCATGCCCGAGGAGTACAACGACCGGATCGTGCAGGCCGCCCGCGACATGCTCAAGGGCACGGAGACCGCGATCGCCAGCAACGAATACATCATGGACTGCCTGCTGCGGCTCACCGTCCGCCGCCGGGCCCGGCCCGAGGACGACCTCACCAGCCACCTCATCGACCAGCCGGCGGGTCTGACCGACGAGGAGGTCGGCCAGCACCTGCGCGTCGTGCTCATCGGCACCTACGAGGCGACCGCCAACCTGCTGGCCAACACCGTGCGCCGGGTCCTGACCGAGCCCGGATTCCGGGCTCAGCTCAACGGCGGTCAGATGACGGTGCCCGAGGCGGTCGAGCAGTCCCTGTGGGACGAGCCGCCGTTCAGCACCATCTTCGGCTACTTCGCCAAGCAGGAGACGGAACTCGGTGGCCGGCGCATCCGCCGGGGCGACGGGCTGCTGCTGGGCATCGCGCCGGGCAACGCCGACCCCCGGGTGCGGCCGGGGCCGACGGCCGACATGCAGGGCAACCGTTCCCACCTCGCCTTCGGCGGCGGCCCGCACGAGTGCCCCGGGCAGGACGTCGGGCGCGCCATCGCCGACGTCGGCGTCGACATGCTGCTGACCCGGCTGCCGGACGTCCGGCTCGACTGCGACGAGGCGGAACTACGCTGGACGGAGTCGATCGCCTCCCGTCATCTGCTGGAGCTGCCGGTGCGGTTCACACCGCGGCCGCAGCAGGACGAGCGGTCCAAGCCGAGCCACGCCCCGCAGCCGGTCGCGCCGTCCCGCCCGGCCTGGGAGATCGGGGCCGCGCGGCAGCGGCCGGCGCCGTCACCCGAGCCGTCGCCCGCGCGCTCGGGAGTGTCGCAGCCGGCGGGCGCCGCGGAGCCGGGTGCCGCGCCGGCCGCCGGGGAACCGGCCGCTGGGGGGCCGGACACCGCACCGGCTGTCGGCGCGGGCTGCCCCCTGGGCGCCTGGCAGCGCCTCCTGCGGTGGTGGCGCGGTTACTGACGTCCCGTCCACCCCGCGGGGTCGACCGGGTGCCGCGCCGGCCGCCGGGGAACCGGCCGCTGGGGGGCCGGACACCGCACCGGCTGTCGGCGCGGGCTGCCCCCTGGGCGCCTGGCAGCG
>NZ_JBIBWH010000007.1:188300-273859 GCF_043081205.1 Streptomyces sp. NPDC014889
CCTCCTGCGGTGGTGGCGCGGTTACTGACGTCCCGTCCACCCCGCGGGGTCGGACCAGGCCCGAAGCACCCGCCCGCTGGTGAACCGGTGCTCCGCCCCCGTGACCGGATCCGTGAACTCCAGCGTCCGCGCGAGCAGTTGCAGCGGACGCCGGAAGTCACCGGCGGGCACGGGGTCGGTCACCACCGGGTAGAGCGGATCGCCCAGGATCGGCACGCCCAGCGCGTTCATGTGCACCCGCAACTGGTGCGTCTGCCCGGTGGCGGGCACCAGCCGGTACCGACCCAGCCCGTCCGCGCGGTGCTCGGCGAGCTCCACGCGCGTGACGGCGTTCGGCTCGCCCGCGACCTCGCGGGCGGCCTGGACCCCGCGCTCCTTCAGGATCCGGCTGCGCACGGTCCGCGGCAGGACCAGCGCCGGGTCGTACGGTGCCACCGCCACGTACTCCTTGCGCACCACGCGGTCGCGGAACAGCGCCTGGTAGGCGCCGCGTTCCTCCGGCCGCACGGTGAACAGCACCAGCCCGGCGGTGAGCCGGTCCAGGCGGTGCGCGGCGCCCAGCGTGGGGATCCCCAGCTCCCGCCGCAGCCGTGCCAGCGCCGTCTCGGTGACGTGCGAGCCGCGCGGGGTGGTGGCCAGGAAGTGCGGTTTGTCGACGACGACGAAGTGCTCGTCGCGGTGCACGACCCGGAGCGGGAACGGCACCGGCACCTCCTCGGGCAGCTCCCTGTGGAACCACACGTACATCCCGGGCTCGTACGGCGCGTCGGTCGCCACCGCCCGCCCGTCGGCCCCGACGACCAGGCCCGCGTCGACCATGGCCCCGACCACCCCGGGCCCGGCCCCCGACAGCCGCTCCACCAGATACGCCCGCACGGTGGTCCAGGACCCCGCCGCGGGCAGCCGCACCCGCACCGGGTCCACCCCGTGGCGCTGCGGCAGGGGAGAGGGCGGGGTACGGGTCTTGCGTCGCATCGAGCGAAAGCCTACGAGGCCGCCCACGGCCCCGGAAAGCCGGTGCGCCGGCGGCCGGCCGGTGGGCAGGATACGGGTCATGCCTCTTCTCATCAGCCCGGTCCTTCCGGCCGGCACCTTCGCGCGCATCGCGCAGCCCACCCTGTCCACCGGCGACGGTCTCCTGCTGCGGCCCTGGACGCCGAAGGACGCGCCCGTCGTCCACGAGGTCTTCCAGGACCCGGTCATGCACCAGTGGCACGCCAGGGCCGCCGAGTCGGAGGCCGAGGCGGCCGGCTGGATCGAGGAGTGGCGTGCCGCCTGGGCGGAGGACCGAGAGGCCCAGTGGGCGGTGGCCGACGCGGACACCGGCCGCCCGGTGGGGCGGGTCGCGCTGCGCGAGGTGCGGTTCGCGGACGGCGTGGCGGAGGTGGCGTACTGGACCGCTCCGGCGGCCCGTGGGCTGGGCGTGGCCTCGCGCGCCACCGCGGCCCTCGTCCACTGGGCGTTCGAGGTCACCGGATTCCACCGTCTCGAGCTTCTGCACTCCGTGCGCAACGAGGCGTCCTGCCGCGTCGCGACCAGGTCCGGCTTCGCCGTGGAGGGCACCAAGCGCGGGTCCGGACTCCACGCGGACGGCTGGCACGACATGCATCTGCACGCCCGCCTCCGGGGGGACTGAGGACGGGGCAGGGTTTCCCAGGCGCGATATATCGCGTGCATTGACGCGAGTGTCGGGTCGCGATATGTTCGTGTCCGGATATTCGGAAGCGAGGTGGTCGGAATGGCCGGCGGGCGCAAGAAGCTGAGCAATCCGCTCGCGCTGACCGTGATGACCACGCTCTGGCAGAAGCCCATGCACCCCTACGAGATCGCGCAGACCCTGCGCCGTCAGGGCAAGGACGCCAGCACGAAGATCAACTACGGCTCGCTCTACACGGTCGTGCAGAGCCTGGAGGAGCGCGGCTTCGTCGAGGTCGTCGACGTCGAGCGCCGGGGCAACCGCCCCGAGCGCACGATCTACGCGCTCACCGGGTCCGGCCGCGAGGAGATGACGCGGTGGCTGTCGGACCTCGTCGCCGTGCCGGCCAAGGAGTACCCGATCTTCGAGACCGCGCTCTCGCTGCTGGGGGCGCTGCCCCCGGACGACGTGGTGCGGCTGCTGGAGGAGCGGCTGACCGCCCTGGAAATGCGGGTGGCGAGCGGACGGGCGGTGCTGGACAAGCTCAACGAGACGCTGCCGCGCCTGTTCCTCGTAGAGGTCGAGTACCACCAGCACATGGCCGAGGCGGAGACGGCGTGGGTCCGCGGCTTCGCCCGCGAGATCCGCGAGGGCTCGCTGCCGGGCGTCGAGGACTGGCGCCGGTTCCACGAGACGGGGGAGATCCCCGCGGAGTTCAAGGAAGCCGAGGAACGCCACTACCAGAAGTGAACTCGTCATGAGACAGACCCCGGCAGGGCTGTTGCAGCAGTCCCGCCGGGGTCTCGAACCCCGAAGCCGGATCCACCGTGAGGCTTCTCCGGGCGATCGAGGTGCGGCACACCCAGGATAGCCCGGCGCTCTCACGTGGATCATTCGGCGAATTCCGCCACCCATCCACGCACCACTCATCCAGGAGAGCTCCGCCATGAGTCCCACCCGGGCACCCGCCGTCGAGGCGCGCAGACTGACCAAGACCTATTCCGGCGACGTCACCGCCCTGAACGGCATGGACATCACCGTCGAGCCGGGCACCGTCTTCGGTCTCCTCGGCCCGAACGGCGCCGGCAAGTCCACCACCGTCAAGATCCTCACCACCCTGGCCCGCCCCGACTCCGGCGAGGCGACCGTGGCAGGCCACGACGTGCTGCGCTACCCGGACCGGGTGCGGCGCGCCATCGGCGTGGTCGCGCAGAACTCCGGCGCCGACCCGGTCGCCACCGGCCGCGAGAACCTCCGGCTCCAGGGCAGGCTCTACGGCCTGAAGGGCGCGGGCCTGGACCGGCGGGTCGAGGAGCTGCTGGAGCGGTTCAGCCTCGCCGACGCCGCCCGCCGCCCGGTCAAGGGCTACTCCGGCGGTATGCGGCGGCGTCTGGACGTCGCCCTCGGACTGGTGCACCGGCCCGAGGTGCTCTTCCTCGACGAGCCCACCACCGGCCTCGACCCGGAGGCCCGTACGGCGATGTGGGACGAGATCGGCCGCCTGGCCGGCGAGGAGGGCCTGACCATCCTGCTCACCACGCACTACCTGGAGGAGGCCGACCGGCTCGCCGAGCGCATCGCCATCGTCGACCGCGGCCGGGTCGTCGTCGAGGGCACCCCGGACTCCCTCAAGGGCGAACTGCGCGGCGACGCGGTCCACGTGGAACTGCGCGAGCCGGTCGGCGAGGCCGGGCGCACGCTGCTCGCCGCCACCCTGGGCGCCCTGCCCGGCGTGCACGAGATACTGATCGACGGGCGCCGGATCAGCGCCCGCGCCGACGACGGAGCCGCCGCGATGCCCGCGCTCCTCGCCGGCCTCGAGCGCGCCGGGGTCACCGTGACCGCGGCGACCGTGGCCCGCCCCTCCCTCGACGACGTCTACCTCCGCTACGCGGGCCGCCGTTACGCCGAGGCGGAGGCCGGGAGCGGAGCCGTCGGCAGCGAGGCCCTCGCCCTCGCCGGAGGTGCCCGATGAGCACCGCGATCTCCCAGACCTGGTACATGACCCAGCGTCAGATGACGGTGTTCGCGCGCCAGCCGGCCTACGCGGTCATCACTCTGATCCAGCCGGTGATCTGGCTGTTCCTGTTCGGCAACCTCTTCAGGAAGGTCGTCGAGCTCGGCGGCTTCGGCACCACCTCGTACCTGGACTACCTGGTGCCGGGCGTGGTGGTGATGAGCGCGCTCAGCTCCAACATGTGGGCCGGCATGGGCACGCTGGAGGAGATCCAGCGCGGCACCCTCAACCGGTTCCTGACCACCCCGGTCAGCCGTGCCGCCCTGATGAACGGCAACGTGGTCCACAACGGACTGGTCACCGCACTCCAGTCGGTCGTCATCGTGCTGCTCGGCCTGCTGGGCGGGGCTGACTACCCCGGAGGCGCCGTCGGCGTCCTGATCCTGGTGCTCGCCTCGGTGCTGCTCGGCACGGTCTTCGGGGCGCTGTCCAACGCGCTCGGCATGCTGGTGCAGGAGCGGGAGTCCATCATCGGCATCAACACCTTCCTGCTGCTGCCGCTGACGTTCCTGTCCTCCGCCTTCATGGCCCCCGCGCAGATGCCCGGCTGGATGCGCCACATCGCCGACTTCAACCCGCTCAACTGGGCGATGGTGGCGGGCCGTTCCGCGATGTCCGCGCAGCCCGACTGGAGCGTCGTGGCGAGCCGGGGCGGTGCGCTGCTGGCCCTCGCGGTGGCCGCGGTATGGCTGTCGATACGGACGTTCCGCTCCTACCAGCGGTCGGTCTGAGCCACGCGAAAGCGGCGGCGGTACCGACCCGGTACCGCCGCCGCTTCGTGCGTGACTCAGGCGACCGGCGCCGCACCCTCCTGCTCCGCCTCGACCCGGGCGTTCCACTCCCGCTTGGAGGCCTGCCAGCCGTCCTCGTCGTGGCCGAGCCGCCAGTAGCCGGAGATCGACAGGTCCTCGCGGGGCACGTTGTGCTCCACCCGCAGCAGCCGGCGCAGCTCCTTCACGAACCCGGCCTCGCCGTGCACGAACGCGTGCACCCGGCCCTCGGGGAACGGCAGCGCCCGTACGGCCTCCACCAGCGCCCGGCCGACGGGCCGCTCGCCGCGGTGCAGCCAGACCACCTCCACATCGGAGTCGATCTTCTGCTCCTCCTCGGGGCCCGCGACCTCGATGAAGGCGTGGGCCGTCGCGCCCTCGGGCAGGGCCTCCAGGGAGCGGGCGATCGCCGGCAGGGCGCTCTCGTCACCGGCCAGCAGATGCCAGTCGGCGCTCGCGTCCGGGGCGTAGGCGCCGCCGGGACCCATGAAGTGCACGGTCTCGCCCGGTCGTGCCAGCAGCGACCAGGGCCCGGCCAGCCCCTCGTCGCCGTGGATGACGAAGTCCAGGGTCAGCTCGCGGTGGCCGGGGTCCCAGAAGCGCACCGTGTACGTCCGGGTCACCGGCCACTGCTCGCGTGGCAGCTCCTCGCGGATCCGCTGAAGATCGAAGGGCCCGGGGTAGGTGACGCCGTCGGGTGGGAACAGCAGCTTGACGTAGTGGTCCGTGCAGCTGTCCGCCGAGAAGTCCGCCAGGCCGTCCCCGCCGAGCACCACGCGCTGCATGTGCGGGGTCAGCCGTTCGGTCCGGACGACCTGCGCGGAGTGGGCCCTGCGCTGCTTGCGCGCCGGACGATCTGCCATGACGGCCTCCCAGTTCCCCTTGCTTAGGTTTACCTAAGCTAACACCTCGCCCCGGTGAGTTCCTCTCCCGTCCGGGCCGCGGCGACGCGCGCCGCGGCCGTCACGCCCCCAGCGTGGCGAGCAGCCGCTGAAGAGAACCTCCCAGACCCCAGCGGGCCGCCAGCTCCTCCAGCGCGGCCGGGTCGCGCGGGGCGTGCGGCAGCGCCGTGTCCACGTCCGGCAGCGGGACGTCAGCGGCGACCCGCACGACCTTCGGCGCCACCGCGAGATACGGCCGCGCCTCGTCGAGCCGCCTGCGCTGCGACGGGGTGAGCTTCGCCTTCGGATCGTCGACGGCCGCCATGATCCCGGCCAGATCGCCGAACTCGGCGAGCAGCCTGGCCGCCGTCTTCTCCCCGATGCCGGGCACGCCCGGCAGTCCGTCGCTCGGATCGCCCCGCAGCAGCGCCAGATCCGCGTACCCCGGGCCGTCGACCCCATACTTCTCCCGCAGCGCCGCCTCGTCGGTGGCCTGAAGCGTGCCGACACCCTTGACCGGGTACAGCACACGGACCCCTCGGGCGTCGTCCACCAGTTGGTACAGGTCCCGGTCGCCGGTGACGATGTCGACCGGGCCGCTCGCACGCGCGGTGAACGTGCCGATCACGTCGTCCGCCTCGTACCCCGCCACGCCCACGCGGGCGATGCCCACCGCGTCCAGGACCGACTCGATCACCGGGACCTGCGGGGACAGCGTGTCCGGCACCTCCTCCTCGTCCGGACCGCCGGTGTGCTCCACGGCCACCCGGTGCGCCTTGTAGGAGGGGATCAGCTCCACCCGCCAGGCCGGCCGCCAGTCCGCGTCCATGCAGGCCACCAGGCGGTCGGGCCGGTGGTCCTTGACCAGCCGGTCGATGAAGTCGAGCAGACCGCGCACGGCGTTCACCGGCGTGCCGTCCGGGGCCCTGATCGACTCGGGGACGCCGAAGTAGGCGCGGAAGTACAGGGAGGCGCTGTCGAGGAGCATCAGTCGTCCGGTCACGTCTCGCATCATGCCGTACGGCACCGACAGCCACCGGACGGGCGGAAACCGTGAATTCCTGGTGGACGCTGGGCGAGGGCATTGTGAACCAGGCCACGTTTGGTTTGAGTCAAAAGGGTCTGGGCAGGCGCGCCTCGGATCAAAGTTGGTTGCTTTCTTCAACTGTTGGCGGCCCTCTGCGTCCTGTCCCTGGCCCCGAGACAAGAGGTACGCGTGTCTTCAAGACTTCAGGCCCAGCACCTGTTCAAGGTGTTCGGCCGACGACCGGACAAGGCAGTGGAAAAGCTACGGCAGGGTGCCGACCGCGAGGATCTGCGCGCCGGCGGCACCACCGCCGCCGTCATCGACGCCTCCTTCAGCGTCGATCCCGGCCAGATCTTCGTCGTCATGGGCCTGTCCGGTTCCGGCAAGTCCACGCTCCTGCGGATGCTCAACGGGCTGCTGGAGCCGACCGCGGGCACCGTCAGTTTCGACGGCCAGGACCTGACCGCGCTCAGCGACCGCGAGCTGCGCGAGGTCCGCTCCAGGAAGATCAGCATGGTCTTCCAGCACTTCGCGCTGTTCCCGCACCGCAGCGTCCGCGAGAACGCCGCCTACGGTCTGGAAGTGCAGGGCGTGCCCCGCGCCGAGCGCGAACGCCGCGCCGACGAGGCGCTCGCCCTGTGTGGTCTGGCCGGCTGGGAGTCCTCCTGGCCCGACGAGCTCTCCGGCGGCATGCAGCAGCGGGTGGGCCTGGCCCGCGCCCTGGCCACCGACGCCGACCTGCTGCTGATGGACGAGTCGTTCAGCGCCCTCGACCCGCTGATCCGGCGCGACATGCAGGACCAGCTGCTCCAGCTCCAGAAGACGCTCAAGAAGACGATCGTCTTCATCACCCACGACCTCAACGAGGCCATGCGCCTGGGCGACCGGATCGCCGTCATGCGCGACGGCCGCATCGTGCAGACCGGCACCGCCGAGGACATCCTGCTGCGCCCCGCCGACGACTACGTCGCCTCCTTCACCCAGGACGTCGACCGGTCCCGGGTGCTGACCGCGGAGTCGGTCATGGACCGCGAGGTGCGCGGTGACGAGGCGGACTGCGGCTGCGACACCGCGACCCCGCACACCCCGTTCACCGAGCTGTGCGCCATCAGCGCCCGCGTGCCCCACCCGGTCGCCGTGCTGGACGAGCACCACGACCTCGTCGGCATCGTCCCGCGCCGGCGTCTCGTCGGCTTCCTGGGCGACGAGCAGAGCACCCAGGTGAGCTGCGACGCGCCACGGGACAAGGGCGGCGACAAGGCGGTGGCCCGTGCCTAGGATCCCGCTCGGCGACTGGGTCAACTCCGCGGTCGACTGGCTGCTCGGCCACATGTCCTGGCTCTTCGACTTCTTCAAGGCCGTCTTCACCGGCACCTACGACGGCATCAACGCCGTCCTCCAGGCGCCGCACCCGCTGCTGCTCGCGGGCATCTTCGCCGTGCTCGCCTGGTGGCTGCGCGGGTCCCTCGCCGGAGTGCTCACCTTCGTGGGGTTCGCGTTCATCGACTCCATGGAACTGTGGTCGGACGCGATGGTGACCCTGTCGCTGGTCCTCGTCGCCACGATCATCGCGCTGGTCGTCTCGGTGCCGGTAGGCATCTGGGCGGCCCGCTCGGACCGGGTCAGCGCCGTCGTCCGGCCGGTCCTGGACTTCATGCAGACGCTGCCCGCGATGATCTACCTCATCCCGGCCATCCTCTTCTTCGGCACCGGCGCCTCCGCGGGCATCGTCGCCACCCTGATCTTCGCCCTCGCGCCCGGCGTGCGCATGACCGAGCTGGGCATCCGCCAGGTCGACAAGGAACTGGTCGAGGCGGCCGAGGCGTTCGGCACCACGCCCCGCAACACGCTGCTGCGCGTCCAGCTGCCGCTGGCGCTGCCCACCGTGATGGCCGGCGTCAACCAGGTGATCATGCTCGGCCTGTCCATGGCCGCGATCGCCGGCATGGTCGGCACCGGCGGCCTCGGCGGCGACGTCAACGAGGCCATCGGCCAGCTCAACGTCGGCCTCGGTTCCGAGTCCGGCATCGCCATCGTGATCCTCGCGATCTACCTCGACCGCATGACCAGCGCCCTGGGCACCGAGGTCTCGCCGCTCGGCCGGCGCGCCGCCGCCAAGGCGCGGGCCGCCAAGGGCCTGAAGATCTGGTCCTACCGGCCGCAGCCGCAGGTCGCCGTGATCGGCGTGGTGGTCCTCGCCCTGGTCGCGGGCGGCATGGGCCTCTTCGCGGGCGGCGGCAGTGCCACGGCCGCCGGCGACGACGGCGACGTCGGCCACGGCAAGAAGATCACCATCGGATACATCCCGTGGGACGAGGGCGTCGCGTCCACCTTCCTGTGGAAGGAGATCCTCGAACAGCGCGGCTACCAGGTCGAGGCCCGCCAGTTCGACGCCGGACCGCTCTACACCGCGCTCGCCCAGGGCAACGTCGACTTCGAGACGGACTCCTGGCTGCCCACGACCCACGCCCAGTACTGGAAGAAGTACGGCAGCAAGCTCGACGACCTCGGCTCCTGGTACGGGCCGACGTCCCTGGAGCTGACCGTCCCCTCGTACATGAAGGACGTGAACTCGCTCGAGGACCTCAAGGGCAAGGCGTCCACCTTCGGCGGGAAGATCACCGGCATCGAGTCGAGCGCCGGCATGATGGGCCTGCTCAAGAGCAAGGTCCTCAAGGACTACGGCCTGGACAAGGAGTACAAGGTCGTCGACAGCTCCACGCCCGCCATGCTGGCCGAGCTGAAGCGCGCCTACAGCAAGAAGGAACCGATCGTCGTCACGCTCTGGTCGCCGCACTGGGCGTACAGCGACTTCGACCTGAAGAAGCTGAAGGACCCCAAGGGCTCCTGGGGCAAGGGCGACGGCGTGCACACGCTGGCCCGCAAGGGCTTCGCGAACGACGACCCGGTCGTCGGCGACTGGCTGAAGAACTTCAAGCTGACCGAGGAGCAGCTCACCAGTCTCGAGGCCGAGATCAACAAGGCGGGCAAGGGCCGCCAGCAGGACGCCGTCCGCGCCTGGCTGAAGGACAACGCGGGCGTCGTCGACAAGCTCGCCCCGCTGCCCGGCGGCTCCGACGCCAAGCCGGCCGAGGCCAAGCGCACCCTCAACGTCGCCTGGTTCCCCTGGGACGAGGACATCGCCGTCACCCACCTGTGGAAGAACGTCCTGGAGCGCCGCGGCTACCGGATGAACATGAAGCAGATGGACGTGGGCCCGGTCTACACCGGCCTGGCCGGCGGTGACATCGACCTCAACTTCGACGCCTGGCTGCCCTACGCCCAGAAGAACTACTGGGACAAGAGCAAGGACAGACTCAGGGACCTCGGCACCTGGTACGAGCCGACCTCCCTGGAGATCGCCGTGCCGTCCTACGTCAAGGACGTGAAGTCCCTGGAGGACCTCAAGGGCAAGGCGTCCACCTTCGGCGGGAAGATCATCGGCATCGAGCCGGGCACCGGCGAGATGGACCTGCTGAAGACCAAGGTCCTGCCCGGCTACGGCCTGGACAAGGAGTACAAGGTCGTCGACGGCTCCACGCCCGCGATGCTCGCCGAGCTCAAGCGCGCGTACGCCAAGAAGCAGCCCGTGGCCGTCGTGCTGTGGTCGCCGCACTGGGCGTACAGCCGCTACGACCTCACCAAGCTCGCCGACGACAAGAAGCTCTTCGGCGAGGGCAACACGGTGCGCACCATCTCCAGCGCCAAGTTCCCCGAGCAGTACCCGCAGCTCACCAAGTGGATCAAGAACTTCAGGATGAGCGAGGACGAGCTCGGCAGCCTGGAGAGCGAGATCAACCAGCGCGGTCAGGGCCACGAGGACGAGGCCGTCACGGCCTGGCTGAAGCAGCACCCCGACGTCCCGGCGCGGATGACCCCGCAGTAGCCGCCGCTCCGGACACCGCCGACGGGGCGGGCCGCCCCGCATCGCCCGCGATGCGGGGGACGGGCCCGCCCCGCAGGCTTGTCCACAGGAGGAATCCGGCCAACCACGCAGAGCCACCCCCACGCACCCCGGGCCCGCGCGATCCTTACAGGGACGCGACGGCGACAGGAAACTGTTTGCCGGACATGCGTAGGGTGCAGAGAACTCATCAGAAGGAGTGCGCCCGGAACCGGGCCGCCGGGCAGCGGCCCCACGAACAGCGGACCGACGAGCGAAGGAGGGAGCCGGAGCGATGGGCGACAACAAAGAGCGGCCCCTCCGGGTGGGCGCGGCCGTCCGGCGGCGCCGCCGGGCGCTGGGGCTCACCCTCGCCGTGGTGGCCGACCGCAGCGGTCTGTCGGTCCCCTTCCTGAGCCAGATCGAGAACGACCGGGCCCGGCCCAGCCAGACCTCCCTGGAGAAGGTCGCCGACGCGCTGCGCACCACCGCCGTGGAGCTGCTGGCGGCGGCCGACCCGGCGTGCAGCGTCGACGTGGTACGCGCCGAGGTCACCGAGCTGGAACCCGAACCCCGGGTGCGCTCCCTGGTGCGCGGCCACCACCAGCTCCACGCCTCGGAGTTCACCGGCGACCACGACGCCGGCCGCGAATTCCAGCACCGCAACGACGAGTTGATGTACGTCGCCGACGGAGCGGTGGAGATCGAGGCGGAGGGGCGCGCCTACCGGCTGGTGCGCGGCGACACGATGTACCTCACCGGCGGGGTCCGGCACCGCTGGCGGGCGACCGTGCCCGACACCCGGGTGATCGTGGTCGCGGTCGCGGAGCACATCGAGGCCGTGCAGGACCGGTCGCGCTGATGCGGGTCGTCTCGCTGGTTCCCTCCCTCACCGAGGCGGTGGCCGTGTCCCTGCCCGGCGTGCTCGTCGGCGCCACCGACTGGTGCACCCGTCCCGCGGACCTCGAGGTGACCCGCGTCGGCGGCACCAAGAACCCCAAGGTCGACCGGATCGCCGCCCTCGCCCCCGATCTGGTGATCGCCAACGAGGAGGAGAACCGGAAGCCGGACCTCGACGCCCTGCGCGCGGCGGGCCTGGAGGTCCTGGTGACCGAGATCAGGGACCTGCCGCAGGCGTTCCGCGAACTGGCCCGGGTGCTGAGCGCGTGCGGCGGGACCGGCCCCCCGCGGTGGCTGGACGAGGCGGAGGCGGCCTGGTCCTCGACGCCCGTGCCCCCGCACCGTACGACGGCCGTCGTGCCGATCTGGCGGCGGCCCTGGATGGTGCTGGGCCGGGACACTTTCGCGGGCGACGTCCTGGCCCGCCTGGGCGTCGACCACCTCCACGCCGGGCACGCCGAGCGCTATCCGCGCGTCCCGCTGGAGGAGCTGCGCGCCGCGGCCCCGGACGTCGTCGTACTGCCGGACGAGCCGTACCGCTTCACCGCCGACGACGGTCCCGAGGCCTTCCCCGGACTGCCCTGCGCGCTGGTCAGCGGGCGGCACCTGACGTGGTACGGGCCGTCGCTGGCGCGGGCGCCACGGGTGCTGGGCGAGGCGCTGCGAGCAGCGCGCCGCTGATCAGCCCGCGGGCGGTGTGCACGCCCGCCGCGGCCCAGGCGGTCACCAGGACGGCGTACAGGCCGACCGCGAGCCCGCTGAAGGCGGCGAGGTGGGTGTGCCGGGCGAGGGCCGCGGCGCCGGTGACGCAGGTGCCCACCGGGAAGGTGAACGACCACCAGGTCATGGCGAAGCCCATGCCCTGGCGGGCGGCGCGCACCACCTGGGCGGCGGCCAGGGCGAACCACATCAGCGCGAAGCCCATCACCGGGACGCCGTACAGGACGGCGAGCACGCCGAATCCGCCGGCGTACGGGGCCGGCACGACACCGGGCGCGATGTCCGCGAACGCGCCGACGGCGGTCGTGGACTGCCCGAGCGGGCCGAGGACCAGGAACAGCGTCGGGGTCAGCGCGAGCGGCAGCGGACCCGCCGTGACCAGCCGGCCGAAGATCACCGGCAGGACGATCAGGGTCGCGAGCAGGCTGAGCCCGAACATCGCCACGCACGCCAGGAGCAGGGTGGCCCGCGCCTGCCCGTTCGGCAGATGCGGCACGAGGGCGGGGCCCAGGGCGGCGGACACCATCGGCGCGACCAGCGGCAGCAGCCACACCGGTGTCGCCTGGTGCGGCTCGATCCGGTGGTGCACGACCATCAGGTACGGCACGGCGACGGCGGCCGCGAGTCCGACGGCCGTACCGGCGGTGAACAGCACGGTGTCCAGGGCGATCGCGGCGGGGATGCCGATCCAGTCCCGTCCGACGGACAGGGCGCCGCCGCCCACGGCCAGCAGGGCCATGGACAGACAGCCGTAGAACGGCGCAGCCGCCGCGTCCAGCAGATGGGCGCGGGCCTGGTCGCGGTGGTGGATCCAGTGCAGGGTGCGGGCGGTCAGCAGGACCAGGAGCCACACGAGGGAGAGGGCCCACACGGCGGTGCACACGGTACGCAGTCCGGGGATGTGCGGCGGCAGCGCGGCGCCCGCCGTGCCGACGGCGGCGGTGCCCATGACGGAGGCGTACCAGTTGGGGCCCAGATGGCGGAGGGCGGGGACGCGGGGCCGGGGTGCGGCCTGCCGGGGCAGGGAGTGGGCTGCGGTGACCATGACTCAAGGTTTTCCCGGTCCATACGCTCCCACCAGGGGGTTTGTGTCTATCACGACATAAGCTGGGCTTATGAGGAGCACCGAGAGCACCCAGAGGCACGAGGCGGACGCAGGAGCCGGCGCGGGCCGGCGGCCGGGGACCTCGCTGGCGCACCGGGTGCCCGACCTGGGGGCGCTGGAACTGCTGCTGGCGGTGGCGCGGCTGGGGAGCCTCGGCGGGGCGGCCCGGGAGCTGGGCATCACCCAGCCGGCGGCGAGCAGCCGGATCCGTTCCATGGAGCGGCAGCTCGGCGTGGCGCTGGTGGACCGCTCGCCGCGCGGATCGCGGCTGACGGACGCCGGAGCCCTGGTCACCGACTGGGCGCGGCGGGTCGTGGAGGCGGCGGAGGCCTTCGACGCGGGTGCGCAGGCGCTGCGGGACCGGCGGGACTCGCGGCTGCGGGTGGCGGCGAGCATGACGATCGCGGAGTACCTGCTGCCGGGTTGGCTGATCGCGCTGCGCGCCCGGCGGCCGGACACGGCGGTGTCCCTGCTCGCCGGGAACTCGGCGGTGGTGGCGGAGCGGCTGCTGGGGGGCGAGGCGGACCTCGGTTTCGTGGAGGGGGTGTCGGTGCCGTCCGGTCTCGACTCCGTCGTGATCGGCCACGACCGCCTGCTCGTGGTGACCGCCCCGGCCCACCCGTGGGCCCGGCGCAGGCGTCCGCTGGCCGCGGAGGAGCTGGCCACCACGCCGCTGATCCTGCGCGAGAAGGGCTCCGGCACCCGGCAGGTGCTGGACGCGGCGCTGGGCGGCCTGGCCCGCCCGCTGATCGAGCTGTCCTCCACGACGGCGGTGAAGGCCTCCGCGGTGAGCGGAGCGGGACCGGCGGTGCTCAGCGAACTCGCGGTGGGGGAGGAACTGTCCCTGCGCCGCCTCGTCCCCGTCCCCGTCGCCGACGTCACCCTCGAACGCGACCTGCGGGCAGTCTGGCCCACCGGTCACCGCCCAGCGGGCCCGGCCCGCGAACTGCTGTCGCTGACGCGGTCGTAAGGGGTCCGGGCGACGGACGATGCCGGGGCCGGGACGGGTCAGGAACCCCGCGTGTGCGGGGAGTCGGGCGTCGCCGCCGGAACCAGGTCAGGCCGGTCGGGCGTGCAGCGAGCGCCACGGTCGGGTCGTGTGCTCGGCGGGTGTGCCGTCGAGGACCTGCGCGGTGCGGGAGGCCGGGTCGAGGACGACGGTGGCCAGGCTCGCCCAGCGGCCGCCCGCAGGACCGTCCATGTCGGGCACGCAGGTCACCGGGGGCTCCCCGGGTCCGGTCACCAGCCGCTGGACCAGTTCCCCGGCCTGTTCGACGGGGTCGCGCGCGAGCCGGTCGCGGAGGAAGGCGTACCGCTCGCCGGAGTCCGGCTGGTAGAGCCGGCTCTTCTCGTGCCGGGAGGGGACGGCGGTGAGGAAGTGGTTGGTGCGCAGCAGCGTCCCCTCCGCCACCTCGGGCACCTCGAAGACCCCCACCGGGCTGAGGTCGAGAAGAACGGCGCCGCGCTCGTCGAAGAGCGCGAACGATCCGGACGAGCCGAGCGGCGCCTCGCGCAGGATCTCCCGCGCCTGCTCGACGCTGCCGGCCTCCTCCAGGACGAGCGCGGCGAGGACGTGCACCGGGATGCCGCCGACGCCGTCGTCCCGGTGGCCGAGGATGTTGAAGTGCAGCGCGAGTCCGGCACTGTTGACGCCGATCTTGGCGAGGATGCCGTGCTCGGTGATGCCCACGTACCGGTGCGTGCCGCCGCCGGATTCGAGGGTGTGCCACGAGGAGCTGAGCTCGACGTGCCAGTCCCAGGTCTGCACGCCCACGTGGGTGCTGCCCCCGTCGGCCGTCCGCAGTCGCCGCACGATGGTCGAGCACTCACCGGGCGGTACGGCGCTGCCGCGGGCGAGGATCTCGGTGCGCGCGTTGAGCGCGGCCACCTGCCGGGGCTCGACCCCGGCTCCCTCCGCGATGCCCTCGATCTGCTCGCGCAGGGCCGGCCGGAAGGCGCCGATGGTGTCGAGCGCGCGGTCGGCGTCGTCGCGGACCGTGGCGGGCCGGATGCCGGCGAGCGCGAAGAGGCGGTCGTAGGCGTCGAGGGTGCCGGGCAGCCCGTCGGCGAGCCGGAGGCCCCGGAACCGGCCGCGCAGGCGGGGGTCGGCGGCGTCGGCGCGAACGTGCGCGCGGTGGTCGGGGCGGGGATACGGTGCGGAGGTCACGAGGTGCTTTCCTGGGGCGTGTGCTGGAGGACGGAGCCGCCTACGACCGTGGCGAGGACGGGGTTGGCGGTCTGCTGTTCGGGGGTCAGGCCGAGGGGGTCGCGGGCGAACACGGCGAGGTCGGCCAGGTAGCCCGGCGCGATCCGGCCGAGCCGGTCGGCGGCGCCCGCCGCGACGGCCGGGGCGCGGGTCATCCCGGCGTAGGCCTCACGCGCGCTGATCCGCTGGCGGGGCTGCACCGGAGCGGCCGCCGGCTCCTCGACGGGCCGGCGGAGCTGGGCGTCGGCGAGGGCGGTCCGGGGGTCCGCGATGCCGATGGGCCAGTCCGAACCGAGTGCCACCACGGCGCCGTGGTCCAGCAGGTCGCGGGTGCGCCAGCCGTGGGCGACCCGCCGCGGCCCGATGCGGCGGGACCAGTTGTCCTGCTGGTCGGCCCTGGTCATACGGGTTGCGTGGACGGGCTGGAGCCCGGCGACGACGCCGAGCGCGGCGAAGCGGGGCACCAGGTCGTCGGGGATCGACTCGATGTGCTCGATCCGGTGCGGCGCGGACGCGGCGTGGCCGGCCTCCTCGATCACGTCGAGGGCGGTGCGCACCGCGAGGTCGCCGATGGCGTGGGTGGCCGTGGGGATGCCGCGCTCGGTGAAGAACCGTACGGCCTCGCGGTAGCCCTCCACGGCCTTCCACAGCGGCCGGCGGTTCTGGCCGAGGACGTCGGGGTGCTCGAACCAGGCGGAGCCGTTGTCGGCGGTGCCGTCCAGCATGAGCTTGGCGCCCGCGACGTGCCAGCGGCGTCCGGCGAGACCCTGCTGGGCGGCGACGGCCTCCCACACGTCCCGTCCCGAGTCGGCGGGCACGAGCGGTGAGCAGCGCACCCGCAGCGGCAGTTCCCCGTTCCTCTCGATCTCCCGGTAGACGTCCTCGGAGGGCGCGGTGAAGTCGAGCGCGTGCAGGCCGGTGAGGCCGGTCGCGGCGAACTCGCGCAGCCTGTCGGCGACATGGCCGGCCGCGACCGGGAGCGGCACCTCGGGATAGTGGTCCAGGACGAGGTCCATGGCCTGGAGTTCGACGACGAAGCCGGTGGGCCGGCCGTCGGGTCCGACGACGATCTCGGAGGCGTCGTCGAAGGTCTCCGCACCGGTCAGCCCGACCCGGTCGATCACCTCGGTACTGACCACGAGGGAGTGCGCGTCACGGGTCATGAGCGAGATCGGCACGCCGGGGAAGCGCCGCCCCAGCGGGTGGCCGGTGGGCTGCCCGTCGAAGACGTTGACGTCGAGGTCGAATCCGGTCACCCACGCCTCGCGGCCCCGCTCCGCGACGCGGTCCTCGATGCGGGAGAACACCGCGTCGAGCGTGGTCAGACCGCCGAGGTCCAGGCCGCTGCCGACCTCGATCGCCCCCCATACGGGGTGGGCGTGGGCGTCGGTCAGTCCCGGGGTGAGGGTCGCCCCGGGGAAGTCCAGCACGTCGGTGGCGGCGCCCGCCCAGTGGCGCAGGACGTCGTCCCCGCCGACGGCGACGATCCTGCCGTCCTGGACGGCCACCACGGTGTCCGTGGCCGGGCCGGGCGTGGGGTCGAAGTTCTCGATCCGTGCCGCGCGCACGATGAGATCGGCGTTCATGATGGTCTTTCAGCGCTGAGTGGTCGTGGGGGAGGACGTCGAGGGAAAGGTGCCGAAGGCACGGGACAGGACCCGGTAGAGGGCGGCCGAGCCGAGGACGCCGACGGGTATGGCGAGGTTGAGGCCGTCCATGGCCGCGGAGACGGGCCCGGCCCAGAACGTGGAGCCTGCGCACAGCGTCGCCCCGGCGGCGCCGCCCAGGGCTGCGAGCACACCCGCCCAGTTGACGCCTCCGCGGTACCAGAAGGGGCTCGTACGGCTCTGGTCGTGGAGCAGTTCGCCGTCGTAGCGGTTGCGGCGCAGGACGATGTCGGTGGCGTAGACGGTCATGCAGGGGCCGGTGACGATCACGACCAGCTCCATCATGGCGTTGACGGCGGTGAGGAAGTCGAAGACCAGCAGCGCGAACAGCGTCATGGTGGTGCCGATCACGCCGACGACCAGGACGGCGATCATCCGGGGCAGCCGCACGCCGATCGACTGCATGGACAGTCCGGAGCTGTAGGCGGTGAGGCCGTTGTTCGCCACGGTGTTCACCACCACCGCGACGACGAAGACGGGCACGAACCAGTGCGGCATGACGCTCTCCAGCGCCGCCTGCGGATCGTTCATGTCGAGCGTGGTGGCCGCGAGGGCCCCGATCCCCGTGAACACGACGCTCGGCAGGAAGGCGCCGCACGCGGTCCACAGCGTGATGGCCCGCCCGCGGGTGTGCCGCGGCAGGTAGCGGGAGAGGTCGGGGCTGTTGGAGTACGACAGCGGGGCGGAGGCGACGATGGTGAAGCCGGAGGTCAGGACGACGAGGTGAGCGAGTCCTGTGAGCGGCTCGGCGGGCGTGTACGACCAGTTCGTGTGCCCGAGCACCATCACGCTCAGGGCGACGAAGACCAGGGTGAGGACGATGGTCAGCGCCGTGTACAGGCGGACGATCGTCGCGTGCCCGTAGATCGCGACGAGGATGGTGGCGCCGGCGATCACGCAGACCACCACGGCGTCCAGGGCGGGGGAGTCCGGCAGGCCGAGCCGTGCCGTCAGGCCGAGTCCGGCGACGGAGGCCGCCGACCAGTTCAGCGCGAGGTAGAGCGAGGAGATCAGCCAGCCGGTGAGGGCGACGACGGCCTTGTTGCCCACGACGCCGTACATGGCGCGGGAGATGACCGAGCCCGAGGTGCCCGCGGCGGGGCCGCTGACGGCGATGAACCCGGTCAGGAGCCAGAAGAGGTTGCCGGCGACGATGACGGCCAGCGACTCCGCCAGGGACAGCCCCATCAGGACGAGGGTGCCCCCGACGACGAAGCTGAGGTAGCTCACGTTCGGCGCGGCCCAGACGGAGAACAGCTCGCGTGCCGTGCCGTGCCGCTCCGAGTCGGGCACGCAGTCGATGCCACGGCTCTCGACCAGTCCGGCCCGGTCACGTCCGGGGGCGGAGGCGGCCACGTCGGGGCCCGCCGGGGAACGCGGGGAACGCTGCATGGGTGGTTCCTTCGAAGAGACGAAAAGACGGCACTGTCCTCGCCACCGAGGTGTCCGGGGGGTGCGGCCAAAGGCGGAGCAGCATTATTGGTGCCTACACCAATAGACTGTTGGTGCGCAATCCAATAGTGTGCTCGGCATGACGTCAACCCCCCGGGCCACCAGGACGCGCAAAACCGCGGCCGAGCGACGGGCCGAGATCCTGCGGACGGCGGCACGCCTCGCGCTCGAGCGGGGCCTGGAGCGCGTGACGATGCAGCTCGTCGCCGACGAGCTGGGGGTGCGCCCCGGCCTGATCAGCCACTACTTCGCGACCATCGACGACCTGCTGTGCGAGGCGTTCGTGGGCGCGGTCACCCGCGAACGCGAGGCCCTGCTGCCGGAGGCCGAGGCGGAGCTGCCGCCGCCGCGTCGGCTGAGCCGTCTGCTGCACCGCCTCGACGGCGAGGACTTCGTCGACCTCGGCCGGCTCTGGCTCAACGCCCGGCACCTCTCCCGCTACCGCCCGAGCCTCCGGCGCGTCGTCGCCGAGCAGGAGGCGATCATGCGGGACGCGCTGACCGCCGTGATCGAGGACGGTGTGCGCGGGGGCGACTTCACCACCGCCGACGCCCTCGGGGCGTGCGTGGTCATCCTGGTGGCGATCGACGGCCTCGGCTCCTACGCCAACGACGACACACGGTTCACCCATCCCGCGCTCGGCACCCTGCTGTTCACCACGGCGGAGCGCGAACTGGGCCTGGAACCGGGGACGTTGCGCGACGGCGGCTGACGTGAGGGGCCGGGCACCCGGTCGGGGCGTCCCGGCCGGGCGACCACTCGGGGCGCTCGGCCGACGGCCCCGCTCCGCCGACGTGTCCGCCCGGCCGATGGATCCGCCGCGCCGATGAATCCGGCGGGCGGGGTGCATAGAGTGCCGGGGTGAGCATGACGCCCCCGCCCGGCTGGTACCCCGACCCCAACGCCCCCCACCTGGAACGCTGGTGGGACGGCACCGTGTGGACCGGGCACCAGCGGGTCACCGGGGCGCCCGGGCAGCCTCCTGCCGCACCGTCCACCGGCGCGCGACCGGCCCGGATCAAGGCCGTCGCCCTCACCGCCGCCGCTGCCGTCGTGGTCGCCGCGGTCGTCACGGGCGCGGTCCTGCTGGGCCGCGACGACGGGGGCGGCGACGCGGCGGACCCGGCCACCGGCACCCGGTCCGCCGCGCCCACGAGCGACCCCGCCACCGGTCCGCCGTCCCCGGACGCCTCCGCCGCCGACGGCCCTTCCCCCGACGACGACCCCTCCGTCGCCGTCGACCAGCTCAACGGCATCACCCTGCCGCTGCCGGACGGCTGGGAGAAACCGGAGAACATCGCCCAGGACGACGTCGTCATGACCACCCACGGCGTCTACGACTGTCCCGCCGGAGTGGGGTTCTGCCGGCACGGTCTGGTCATCACCCGCACGGTGACCGCGGCCGAGGGCGCCACTCCCGAGACCCTGGCCGAACGGGACATCGAGGAGGCGGCCGACGAGGCGTACGAGCGGAACGCGATCGGCGAGCGCCTCTACGGCGGGATCACCTCCCAGCGGACCGTCGCGTCCGGACAGGTCGCGGTCGCGGGCCGGGCCGGCTACTTCGTGCGCAGGCTCGTCAGGACCGCCAAGGGGCCCGGCGGTTACGTCGAGTCGCTCGTCTTCCCGTCCAGCACCGGCACCCAGGCCCCGGTCCTCGTCCGCTTCGTCCTCGACGCCGGCCCGGACGGGCCGCCGCCGTCCGACATCGACCGGATCACCACGGGCATCCGGCCCATCGGCGACACCGCGGCCGGCGGCGGCGTGGGCAGCAGCATCGGCCCGTCGAACTGAGCCGGGGGCGGCGGACCTGAGCTCGAGGCGACGGGACCTGGGCCTTGAGGCCCCGGCTACAGGAAGGTGTGCCCCTCGCCCCGGTACGTCGGCACGGCCGCCGTCACGCGATCGCCCTCGACGAGGTGCAGCGTGTCGAACCGTTCGCACAGCTCGCCCGCCTTGGCGTGCCGGAACCACACCTTGTCGCCGATCAGCAGGTCGTCGGCGGGGGATCCCAGCAGCGGGGTCTGCACCTCGCCCGCTCCCTCCTGGGAGTCGTAGCGCAGCCCCTCGGGCAGGTACGGCACCGGGAGCCGGTCCGCGCCGGGGGCGCCGGAGGCCGGGTAGCCGCCGCCCAGGACCGTGACGACCCCGACCCCCGGGCGCCGGACGACGGGCAGGCCGAACAGCGCCGCCGGACGGCCCCGGAACGACGTGTAGTTGTCGAAGAGCCGCGGGACGTACAGCCCGGAACCCGCGGCGATCTCGGTGACCGCGTCCTCCGCCGCCGTGTGCTGCACACTGCCGGTGCCGCCGCCGTTGACGAACTCCAGGTCGGGCGCCACGGCCCGGACCGCCCGCACCACGGCGGCACGCCGCCCGGCGAGTTCCCCGCGTGCCGCGGTCTGCATCAGCCGGATCGCGCGCGACCGCAGCGGCCGCCCCGCGACCGCGTCGCCCACGCCCGCCACATGGCCCTCGTACGCCATGATCCCCACGAGCGCGAACCCCGGACGGCGGGCCACCGTACGGGCCATGTCGGCGACCTGGGCGGGGGAGTGCAGCGGGGAGCGGCGCGCGCCGACCCGTACGCGCCCGCCGAGCAGCCGCAGCGAGGTGTCCAACTCCAGGCAGACCCGCACGACTTCGCCTCCACCTTGACGTGCGGCGTCGATCAGGTCCAGCTGCGCCGGGTCGTCCACCATCACCGTGACGGCGCGGGCGAGTTTCGGGTCGGCGGCGAGTTCGGCGTAGGCGGCGCGGTCGGCCGACGGGTAGGCGAGCAGCACGTCGTCGAAGCCGGAGCGGGCCAGCCACAGGGACTCGGCCAAGGTGAACGACATGATGCCCGCGAAGCCGTCCTTCGCCAGGGCGCGTTCCAGCAGGGCCCGGCAGCGCACGGACTTGCTGGCGACCCGGACCGGCTTGCCGCCGGCCCGGCGGACGAGGTCGTCCGCGTTGGCGTCGAAGGCGTCCAGGTCCACGATCGCGACGGGGGCGTCGAGTTGGGCGGTGGCCCGGTCGTAACGGGCCCGGTCGTCGGCGCGCGGAGTCATGGACGCAGCCTGCCAGACCTGATTACCGCAGGGTAGGGGGATGTTCCGGGCAGATCCCCCTGGGCTCGTGGACTGGTTCCCGCCGGGGCCGGGGCAGCCCGTAGAGTGACGCGCACGCACGGCGGAACCGGGAAAGTGATTCCGGCCGCAGCGTTGAGCCGGGATGGCGGTTCGCTCGTACGGGTATGCGTGTCCGGTGACGACGAGTCCGCGCCGGACGGGGCGACGAGACGGCCGTGCCCGGTGAAACGGCACGGGCACGAGGAAACGGGGGGTGCATGAGCACGGAAGCGCGCCACGCCCCCGTCCCCCCACGGCCCGTGGGGCCCGCGGGCGGCGACGACGCCCCGAACGCCCCGGCCCGCGCCACCTCAGGCCGACCCGTGCAGGCCGCACCCGACGACGACGCGGGGAAGGCGACATGGCCGGCGTCCGGCGGCGACACGGCCGGGGCCGCGGAGGCGCGGGGCGCTTCGGCGGGTTCGGCGGCTCCGGTCCTGGATGGTTCCTCGCGGAACGCTTCGGCGGGTTCGGCTGAGTCAGTCCCGGGTGGTTCCCCACGTGGTGTTTCGGCTGCCTCCACTGCTCCGGTCCCGGACGGTTCGTCGCGTGGTGCTTCGGAGGATTCCGCCGCCTCGGCCCCGGACGGCTCCCCATGCGCTTCGGCGGGTTCGGCCGCGTCGGGCCCGGGCGGCTCCCCACGCGCTTCGGCCGGCCCCGGCTCGGACAGCCGTGCGGGTCACGGCGCCGGACTCCCGTCTCCGCGCACCAGCCCCGGCCCCGGCCCCGACGGTGCTCCGGCCGCCACCGCCTCCCGCCCCCGTTTCCCGGACTTCCGTTCCCCTTCCCGCCGCAGCACCACCACGCCCCCTACGACCCTGCCCCCGCCTCCCGCCTCGGCCCGTTTCCCGGACGCACCGCCGACGGCCGGGAGAGAGACGCCGCACCGACCGGGCCCCGGCCGGGCGGAGGACCTTCCCCTCGGCACGCCGTCGGCCGCGAGACGCACGGCGTCCGGCGACGGGGACGAGCGGACCTCGGGCCGCCTGGCCGGTGCGCGGCCGGGCGCCGCGCCTGAGCCGTCCGGATCCGCCGGGGGAGGCCACGCCACGGTCACTGGAGCGTCCGCCGGCATCCGCGCCGACGTCACTGACGGATCGTCAGGGAGTTCGGTGCCGGGGGACGGGAGGGCCGCTCGCTTCCCCAGCGGGTCGGCGGTGCCCGGCCGCCGCGAAGGCGGGAACATACCCCCGCGCCCGGGGCACCGCCCCTCGACGGCCGCACGCGGCAGCGGCGCGCCCGCCGAGAGCGTGTCGGAGACGACCACACGACTGCGCCCCGTGCCGGTCCAGAGCCCCCCGGAGCCGAGCACACCGCCCTACCCGACGACCCCGCCCTCCGCGCGCGCTCCCTGGTCGGAAGCCGCCTTCGGCGCCTCGCCGCCCGGCGGGGCCGCGAGCACGAACCAGGCGCGACCGTCCGGTGCCCACCCGGGCGCGGGCGCCCCCGCCGGGACACCCCCGCGTGCCGCGGGTGCCGGCCCCGTGCCCGACCCCGCGTTGTCCTGGAGCGCGGCCATGGCGCCGGCGACCGGAACCGGCATGGGGTTCGGGGAGCCGGAAGCGTACGACCGGCGGGCACGGGCGACCGGTGCGCTGATACGGCCGCGGGTCGCCGTGGCGGCCGCCTGCATGGTGCTGGGGCTCGGGCTCACCGGCGGCGCCGTGACCGGCAGCTGGCTCACCGGGGAGCCGGGGAAGCCCGGCGCGGCGGGCGGCTTCGCCGCGGCCGGCGCCCTGTGGCACAGCGTCCCCGTCGACCAGCTCTTCCCGCCCACCGTGGACGGCCACGGCGCCGGACCCGGCGGAGCCGACCGCACCTGGACCCGCGTCGCGGTCGCCCCGGACAGCGGCTGCGCGGGCGCCTTCGACCCGCCGCTGCGCAAGGCACTCGCCCCCGCCGGATGCGCCCGCCTCCTGCGCGCCACCTACACGGACGCCACCCAGAGCTACGTCACCACCGTCGGCCTGCTCTTCACCAAGGCCGACGCCCCCGCCATGACGTCCCTGGCCGCCCGTTTCGAGAACGAGGGGCTCGCCCGGCGCACCGACCTCGTGCCGCGCCCCTACGCCGCCAAGGGCACCGTCGCCGCGGCCTTCGGCGACGAGCAGCGCGCGTCGTGGACCGTCTCCGTGCTGACCGAGGCCCCGGTGGTCGTCTACGCCGTCTCCGGCTGGGCCGACGGCCGCGCCGCCGGCACCTCGGAGGCCGCCGCCGACGCGACACGGCAGGGAGCCACCACCCCCGCCGCCCAGGCAGGCCTCGGAAACGAGGCCCAGGGCCTCGCCGACCGCATCGAACGGGGCCTGCGCCAGACCGTCAAGTCCGCCACGGAGGAGCCCTCGTGACAGCCGCCGTGACGCCCGGGAACCGTACGCCGCGCAGGATGCTCGCGGCCGGCGTCCCGAGCCTGTTCCTCGCCGCCTGCCTCACCCTCGTACCGTCCGCCGTCGCACACGCCGACGGCATCCGCGCCCAGCAGTGGGGCCTGGACGCCATGCACACCCAGGAGGCCTGGCGCACCACCCAGGGCAAGGGCATCACCGTCGCGGTCCTGGACACCGGCGTCGACGACGACCACCCCGACCTGCGTGGCAACGTCCTGCCGGGCAAGGACATGATCGGCTTCGGCGCGCGGCGCGGCGACCGCCCCTGGGCCCGCCACGGCACCGCCATGGCGGGCATCATCGCCGGTCACGGCCACGGCTTCGGCAACGCCGACGGCGTCATGGGCATCGCGCCCGAGGCCAGGATCCTGCCCGTGCGGGTGATCCTGGAGGAGGACGACTCCGCCCGCGGCAAGGCCCGCAGCACCCGCGGCAACGCCCTCGCCGACGGCATCCGCTGGGCCACCGACCACGGCGCCGACGTCATCAACCTCTCCCTCGGCGACGACTCGGACTCCGCACACCCCGAGCCCGCGGAGGACGAGGCCGTCCAGTACGCGCTGAGCAAGGGCGCCGTCGTCGTCGCCTCGGCCGGCAACGGCGGCGAGAAGGGCGACCACATCTCCTACCCGGCGGCCTACCCGGGCGTGATCGCCGCGACCGCCGTGGACCGCTACGGCACCCGGGCCGCCTTCTCCACCCGCCGCTGGTACGCGACGGTCAGCGCGCCCGGCGTCGATGTCGTCATCGCCGACCCCGACCAGCGGTACTACGAGGGCTGGGGCACGAGCGCCGCCTCCGCCTTCGTCTCCGGCGCCGTCGCCCTCGTCAAGGCCGCCCACCCCGGCCTGACCCCCGCCCAGATCAAGAAGCTTTTGGAGGACACGGCCCGCAACGCCCCCGTCGGCGGTCGTGACGACTCCCGCGGCTTCGGCCTGATCGACCCCGCCGCCGCCATCAAGGCCGCGGGCCGCCTCAAGCCCGAAGGCCTGACCGCGGCGTCCTACGGCGAGCGCTACTTCGGCTCCGGCCCCGACTCCGCCGAGCCGGCCGATGCCGCCTCGGGCTGGGCGGGCCCCCTCGCGGGCAGTGCCGGCGGAGTCATGCTGGTCGTGGCGATCGTCCTGTGGCGCGGCCGCCGAGAGGACGGAATCGACTTCCGGCTGTAGGGCCGGGTCCTTCCGACCGCGGCTGCGGGTCACATCGTCCGGCCGTACGCCGACACCGCCGACCGCGCTGCCTCCTCCACCAGCGCGATGCCCTGCTCCTTGGTCGGGTTGCCGCTGGACAGGGCGGCCACCAGGCAGTCGTCGCCGCCGGACGTCACCCGTCCGATGCTGTTGACGACCCACAGACCGGTCGCGTCGTGCGGCATCCAGCCGTTCTTCAGCGCCCACCCGGGGCCGTCGCCGGCGGCCGACACACCCCAGTCCTGGCCCGGGACGATCCGCCCCATGAGCCCCTGCAGGTACGTCCGCGAGGCCTCGCTCAGCTCCGAGCGGGCCCCGAAGATATGCCCGAGGAGCATGAGCTGATCCGCGGCCGTGGTCCCGGTCAGACCCCACTGGGGGCCGTCGCCGCCGGTGGTCCGCGCGAGTCCGAACCGCTCGTTCGCCGCGTTCAGGCCGTCGGCGCCGCCGATGTCCCGCCACAGCACCGACGCCGAGTCGTTGTCGCTGCTCTCGATCATCGCGGCGGCGTACGTCCGCTCCCGCGGGGTCAGCCGCCGCCCCGCGTCCTGGGCCCGCAGCAGCAGGGCCGCCAGGATGTCGACCTTCACGATGCTCGCCGTGTCGAACACGGCGTCGCCGTACCCGGCGCTCACCCCGGAGCCGAGGCGACGCACCGCCACCGCCACCGTCGCGCCCCCGGTCACCGGCACCGGCTCCGATCCTCCGCCCACCGTCTCCACCGCCCGCCTCCCCGTGCCCCGGCCCGTCCGCCGCCGACGATACGGGGCCCGAACGTCCCGGGGGAGCCCTGCCGCACGTGGGCCAGGGGACCCTGAGGAAGCGGGCACGGCCCCGGATAGGGTCGGCACCGTGGCGATGAAGAACATTCCCGACTCCGGCTTCTCCGACGACGACGGCTCCGCCGACCCCGGGCTCAGCGCGGCGCTCGCCGCCTGGGCCGAGGACCGCACCGCCGTGGGACCCGTTCTGGAGGCGCTCAGGAGCGCACGGCTGCTCGTCCCCGTGGTGGCCGTGCTCGGCGAGGTGGAGGAGGACGAGAACGGGCTGCGCCGGGAGAAGACCAGCGAGATGGCCGTGCCCACCCTGAAGGCCGGTCACCGCACCGCCCTGCCCGCCTTCGCCTCCACCGGCTCCCTGGCCCGCTGGGACCCGGACGCCCGCCCCGTGGCCGTACGGCTGCACCAGGTCCTGGAGGCCGCCGCGCACGAGAAGGCCGACACGGTGGTGCTGGACGTGGCCGGACCGGTGCCGTTCGAGCTGACCGGGCCCGCCCTGCTCGCCCTCGCCGAGGGGCGTACGACGACCGACCCGCTGGCCGACCCGGCCGTCGTCACCGCCGTGCGGGAGGCCGTCGCCGCCGAGCCCGCCGTGCTGCGCGCCCACCTCGGGCGGGGGCGGGCCGACGGGACCCTGGCGCTGGTGCTCGACCCGGCCGTCCCCACCGCCCCCGCCGAGGCCGCCCGCGCCGTCGCCGAGCGGCTCGCCGCCAGCGAGACACTGAGGGCCCGCCTGGTGCGCGGCCTCGACCTGGCACTGCTGCCGGCCGGGGCCACGCCGCCGGGCGAGCCCTTGTACGTGAAGGAGCGGGGACCGGCCGCGTGACGCAGCGGTGATCGGCCGAGGAGGGATACGAGGACCGGCGGGAGCGGCTCAGCCGTAGATCGGCCCGGTGTACTTCTCGCCCGGGCCCTGACCCGGCTCGTCCGGGACGACGGAGGCCTCGCGGAAGGCCAGCTGCAGCGACTTCAGACCGTCGCGCAGCGGCGCCGCGTGGAAGGAGCTGATCTCGGTGGCGCTCGCGTCCAGCAGGCCCGCGAGCGCGCTCACCAGCTTGCGCGCCTCGTCCAGGTCCTTGTACGTGTCGCCCTCCTCGGTCAGACCGAGCTTCACGGCGGCGGCGCTCATCAGGTTGACGGCGACCGTCACGATCACCTCGACCGCCGGGACCTCCGCGATGTCGCGGGTCATGGCGTCGAAGTCGGGCTGCTCGGCGGGGGAGGGGGAGGTCTCACTCATGCCCCACACGATAGGTGCAGGACGGGGGCGCTCCGGCAGTGAGGCCCGGACAGCTTGAATTAGCCCTTCCCCATCGATCCTGCTAACCTTGTGTGACGACCGGCTGGACGTGTATGCCCAGGGCACTGCCCACGGCATACGGGCCCGGCCCACAAGTGGAGGCTTCGAACTCCCACCTGACCGCCCTCCGGGGCGGCGGGTCACCGGTCAGACGGTCCCGTCCCAGCGGCGGTGATCCGTCCGAAAGTGCGCCCCGCGGCCATCGCGGCGGTCGTTCCGGTAGTTCGAGGAGCCCCGCCTGTGATCGTCCGGGGCATTTTTCGTGCTTCGGCGCGGTTAGGTCTGTCGAACAGAGAGTACGCGGCCGTCCGCCAGACCGCCGTGTGGTGCTAACCGAGGAGGATCCATCAGCGCCGAGCCCCGCATCAACGACCGGATTCGCGTTCCCGAGGTGCGACTTGTCGGTCCCAGTGGCGAGCAGGTCGGCATCGTGCCGCTCGCGAAGGCACTGGAGCTTGCGCAGGAGTACGACCTGGACCTGGTCGAGGTCGCGGCGAACGCCCGTCCGCCCGTCTGCAAGCTCATGGACTACGGGAAGTTCAAGTACGAGTCGGCCATGAAGGCCCGTGAGGCGCGCAAGAACCAGGCGCACACGGTCATCAAGGAGATGAAGCTCCGGCCGAAGATCGACCCGCACGACTACGACACCAAGAAGGGTCACGTCGTCCGGTTCCTCAAGCAGGGCGACAAGGTCAAGATCACGATCATGTTCCGTGGTCGCGAGCAGTCCCGGCCCGAGCTGGGCTACCGGCTGCTGCAGCGGCTCGCGGAGGACGTCCAGGACCTCGGCTTCGTGGAGTCGAACCCGAAGCAGGACGGCCGCAACATGATCATGGTTCTCGGTCCGCACAAGAAGAAGACCGAGGCGATGGCCGAGGCCCGCCAGGCGCAGGAGGCCCGCAAGGCCGAGGCGAAGGCCCACCCGGGCCGCTCGCAGAACGCCGCCGAGGCCGAGATCACCGAGGCCCCGGCCGAGGCTTCCGCCGAGGCGTGACTCCCGGGACGCCCAGTCCCAGGACGTAACCGATACCAGAGCGACGCTCCTACCGTGCCCGGTTCTCGCGACCGGGCACCGGAGCGCCACCTACGAGGAGAGAACGGCGCTATGCCGAAGAACAAGTCGCACAGCGGTGCCAGCAAGCGCTTCAAGGTCACCGGCTCCGGCAAGGTGCTCCGTGAGCGCGCCGGCAAGCGCCACCTGCTCGAGCACAAGTCGTCCCGTCTGACGCGTCGCCTCACCGGCAACGCCGAGATGGCCCCGGGCGACGCCAAGAAGATCAAGAAGCTTCTCGGCAAGTGACCCGGCGGCGCGTGATCGCCCCGCGATCCCCGCGCCCCGTACGTCAGAACCGGGACCCAATCGTTTCCGGGCCGTGTGAGGACAACCACGGCCCCGCTACAAGGAGTCAATCAAGTGGCACGCGTCAAGCGGGCAGTCAACGCCCACAAGAAGCGCCGGGCGATCCTCGAGCAGGCCTCCGGCTACCGCGGTCAGCGCTCGCGCCTGTACCGCAAGGCCAAGGAGCAGGTCACCCACTCGCTGGTCTACAACTACAACGACCGCAAGAAGCGCAAGGGTGACTTCCGTCAGCTGTGGATCCAGCGCATCAACGCCGCTGCCCGCGCCAACGGCATCACGTACAACCGCTTCATCCAGGGTCTGAAGGCCGCGAACGTCGAGGTCGACCGCAAGATCCTGGCCGAGCTGGCCGTCAACGACGCCGGCGCGTTCGCCGCGCTCGTCGAGGTCGCCCAGAAGGCCCTGCCGAGCGACGTCAACGCGCCCAAGGCAGCGTGACGCGGCGCCGGCCCGTCCGGCGCGATCCATACGGACCCGTGGGCTCTGCCTGCGGGTCCGTCGTATGTGCGCCGCGCGGCGCCCGAGGCACGTCCGGCACCGCCCGGCACCGCCGGCCGGCCGCCGACCGATCGCCGTAGCGGCGGAACGTTCCTACCGAAGGTGAAGCTCTCCATGCCCCCCGCCACCCCTGACCTGATCTCCCCCCGCTCGCCCCGCGTGTCGGCGGCGCGGCGGCTGGCCAAGCGGAACTTCCGGGGCAAGGAGCGGCTGTTCCTCGCGGAGGGGCCGCAGGCCGTGCGGGAGGCGGCGGCGCACCGGGCCGGCGGCACGCCCACCCTGGTGGAACTGTTCGCCACGGTCGAGGCGGCCGAGCGGTACGCCGACATCGTGGGCGAGGCCCGCGCCGCGGGGGCCCGGATCCACCTCGCCGCCGACGACGTCATCGCCGACATCTCCACCACCGTCACCCCGCAGGGCCTCGTCGGCGTCTGCCGGTTCCTCGACACCCCCTTCGAGGACGTCGTCGCGGCCCGCCCGACGCTCGTCGCCGTGCTCGCCCACGTGCGCGACCCCGGAAACGCCGGCACCGTCCTGCGCTGCGCCGACGCCGCCGGAGCCGAGGCGGTCGTCCTCACGGACGCCTCCGTGGACCTCTACAACCCCAAGGCCGTCCGGGCCTCCGTCGGCTCCCTGTTCCACCTGCCCGTGGCCGTCGGAGTCCCCGTCGAGCGGGCCGTCGGCGCGCTCAGGGATGCCGGGGTGCGCATCCTCGCCGCCGACGGCGCGGGCGAGGACGACCTGGACGACGAACTCGACCACGGCACCATGGGCGGCCCCACCGCCTGGGTGTTCGGTAACGAGGCCTGGGGCCTGCCGGAGGAGACCCGCGCCCTCGCCGACGCCGTCGTACGCGTCCCGATCCACGGAAAGGCCGAGAGCCTGAACCTCGCGACCGCCGCCGCCGTATGTCTGTACGCGTCGGCCCGTGCGCAGCGCGGCTCCGGAGGATGCCGCTCCGCCACCCGCAACCAGTAGGGTGACCAGCCCGGGGGCCTGCTGCACCGGCTGAGAGGTGGGGTGAGGGGATGAGTGTCGGCACCGATCGCGCGCCCGGAGCGCGGAGCGCGCGACGACGACCCGCGCCCCGGCAGGACGATCCCGCCGGACTCGGCGTCGACCCCGACGACCTGCCCGACGGGCTGGTGATCGCCGACGAGCACGGGCGGATCATCTGCTTCAACGCCGCCGCCACCCGGATCAGCGCCGTACCCGCCGATCAGGCCCTGGGACAGCCCCTGGAGAAGGCCCTGCCCCTGGAGGACCTGGAGGGGCGCCGCTGGTGGCAGCTCACCGACCCCTACGGCGGCCTGGCCATCCGGGTGGGCCAGCCCGAGCGCAACCTCCTGCTGCACGGCGGCCGGGAGGTCCTCGTCTCCGCGAAGTACGTCCGCGCCCACCCCACCGGCCCGGTCCGCCGCGTGGTCGTCTCCCTGCGCGACACCGAGGCCCGCCGCCGCACCGAGCGCAGCCACGCCGAGCTGATCGCCACCGTCGCGCACGAACTGCGCTCGCCGCTGACCTCCGTCAAGGGCTTCACGGCGACCCTGCTCGCCAAGTGGGAGCGGTTCACCGACGACCAGAAGCGGCTGATGCTGGAGACCGTCGACGCCGACGCCGACCGCGTCACCCGGCTCATCGCCGAACTGCTCGACATATCCCGTATCGACTCCGGCCGCCTCGAGGTGCGCCGCCAGCCCGTCGACATGGGCGCCGCGGTCGGACGGCACGTCCAGGCGTACGTCGCCGCGGGCCAGCCCGCCGACCGGTTCCTGGTGCGGATCGAGCAGCCGCTGCCCGAGCTGTGGGCCGACCCCGACAAGATCGACCAGGTGCTGAGCAACCTTGTGGAAAATGCCGTGCGGCACGGCGAGGGATCCGTCACCATCGACGTCACACCGGCGCCGTCCCCACGGGAGGGGGACGACGCGGGGAACAGCGCCACGTCGGTCACGGTGAGCGACGAGGGGCCCGGCATCCCGGAGGAGTCCATGAACCGTGTCTTCACCCGCTTCTGGCGGGGCAGCAAGCGCGGCGGCACCGGCCTCGGGCTCTACATCGTCAAGGGCATCGTCGAGGCCCACGGCGGCACCATCGCGGTCGGCCGCGCCCGAGGGGGCGGCGCGGAGATCCGATTCACCCTGCCCGTGGGCACCCCGGCGCACCTGCTCTGAGCACCCGCCGAGGCCCCACGGGCGCATTCGCTTTCCCCGGCCCCGTTAGACTCGGCCTTTGGCACCTTTGTGTCCCGAAAACCGTGACGATCTGTCCGCGAGTCGGTGCTAGTCGGTGACGGGGACCTCCAGCCAGCCAATCGGAAGCACGGGAAGAGATGTCGGCACCCAATAAGTCGTACGACCCTGTCGAGGTAGAGGCGTTGAAACCGGAAGAGATCGAGCGCATGCGGGACGAGGCGCTCGCCGCCTTCGCCGCCGCGGACTCCCTCGACGCGCTCCACGAGGCAAAGGTCGCCCACACCGGCCCCGCCTCCCCGCTCTCCCTCGCCAACCGCGAGATCGGCGCCCTGCCCCCGCACGCCAAGGCAGACGCCGGCAAGCGGGTCGGCATGGCCCGCGGCGCGGTCAACAAGGCGCTCGCCGCCCGCCAGGTGGAACTGGAGGCCGAGCGGGACGCCCGCGTGCTGGTGGAGGAGGACGTCGACGTCTCGCTGCCGTACGACCGCGTCCCGGCCGGCGCCCGCCACCCGCTGACCACGCTCTCGGAGCGCATCGAGGACGTCTTCGTGGCCATGGGCTACGAGGTCGCCGAGGGCCCGCAGGCCGAGGCCGAGTGGTTCAACTTCGACGCCCTGAACATCGGCCCGGACCACCCGGCCCGCGGCGAGGCCGACACCTTCTTCGTGCAGGGCCCCGAGGGCGGCACCGAGTCCGGTGTCGTGCTGCGCACCCACACCTCGCCCGTGCAGATCCGCTCCCTGCTCGAGCGCGAGCTGCCGGTCTACGTGATCTGCCCCGGCCGCGTCTACCGCACGGACGAGCTCGACGCCACCCACACGCCCGTCTTCCACCAGGTCGAGCTGCTCGCCGTGGACGAGGGCCTCACCATGGCCGACCTCAAGGGCACCCTGGACCACATGGTGCAGTCGCTCTTCGGCGAGGGCATGAAGACCCGGCTGCGGCCGAACTTCTTCCCCTTCACCGAGCCGTCCGCCGAGATGGACATGGTGTGCTACGTGTGCCGCGGCGAGTCCGTCGGCAACCCCGACCGCCCCTGCCGCACCTGCTCCTCCGAGGGCTGGATCGAGCTCGGCGGCTGCGGCATGGTCAACCCCAAGGTGCTGACCGCCTGCGGCGTCGACCCGGAGAAGTACAGCGGATTCGCCTTCGGGTTCGGCATCGAGCGGATGGCGATGTTCCGCCACAACGTCGAGGACATGCGAGACATGGTCGAAGGTGACGTCCGGTTCACCCGGCCGTTCGGGATGGAGATCTGATGCGGATCCCGCTTTCTTGGCTGCGGGAGTACGTCGACCTGCCGGCGACGGAGACCGGGCGCGACGTCCAGGCCAAGCTCATTTCGGCCGGCCTGGAGGTCGAGACCGTCGAACAGCTCGGCGCCGACCTCAAGGGGCCGCTCGTCGTCGGCCAGGTGCTGACCATCGAGGAGCTGGAGGGCTTCAAGAAGCCGATCCGCTTCTGCACCGTCGACGTCGGGCAGGCCAACGGGACCGGCGAGCCGCAGGAGATCGTCTGCGGCGCCCGCAACTTCGCCGTCGGCGACAAGGTCGTCGTGGTGCTGCCCGGCGCCACGCTGCCCGGCGGCTTCTCCATCGCCGCCCGCAAGACCTACGGCAAGACCTCGCACGGCATGATCTGCTCCAGCGACGAGCTGGGCATGGGCGACGACGGCACCAAGGGCATCATCGTGCTGCCGCCGGAGACCGAGGTCGGCAAGGACGCCATCGAGCTGCTGGAACTCGTCGACGAGGTCCTCGACATCGCCGTCACCGCCAACCGCGGCGACTGCCTGTCCCTGCGCGGCGTCGCCCGCGAGACCGCCATCGCCTACGGCCTGCCGCTGCGCGACCCCGCCCTGCTCGACGTACCGGCGCCGAACGCTTTCGGCTACGCCGTGCGGATCGACGAGCCGCACGGCTGCGACCGCTTCACCGCGCGCACCGTCTCCGGCCTCGACCCCGAGGCGCGCTCCCCGATCTGGCTCCAGCGCCGCCTCCAGAAGGCCGGGATGCGCCCCGTCTCGCTCGCCGTCGACATCACCAACTACGTGATGCTGGAGCTCGGCCAGCCGCTGCACGCCTACGACCGCAACCTGGTCCAGGGCACCATCGGCGTGCGCCGGGCCGAGGAGGGCGAGAAGTTCACCACCCTCGACGGCGTCAAGCGCACGCTGCACGCCGAGGACCTGGTCATCACCGACGAGCGCGGCCCCATCGGCCTCGCCGGCGTGATGGGCGGCGCCAACACCGAGATCGCGGATCACGCGGACACGGACAACGCGACCACCGAGGTCGTCATCGAGGCCGCGCACTTCGACCAGGTCTCCATCGCGCGCACCGCCCGCCGCCACAAGCTGTCCTCGGAGGCCTCCCGCCGCTTCGAGCGGGGCGTCGACCCGCAGGCCGCCTCCGCCGCGGCCCAGCGCACCGTGGACCTGCTGGTCCTGCTCGCGGGCGGCACGGCCGACGCCGGTGTCACCGA
Source organism: Streptomyces sp. NPDC014889 (assembly GCF_043081205.1). Taxonomy (NCBI): domain Bacteria; kingdom Bacillati; phylum Actinomycetota; class Actinomycetes; order Kitasatosporales; family Streptomycetaceae; genus Streptomyces; species Streptomyces sp. NPDC014889. Next base: position 221,871 of record NZ_JBIBWH010000007.1, read on the forward strand.
GGTCGCCGCACCCGCGGCTCCGCGCACGATCACCGTGGCGGCCGACCACCCCGACAAGGTCGCGGGCGTCGTCTACGGCCGTGAGGCCGTCGTCCGCCGGCTCCAGCAGATCGGCTGCCAGGTGGAGGGCCAGGACGAGCTGGCCGTCACCGTCCCGTCCTGGCGGCCCGACCTGACGGACCCCAACGACCTGGCCGAAGAGGTCATCCGCCTGGAGGGCTACGAGAACCTGCCCTCCACGCTGCCCCGGCTCCCCTCGGCCCGCGGCCTCACCCACCGCCAGCGGGTGCACCGCCGGGTCGGCCGCGCGCTGGCCGGCGCGGGCTACGTCGAGGCGCCGGCCTATCCCTTCATCGGCGAGCAGGTCTTCGACCAACTCGGCCTGGAGGCAGGCGACCCGGCGCGCCGCGTGGTCCGGCTGGTCAACCCGCTCAACGACGAGGAGCCCGCGCTGCGCACCACGCTGCTGCCGGGCCTGCTCGGGGCGCTGCGCCGCAACGACGGCCGCGGCAGCCACGACCTCGCGCTGTTCGAGACCGGATTGGTCTTCCACCCCCGTGAGGAGCAGCGGATCGCGGCCCAGCCGCCCGTCGACCGGCGTCCCACCGACGAGGAGATCGCGGAGCTGAACGCGGCGCTGCCCGAGCAGCCGCGCCACGTCGCCGTGGTCCTCGCGGGTGCCCGTGAGCAAACCGGCTGGTGGGGCAAGGGCCGCCCAGCCGACTGGGCCGACGCGGTCGAGGCCGCGCGGACCGTGGCCCGTGAGACCGGTGCCGAACTCGTCGTCCGCAAGGGCCAGTACGGCCCGTGGCACCCCGGCCGCTGCGCCGAGCTCGCGGTGACCGTGGACGGCGCCGAGCGGGTCGTGGGCCACGCGGGCGAACTGCACCCGCGCGTGGTCAAGGCGCTGGGCCTGCCCGAGCGCACCTGCGCGATGGAGCTGAACCTGGACGCCCTGGAGCAGGCCGGCGACGGCACCCCGCGGGCGCCGGGCATCTCCACGTTCCCGGTCGCCACGCAGGACGTCGCCCTGGTCGTCGACAGGCCGGTCCCGGCCGCCGACGTCGAGGCCGCGCTGCGCGAGGGCGCCGGTGAACTCCTGGAGTCCATCCGGCTGTTCGACCTCTACGAGAACGCCGAGCAACTCGGTGAGGGCCGCAAGTCCCTCGCCTACGCGCTGCGCTTCCGCGCGCCGGACCGCACGCTGACCGTGGACGAGGCGTCCGCGGCCCGTGACGCGGCGGTGGCGCTGGCCGCGGAGCGCACGGGAGCGGAACTGCGTAGCTGACGGGTTCGCGTGCGGGGGACTGCGCGTCCGTCGCCGGCCGTGGATGGTCGGTGGCTGGTCGCGCAGTTCCCCGCGCCCCTTCGGGGCGCGACCAGAGGCGCCGCGCCGGGCCGCCGTGCTTTTGAGGGGGAGCTGCCGGCGGCCCGGAACGGCCTCTTGGAGGAGGCGGTCCAGTCAACCGGGTGGGGACCGGCCGCGACAGCGCGCGCAGGGCCCGGATGCGCGTGCTCCGTTCACACCCCGTGTGAAGGCGAACGCACTACGCTGTCGCCACGGAGCCACCGGGGGGCACCCATGCAGCCCAACACACTGCTCGACGCGATCCTGGACGAGGCCGGGATGTCGCACGCGGGCCTGGCAGCGCACGTCAACCAGGAGGGGCGCGCCCGCGGACTCGCCCTCCGGTACGAACACACCGCCGTGGCCCGGTGGTTGAAGGGCCAGCGGCCGCGCGGCCAGGTGCCCGACCTGATCTGCGAGGTGCTGGCGAGCCGGCTGCAACGGCCGGTCGCACTCGACGACATCGGCCTCGGTGTGCCCGGCGGGCCGTCCGCGCCGCACGCCACCTCGCTGTCCGGGTTCGTCGAGCGAGCCACCGCCCTGTGGCGCTCCGACGAGCAGCAGCGCCCGCACCTCCTCGGAGCCCCCGCAGTGACCGGCACGCCCGCCGTCATGCCGGTGTGGGAGTGGGAGAACCCGCCCGAGGACGTCGACGTCTCACGCGGTGGCCGGCACCGGGTCACCCTCGCCGACATCGAGATGCTGCGCGCCGCCCGCGCCCACTACGAGCAGATGTACCGCAAGACCGGTGGCATCGCGACCCGCGGCCGTGTCGTGGGCTTCCTCAACGCCGAGGCCGCCCCGCTGCTGCGCGGCAGCTACACCGACGCAACCGGCCGCCGACTGCACCGCGCCACCGGCGCGTTGGTGGCGATCGTGGGCATCTGCGCCTACGACTCCGACGCGCACGGTCTGGCGCAACGCTACTTCCACCAGGCGCTTCGGCTCGCCAAGGCCAGCGGTGACCGGGGACTTGGCGCGTATGTGATCGCGCTGCTGGTCAACCAGTCGCTGTACATGCGGGAGTTCCGCCAGGCTGTCGCCTTCGCCGAGGCCGCGCTGCGCGCCGCCGGCCAGCACATCACCCCCGCGCTCGCCTCCGACCTGTACGCGATGCAGGCCAAGGCCTACGCCCACCTCGGCGACGGCACGAGCACCCTGGCCTGCATCCGGCGCGCCGAGTCCGCCGCCGAACGCATCCGGCGCGGACACGAACCCGACGAGACGGGCTACGTCCAACCGGGCCTGGTCAACGTGCAGGTGGCGGAGGCGCTGCTCAGCCTCGGCGAACTGGCCGCCGCCGAGGAGCACGCGGCGGCCGCCGTGGACAACCCCGCGCACGACCGGGGCAGGGTGCACCGGCTGGCCATGCTCAGCACGGTCGAACTGCGCCGGGGCAACGCCGACAAGGCGGTGGACACGGCGGTGCGGATGGCGGAGCAGGCCCGCGGGATGGAGTCGCGGCGGCTGCGGGACAGACTGCGCGACGTGCGCGAGCACCTGGTGCGCAGCGGCTGCGCCGGCACCGCGGAGGCGGCCGAACTGATCGACGGGGCCCTGCGCGTACCGCTGTGACCGCGGCGCGGTGCTCACGGCGACCCATTGTGCGCCTGCTGCGGGAGCGTTCCGGCTGCGATATTGCCACTGACCCGACGGAAGGTGGCAGAACCGTGCAGTGGACGAAACAGGACGAACAAACTGTGTACGCAAACCGCTGGTTCACCGTCAACCTCGCGGATGTCGAGCTGCCGGACGGCCGGCATCTCGACCACTTCCTGATACGGCTGCGGCCCGTCGCCGTGGCCACGGTGGTGAACAAGGCGGCCGAGGTCCTCCTCTTGTGGCGCCACCGCTTCATCACCGACAGCTGGGGATGGGAGCTCGCGGCGGGCGTCGTGGAGGACGGTGAGGACATCGCGGCAGCGGCCGCCAGGGAACTGGAGGAGGAGACCGGCTGGCGGCCGGGCCCCCTGCACCACCTCATGAGCGTGGAGCCGTCCAACGGACTCACCGACGCCCGGCACCACATCTACTGGTCGGACGAGGGCGAGTACATCGGACACCCGGCGGACGACTTCGAGTCCGACCGCCGGGAGTGGGTCCCCCTCAAGCTCGTACCCGACCTGGTCGCCCGCGGCGAGGTCCCCGCCGCCGGCATGGCGGCCGCGTTACTGCTCCTGCACCACCTCAGGCTCGGACAGGAAACCCGGTGATGACAGGGGCCCGGCACCGTCTCGGTGCCGGGCCCGTCGGCCGTCGCTTTGGTCAGGCGTACGTGTAGAAGCCGGAGCCGGACTTCCGGCCCAGCCGGCCGGCGTCCACCATGCGCTGGAGCAGCGGGGGAGCGGCGTACAGCGGCTCCTTGTACTCCTCGTACATCGAGTGGGCGACCGAGGCCACCGTGTCCAGACCGATCAGGTCCGACAGCTTCAGCGGGCCCATCGGGTGGGCGCAGCCCAGCTCCATGCCGTTGTCGATGTCCTCACGGCTGGCGATGCCCGACTCGAACATCCGGATCGCCGAGAGCAGGTAGGGGATCAGCAGCGCGTTCACCACGAAGCCCGAGCGGTCCTGGGCGCGGATCGCGTGCTTGCCGAGCACCTTCTCGGTGAACAGCTGCGCCCGGCTCAGCGTGCCCTCGGAGGTGGTGAGCGCCGGGATCAGCTCGACGAGCTGCTGCACCGGGGCGGGGTTGAAGAAGTGGATGCCGATCACCTGGTCGGGCCGCGCCGTGGCGACCGCCAGCTTCACCAGCGGGATGGAGGAGGTGTTGGAGGCCAGGATCGCGTCCGGCCGGGTCACCACCTGGTCGAGGACCTGGAAGATCTCGGTCTTCACCTGCTCGTTCTCCACCACGGCCTCGATCACCAGGTCGCGGTCGGAGAACTCCCCGAGGTCGGTGGTGAAGCCCAGCCGGGCCTGCGTGGCGTCCCGCTCCGCCTCGCTGATCTTGCCGCGCTCGGCCGCCTTGGCCAGGGAGTTGAACAGCCGGGTACGGCCTATCTCCAGGGCCTCGCCGGTGGTCTCGGCGACCTTCACCTCCAGGCCGGCCCGGGCGCACACCTCGGCGATGCCCGCACCCATCTGGCCGCAGCCCACCACTCCGACGCGTGCAATGTCTCCCGAAATGCCGGTCACATCGTCCCTTTCGCAGTTCCTACGGCTGTGGCAGGCGGCCCGTTGTGCGGTGCCTGCTCCGATCGTGCACGTTACCCCCGTGGTGGCCGTGATCGGACGCCCGGGTCGTGCATGCTGGCCCGGAGAACGATCCGTGACCACGCGGATCCACGGCGTACGGGGAGTGCCCGGATGGCCCGAGTGACACGAAGGTCGTTCACCGCGGCGGCGCTGTCGACCCTGGCGGTGACCGGTGACGCGGCCACCGCGACGGGCAGTACCGGCACCGGCCCGCGAGGCCGTGCCACGGTCACCGGGATGCGCGGCATGTGGCTGGCGACCGTGGTCAACCGCGACTGGCCCTCACGCCCCGGGCTGAGCGTGGCCCGGCAGCGCGGTGAGCTGACCGCCCTGCTCGACGTGGCGGTGCGCCGCCGGCTCAACACGGTGATCCTCCAGGTGCGCCCGGCGGCCGACGCGCTGTGGCCCTCGCCGTACGAGCCGTGGTCGCAGTGCCTCACCGGCACGCAGGGCAGGGACCCCGGCTGGGATCCGCTCGGTACGGCCGTGGCGGAGGCGCACGCCCGCGGGCTGCGGCTGCACGCCTGGTTCAACCCCTACCGGGTCGCCGTGCACGACGACCCGTCCCTGCTGGCCGCCGGGCATCCGGCCCGCAGGAACCCCGACTGGGTGGTCCGCCACGGCGGCGGCCTCTACTACAACCCCGGCCTGCCCGAGGTCCGGGCCTTCGTGCTGCGGGCGATGCTCGACGCGGTGTCCAGGTACCCGGTGGACGGCGTCCACTTCGACGACTACTTCTACCCCTATCCGGTGGCGGGCGAGAACTTCGACGACGACGCCGCCTTCCGCCGCCACGGCGGCTCCTTCGCCAGCCGGGCCGACTGGCGGCGCGACAACATCGACCGGCTGGTCCGCGAGGCGGCAGCGGGCGTCGCCGCCGCCCGCCCCGGAACGCCGTTCGGGATCAGCCCCTTCGGGGTGTGGCGCAACGCCTCGTCCGACTCCCGCGGCTCGGACACCCGGGCCGGCGTGCAGACGTACGACGACCTGTACGCGGACACGCGCAAGTGGGTCAGGAAGGGCTGGATCGACTACGTCGTGCCGCAGCTCTACTGGACCATCGGCTTCACCACCGCCGACTACGCCGTCCTGCTGCCCTGGTGGGCCGAGGCGGTACGGGGCAGCCGTACGCGGCTCTACGTGGGGGAGGCGCTCTGGAAGGCCGGCGGCCCCACGCAGGGCGCCGCCTGGCAGGACCCCGACGAGCTGTCCCGCCACCTCACCCTCGCGGCCACGCACCCCGAGGTGCGCGGGCACGTCTTCTTCGCCGCGAAGGAGGTCGCCGCCGACCCCTCCGGGGCGATGGCGCGGGTCGTCGCCGACCACTACCGCCGGCCGGCGCGACCCCCGCGCTGACTCAGTGGTGTTCGTAGTCCTTCTTGTGGCGGACCTGGCAGTCGGGGCCGGGTGACATCACGGCCTCGTGCCCGTCCGGGAAGCGGACGCGGTACGGCGGGTTGCCCTCCGCGCCCATGACCTCGACGACTTCGCTGACTTGGTCGTGCTGGCCGACCACCCTGCCGTGCTGGACGAGCTGGTCGCCCACGGTTGCGCGCATCTGCGGGGCCTCCTCACCATGTGCGGGAGCGGCGGTCCTCGACTTGCGAGTCCGGTCCTCGACTTCCGAGTCTACGGTGCGGAGCGCGGCTGGAACCGGTGAGCGGCCGGGCCGCTGTGCGGTCGGCACCGGTCCGAGCGCCGGTTCAGCCGCGCGCCCGCTGGGTGACGGCGATGCAGACGAGCACGGCGACGGCCGTCACGGGGGCGGCCGCGCTGAGGTGCTCGCCGAGCAGCAGCACCGACCACACCAGTGTGAGCAGGGGCTGGGCAAGCTGCAACTGGCTCGCCTTGGGAATGCCGACGGCCGCCATGCCCCGGTACCAGACGACCAGCCCGAGGAACTGCGAGCCCGCCGCGACCCAGAGCAGCCCGGCCACGCTGTGGACGCCGAGCCGCACGGGCTCGTGCGCCAGCGCCAGCGCGGCCGCGGGCACGGTGAGCGGTAGGCACAGCACCAGCGCCCAGCCGATGACCTGCCAGCCCGGCATCACGCGGGCCAGCCGGCCACCCTCGGTGTAGCCGGCGGCGCACACCAGCAGCGCGCCGAACAGGTAGCCGTCGGCGGCGGTCAGCGCGCCGCCGCTCTGCTGCACGGTGAAGGCCACCACGGCCGCCGCGCCCGCCAGCGCCGCCGCCCAGAACGTGCGCGAGGGACGGATGCCGAACCGCAGCGCGGAGAGCAGCGCCGTGGTGAGCGGCAGCAGGCCCACGACGACGGCGGCGTGCGCGGTGGTGGAGGTCTCCAGGGCGAGCGTGGTGAGCAGCGGGAAGCCGAGGACCACTCCGGCGGCCACGACCGCGAGGCCGGGCCAGTGCCGGCGGGCGGGCGGTGGCACGCGCAGCGCGAGCAGACAGCCGCCCGCGAGGACGGCGGCGAGCACACTGCGCACGGCCACCAGGGACCAGGGCCCGAAGCCCTCCAGGCCCCAGGCGGTGGCCGGGAAGGTCAGGGAGAAGGCGACCACGCCGAGGGCCGCCTGAAGGGTGCCGGCGCGCGACGGGGCCGGGCTGTCCACCGCTATCGGTGTCGCTGCGGTAGCGCTACTCTGTGCTCTCATGCAAGAGCGTAGCAGCGTCGCCGAACTGGCAGAACGGCTGCGACAGGAGCTTGACCGCTACTCGCCGGGTGGAAAGCTCCCGTCGAGCCGGGTCCTCGTCGAGCGGTACCGGGTCAGTCCGGTGACCGTCTCGCGGGCCCTGTCGCAACTGGCGGCCGAGGGCCTGGTGGTCACCCGCCCCGGCGCCGGCGCCTTCCGCGCGCCGGCGCGCGCGACGGCCGCCCCCGCCGGCGACACCTCCTGGCAGGAGGTCGCGCTCAGCGCGGACGGCGCCGCCGACCTCGTACCGCGCACGGTGGACGCCTCCGGTGTCACGGTCTCGCTGGCCGCCCCGCCGCCGGGCGTGATCGAGTTCAACGGGGGCTATCTGCACCCCTCCCTGCAGCCCGAGCGGGCCATGGCCGCCGCGCTGTCCCGGGCCGGCCGCCGTCCCGGGGCGTGGGGGCGGCCACCGCTGGAGGGGCTGCCGGAACTGCGCGAGTGGTTCGCACGGGACATCGGCGGACCGGGCGGGACCGTCACCGCCGCCGATGTCCTCGTCACCGCGGGCGGCCAGTCCGCGCTGACCACCGCCCTGCGCGCCCTGGCCCCGCCCGGCGCCCCGGTGCTGGTCGAGTCGCCCACCTATCCCGGCATGCTGGCCATCGCCCGCTCCTCCGGGCTGCGGCCCGTGCCCGTGCCCGTCGACGCGGACGGAGTGAGGCCGGACCTGCTCGCCGACGCGTTCCGGGCCACCGGCGCCCGCGTGTTCGTGTGCCAGCCGCTGTTCCAGAACCCCACCGGCGCCGTTCTCGCCCCCGACCGGCGAGCGCGGGTGCTGCGGACGGCCCGCGACGCCGGCGCCTTCGTCGTCGAGGACGACTTCGTACGGCGGCTCGCGCACGAGGACGCCGGTACGCTGCCGCCCCCGCTCGTCGCCGGCGACCCGGACGGGGTCGTGCTGCACGTCGGCTCGCTGACCAAGGCCACCGCGCCCAGCTTCCGGGTGAGCGCGCTGGTCGCGCGCGGCCCGGTGCTGGAACGGCTGCGCGCCATCCAGGTCGTCGACACGTTCTTCGTGCCGCGGCCATTGCAGGAGGCCGCCCTCGAACTGGTCGGCTCACCCGCCTGGCCACGCCATCTGCGCGCGGTCGCCGCGGAGTTGAGGAGCCGCCGGGACGCACTGACCAGCGCGCTGCGGCTGCACCTTCCGGAACTGGCCCTGCCGTACGTCCCGTCCGGCGGCTACCACCTGTGGCCGCGCCTGCCCGACGGCACGGACGAAGCGGCGCTGACCGCCGCCGCCCTGCGCGCGGGCGTCGCGCTCACCCCGGGCCGCCCGTACTTCAGCGCCGAACCCCCGGCCGCCCACGTGCGGTTGAGCTTCGCCGCGGTCGGCGGCACGGCGGAGATCGCCGAGGGGGTGCGCCGCCTGCGGACGGCCTGCGCGGAGGCACTGCCCTGACGGCCGGCTGGGGGAGCCGACCGGGGCCGGGTGGGGAAAGCGGATCGGCACCACCGGCAACGACAGCACCGGCAACGACACCACCGGCATCCACACCGCCGACCCGGCCGGCGGGTCTCCCGCCACGGACGCGTACGGGACCTTTGCCCGCCTGTGCGACGTCCGCGTCGGCCCGAGCACCGGACGCGGCTCGTTTTCGAGTGACACCCCTTGACCCGCCCACTGGCCCGGATCACGATCTCCGCATGGCACACCGGGTCACGTTCGTCGCTGCGGCGCGCAACCCCGCGTTGCCCGCCGAGCGCTTCGAGGACGACCAGCAGCTCGACCAGGCGGGCTGGGAGGAGGTGCGGCGCGTCGCCCGCGATCTGCTGCCGCTGGCCGCCGCCGAGCTGCGCTACTGCTCGCCGACCCCGCGCAGCCGCGCCACCGGGGACGCCCTGGGCTATGCCCCGCTCGCCCAGCTCGCCCTGCGCGACTGCGACATGGGCCGCTGGCGAGGGCTCACGCTCGGCGAGTCGATGGCGCGCGAGCCCGGGGCCGTGGACGCCTGGCTCGCCGATCCGTGCGGCACCCCGCACGGCGGCGAGTCGCTGCTGTCCTTCGTCATGCGGGTGGGCAGCTGGCTCGACACCCGGCCCGTCGAGGACGGCAGCCGCATCGTCGCCGTCGCCGAACCCTCCGTGATCCGCGCCGCCGTCCTCTACGTGCTGAAGGCGCCCCCGTCGACGTACTGGAACATCGACGTCCGCCCCCTGTCCACGACCACCGTCACCGGCCGCGGGGGCCGCTGGAGCCTCTGTCTCGACGGCGTGCCCGCTCAGCCCTCGCGCGTGTAGTCCGTGGTCAGCACGAGGTCCTTCGCGGGACCGCGCACGCGCCACACCGAGCGCCAGTGCCCGGCGTCCTGGACGGTGAACTCGCCCCGGTAGAGATCGGCGGCGCACGGGTGGTCGGCCAGATGCCTCCCCGACCGCAGGTCCAAGTCGTGGAAGGGCCGCCCGTCCGCGAACCACACGTCCGCCGTTCCCGGTACGTTCCGGGGGACAAAGCGCAGTGTCCGCTCGGCCGGCCGCGCGACGCCCTGCCAGAGGAACCGGCCGGACTCCCGGTGCAGCAGACCGCCGCCGTCCAGCGCGCAGAAGTCCGTCCTGCCGCTGAACTCCCCGACCGCACCGCTCGCCAGATCCCGCACCGAGCGCCGGACCGCCCAGCTCCCGGCCAGGTACCCCAGTACGTCCGGCACCGGCCAGAACCCACCCGGCACCCGTCGCTCGTCGTCTCCCACGCCGCCCACCGTAGGGCCTGGGGCACCCGCACCCGCCGGGTGCCCGCCGCACATCGGGCTCCGCCGTCCCGCCGAGTGGTCGCCGACCGCTGTGTTCCGGCCGTTCCGTCCGCCCCGGCGGGGCGGACGTCAGCGGCCCAACTGGAGCGTGGCGATCTCCCAGGCACGCAGCGGCAGCCGTACCGTCCCCTCGCGCACGGGCAGTTCCTCGCCGGCCCGGCCCAGCAGATCCGCGCGTCGGGCCCGGGTGAACCCGCCGTCGAGGACTGCCTCGGTGGACACGCCACCCTCGGCGACGACACGTACCTCGGTCCACTCGCCGCGCTCGCGCACGCTGGTCAGGACCACACCGGTGCCGCCGACGGACAGACCGTGCACCGGTTCGGGCAGCGGCGCCGAGAGGGCGGCCGTGCCCGCGACGGCCAGCAGCCCGTGCCGGAACTCGTCCGCCGCCCGCAGCACGGTGTCCGCCGCCCCCTCCCAGGTGCCGGAGTACGGCAGCAGGGCGAGCGAGACGGCGCGGTGGCCCCGGCTCTGCGCGCCCGGCGTCGGAAGCTGGGGGCCGGCCGGCTCGTCGCGCATCACGTGCCGGTTGCGGGAGAGCTGCCCGACGGAGCGCAGCAGGGTGAGCGCCAGCTCCCGGCCCGAGTCGACCAGTTCGTACTCGCTGTACTCGGTGAGCAGGACAGCCAGTCCGCCCGCCGCCACGAAGCCCGAGGCCGGGAAGGTCGGCAGCGGCGCCTCACCGCCCCCGCCCTCCGCCGTCAGGCCACGCCGGACCACCGCGAACTGGCCCTCGGCGAAGGACGACCGGGCCGGTGACGGCAGCGGCAGGTGCAGCCGCAGCCGGTGGTCGTCGCAGCGGTTGTCGAACGCGACGTCGACGCGGGCATACGGCTCGGCCGCGCGCAGTTCGACGCGCATCGTGACCGCGACCGGCTCGGTGCGCCGCGCACGACCGTCCACCGCGAAGTCGCCTGCCGCCGGCCAGGAGTAGCGCCGCTCGACCTCGAGGACCGCACGCAGCGGGCCGGCGGCGACCCGGGTGACCCGTACCGTCTCCGGTTCGGTGACCAGCAGGTCGGCCGCGGGTGGGGCGTAGTTGTACGTGTCGCCCAGGTCGCCGCCGTCGGTCAGCGCGCCGAGGCCGGCGGTGACGGCGCCGTCCGGGCCCCGCAGGCCCAAGGTGCCGTCACCGGCCACCTCGATCCGCACCAGGCCGTTGTCCAGCACCCGGCCGTCCGACCGCACATCGTACGGCGGCAGCCCGGTACCGGTGGGCGAGTCCTCGGCGGCCGGGCGCACGGCCGCGTGGCCGAGCGGCGGCACCTGCGCCCAGACCGGCACCGTCCCACCGGGCGGGGTGACGATGCGCACCCGCAGTCTCCGCTTGCGCCAGTCGGCGCCCAGCGCCTCGCGGACCTCGGCCACGTCGAAGGGGGCCGACGGTTGCCGGAGGACCTCGAAGGTGAGGAGCGAGCCGTCGCCGCTCAGCGACCAGGAGGAGACATGCCGCCCATACAGCTCGGTCCCGTGCACGCGGGCGAGCGCGACCGGCGCGGGGAGGTCGGTGTCGTCCGCGAGGACCTGTACGCCCGGCCGGTCCACATCGGCGAACACGACGCCGGAGCGCGGCCATGGAGAGGGGTTGAAGACCAGCAGCGCGTCGTGCGGGACGGCTGCGGCGAGGCGCCGCCCGATGAGGTCGCAGACGGCCTGGCCGAGCTGCTCGGCCTCGGCTGTCCGCGCCGCCACCTGTACGGCGGTTTCGTCGCAGCCGCAGCCCGTGACCGAGTCGTGGCCGCTGACAGCGATCAGGCGCTGCCAGGCCATGTCGAGGAACCGCTGTTCACCGCCATCGCCGTGCAGTGCCGCCATCGGTTCGGCGTACCGCTCGACGCGGCGTTCCGCGCGGCTCATCGCCTGCTTGAGCCGCGGACGTACGGAGTGGACGCCGGGCAGGATGTTCGCGCGGGCGTGCGAACGGAGTTCGCCGTGCACCACCGGCAGTCCGTCCGTGGCCGACGGCAGCCCCTCGAAGAACTCGGTCAGCGTGGCCAGCCGGGCGGTGATGCCGGCCGCGCGTCCCGCCCGGGCCAGCAGATCCGGGGCGTCGCTCTCCGGCGCGGTGTGGTCGGAGCCGTACATGCCGAGCAGCGGGCCGCTCCCGGGCAGCGCCCAGGCGGACATCCGGCCGTGCAGTTCGCGCAGCCCCTCGGCCACCGCGTCGCGGTCGGCGAGCAGGCCCGCGGCGTTGCCGTAGCCGCCGGCGGCCAGGTACCGGGTGCGGACCGCCGTGCCGTCGGGTGCGGTCCAGGCGAAGGTGTCGGTCGTGACCCTGCTGGGCACGCCGCGGTGGACGCAGGCGTGGTCCAGACCCACGCCGCGCAGGATCTGCGGCATCTGCGCGATGTGGCCGAACATGTCCGGGAGGTAGCCGACGGGCATGGTGCCGCCCAGCTCGCCGGAGCGGCGGATGCCGCGCTCCAGGTTGCGGACGATCTGCTCGCCGGAGCAGAGGAACTCGTCCATCAGGATGTCCCACGGGCCGATGGCGAGCCGCCCCGCCTTCACCAGCGACACCACGCGCTCGCGGGCCCCGGGACGCACCTCCAGGTAGTCGTCGACCGCGGCCAGTTGCCCGTCCAGGGTGAACCGGTGGCGCGGGTCGTCCTCCATCCGGTCCAGCAGCTCGTCCAGCAGAGCGACGAGTCGCAGGCGGAAGCGCTGGAAGGGCAGGTACCACTCCCGGTCCCAGTGGGTGTGCGGAACGACGACGAGCGCGCTCCCGCTGCGGTCGTGGGAGGGGATGCTCACTGACACAGTGCGATCACCTCGTTCTCGTGGCTTTCCAGACGGTGCGGGCCCGCGTCGGCGGGCAGGGTCGTGCGGTCCCCGTGGACGACCTGGCGCCGCCCGTCCGGGCGGACCAGCACCGTGCCGTCGGCCCCCAGCGCGACGACTTCGTCACCCCACCGCAGCAGCAGAGGGGCGTCGGGACCGGCGCAGACCGCGGTGCGCCCGGCGGCCAGCGCGGCGAGCAGGGCGGCAGGGCTGTCGTCCGCGGCCAGCAACCAGGTGGTGGGGGAGCCGGGCAGTTGGTCATCACCCTCGCGGTGGAAGTCGCTGCCGCCGACGGCGATGACGTCCGGACGCCAGGCGCCCGACCACGCCAGCGGTGCGCCCCAGCGCCGGTCGGACCAGCCGGAGTGCCAGATCTCCGCGTGCCGGGGGCGCTCGGCGAGCGGCAGCCGCCAGGCGCAGTTGCCGCCCAGCGGGTGGTTGACGGACATGATGCCGCCCTTGCTGCGGGCGTGCGCGTGCCAGGAGTCGGCGGGTTCGCGGAAGTCCACCCACCCGACGTCGCCGAACACGTTGGCGTGACCATCGTCGCGTGTGACCTCCTGGCCGGGCAGCAGGGCGATGCCGTAACGGGCGCCGGCGCCCGCCAGTTCGGGGTGGTGGCTGACGGTGTTGTGGTCGGTGACGGCGAGGAAGTCCAGGCCGCGTCCGGCGGCCAGAAACGCCAGTCCGGGGACGGTGAGCGCGCCGTCGCTGTGCACGGTGTGGCTGTGGAGGTCGCCCGCGTACCAGCGCAGCCCGTCGACCGAGGGGATGTCGCGCCGCTGACGTGCGGCGGGACGCCGCACCGGGTCCGGCTCCGGTGCGGCCGGCGGGTCGGGTGGCGCCGGTCGGGCGGTCGCGGCGGTCACCCGCACCTCGTAGTCGAGGCCGTCCGGCGGGACGCGGTGCAGCCGCAGCAGAACCTGCCAGACACCGGGTTCCAACGCACCCGGAAGATAGCCCGGCGTCGCCCAGTCGGCCGCGATCGTGTACGTCGTCCGGGCGCCGCCCGACCAGCCGCGGAAGCCGTCCGCACCCAGACAGCCCAGGTCGAGGACGCCCGCCGGCCGGTCGTAGGACAGCTCGACGGTGACGGCCGCGGTACCGGGAACCACCTCGAAGGGCAGCTCCCGCAGCATCGCGTCCAGCCGGTCCCGCAGCGACCAGCGACCGCGGTGGACCGTGAGGGTGCGGGCGCTCATTCGGCTGTCCCGGCCGGGGCGCCGGTGTCGACGAGATCGCCGTCCCGGTACAGCAGCATCCGGTCCCGGCGGGGCACGGCGTACCCCCGGTCGCCCGTCAGGAGAACGGTGTCCTCGTCGACGACCACCTGGACGAAGCCCGCCCCGCCGCTCAGCGTGACCAGTTGTGCGCTGCCGAGGTTCTCCACGACGGTGACCTCCCCCGACAGCGCCTGCTTCACCGGCTCGGCGGAGTAGGACAGATACTCCGGCCGGACACCGAGGACGAGCTTCTCGCCGCCGGTCAGCGCCCGGGCGTAGGCGGCGGGCACGGGCAGTACGTCGTTCCCGACCGCGAGGTGCTCGCCCGAGGACGACACCACCGCGTCCAGGAGGTTCATCGGGGTGGAGCCGATGAACGAGGCCACGAAGGTGTTGGCCGGCCGGTGGAACACCTCCTTCGGGGTGCCGAGCTGGCGGATCCGGCCGCCCTCCATCACCGCGATCCGGTCGGCGAGGGCCAGCGCCTCGGCCTGGTCGTGGGTGACGAACACGGTCGTGACGCCGAGTTCGCGCTGCAGCCGCTTGAGGAACGTACGGGCCTCCAGGCGCATCCGCGCGTCCAGGTTCGACAGCGGCTCGTCGAAGAGGAACACCCGCGGGTGGCAGGCCATCGCCCGGGCGAGCGCCGCACGCTGCTGCTGGCCGCCGGACAACTGGCCGGGGCGGCGCCCCAGATAGTCGGACAGGCCCAGTTCGGCGGCGGTCTCGGCGGCCTTCCGGGCACGCTCGGCGGAGGGCACCTTCTTGATGCGCAGGGGGTAGGCGATGTTGTCGGTGACCGTCATGTGCGGGAAGAGCGCGTAGTCCTGGAACACCATCGCCACATCGCGCCGCCCGGGCGGCAGGGCCGTCACGTCGCGGTCGCCGATGCGGATCGAGCCGCCGCTGGACGCCTCCAGACCGGCGATGGTGCGCAGCAGGGTCGTCTTGCCGCAGCCGGACGGGCCGAGCAGCGCGAAGAACTCTCCGTCCTCGACCGTCAGGTCGATGGCGTCCACGGCCCGGACACCCCCGGGATAGATCTTCACGAGCTCGCTCATGGTGATCGATGCCATCAGCGCTTGATACCTCCGTGGAACCGGAATCCGTACCGGGAACTGACGAACAGGAACATCAGGACCACCGGCAGCGAATAGAGCAGGGAGAAGGTGGAGATGAGCGCGAGGTCCGGCTGTCCTCCCTCGGTGTAGAACGTGTACATCACCACGGCGGCGGGGGACTTCTCCGGTGTGCGCAGCAGCAGGAACGGCACCAGGAAGTTGCCCCACACCTGGGCCACCGCCCACACCGTGATCGTCGCGAGGCCCGGCCGCACCACCGGCACCACGATGTGCCGCACGATCTGCAGCGGGGAGGCGCCGAAGACGCGGGCCGACTCCTCGTACGACACCGGTGTGCCGTCCATGAAGTCCTTCAGGATGAAGATCGCGCCGGGCAGCATGCCGCCGGTCATCACCAGCACCACGCCCACCTGGGAGTCGATGAGGTGCAGCTCGAACGCCAGGTTGAACAGGGGCACCATGGCGGCCGTGCCGGTCACGATGGAGGACAGCAGCAGCAGGACGTACAGCAGGACGTCCCGGCCCGGCAGCCGCACCCGGCTCAGCGCGTACGCGGCGAGCGCCGACAGCACCAGGGTCAGGGCGCCCGCCCCGGCCGCCAGGACGACGGAGTTGCCCAGTGACCGCAGCGCGTACGGATTGTCCGCGAGCACGCGGAAGTTGTGCAGGGTGAAGTCCGGCAGCGAGGCCGTGATACCGGGCCTGGAGTCGAACGGCGCGGACGCCAGCCACAGCAGCGGCAGTGCGAAGAACGCGATCACCAGACAGACGAAGGTGTAGTGCCCGACGGTGCGCACGGTGCGCCGCGCCCGCTCCAGGGCGGCCTCGTGCGACGCGTCGTCGGCGGCGGACCCGGCGAGGGTGGCGGTCATGCGGTGCCGTCCTTCCGCTGCCTGAGAATCCGTAGGTAGAACAGCGCGATGACCAGGTTGAACAGCAGCATCAGCACCGAGATCGCCGCACCGAAGCCGAGCTCGCCGTTGTTCAGGGCGAGTTTGTAGATGAACACCGGCATGATCGCGGTCTTGTCCTCGGGGCCGCCCGCGGTGAGCAGGAACGGGGTGAAGTCGTTGAACGTCCACAGGCTGATCAGCAGCAGGTTGGTCAGGATGTGTCCCTTGATCCGCGGCAGGACCACGTCCCGCAGCTGCTGCCGGCCGGACGCGCCGGCCAGCCGTGCCGTCTCCAGGTGCGAGGGCGGTACGTTCCCGATCGCGGCCGCGTAGAGCATCATCGAGAAGGCCGCACCCCGCCAGATGTTGAAGACGATGATCGACGCCATCGGGTACTGCAGCAGCCAGGCGGCGCCCGGCGTGTGCAGCAGGGCGTTCAGTGAGCCGCTGTCCCGGTCGAGCAGCGCGATCCACAGGAAGGTCACCACCGAGCTGGGCAGCACCCAGGCCAGCAGCATCAGCGCCTCGACGAGGCGGCGCAGCGCGCCGCGCCGCTCGCGCATCACCCAGGCGACGGCGAAGCCGAGGAGCGACTGGCCGATGACGGCCGAGCCGAGGACGAACTCCACGGTCAGCCAGAGGGAGTTGCCGAACCGGTCGTCGCTCACCGCGTCCGTGAAGTTGTCCAGCCCCACGAACTCGGGGTGTGCCGCGGCGAGGCCGGTGAGCCGGTAGTCGGTCAGCCCCAGGTAGATGGTCCAGACCGCCGGGAAGAGCAGAAACGCCGCGATCAGCAGGAGCGCCGGGACGAGGAACGCCGTGGCACGGGCCCGGCCCAGGCCGGCGGCGTCGCCGCCGGCGCGGAACCGGGCGGACGCGTGCGACGGCGCGGGGCGCCGTTCCCCCTCCCGCGCGTGAGCCGCTGCGGCGTGCGGCTCAGGACGTGACGTTGTCGGCACCGCCCACGGCCCCTTCCAGCTTCTTCGCGTACTCCTCGGCCGCCGACTGCGGGCTCCTGCCGCCGACCACCGCCGCGGTGGCCTCCTGCAACAGCGCCGAGACCTGTGTGTACTGCGCCAGCGGCGGACGGAAGGTGGTGACGGGCAGTACGTCCTTGGCGACGAAGGACAGCATCGGGTCGCTCGCCAGCACCTCGTCGTTGACGTCGGTGCGGGCGGTGATCCGGGCCTGGCCGGCCAGCTGCGACTTGATGGCTTCGGCGGAGTTCAGGAACGTCATCAGATCGAAGGCGAGGTCCGGGTGCCTGGACTTCGGATTGAGCGTCTGCACGCTGCCGCCCGAGTAGGAGACGAAGTCCTGGCCGTTGATTCCCCTGCCCGGTGCCATCGCCGGGATCTTGGCGTAGCCCACGACCTGGTCGCGGTCCTTCATCGGCGCGACGCCCTCGGCGGGGTTGACGACACCGCGCCAGAAGTAGTCGCCCTCCATCAGGATGCCGATCCTGCCGTGGGCGAACTGCTCGAAGGACTTGTCGCGGCCCTGCGCCTCCTGCTGGAGGAGCGGGTCGCCGAGCTTCTCGGAGTAGATCCTCCGGTAGAGGCCGAGGACGTCCTTCACGCCCTGGGTGGCGCCCGTCCACTTGCCGTCGTCCCAGATCGGCTCGCCCGTGCCTGCCAGCATCGGCAGGAAGCCCTGCATGGTGGTGGCCTCGCCCATGGCCGTGCCGGCGTTGAGCTGGATCGGGGTGACGCCGCTGACCGACTTCAGTCGCTCGCCGGCCCGGATGACGTCGTCCCAGCTCGTCGGCTGCCAGGTAGCGGGCAGACCGGCCCTCTTGAACAGGTCCTTGTTGTAGAAGAGAACGCGGCCGTCGGTGCCGTTGGGAATGCCGTAGCGCTTGTCCTCGAACGCGGCCAGCTGCTGCACGGAGTCCGGAATCTGCTTCCAGCCGTCCCAGTCGCCGCTCTTGACAACGTTATCGAGAGGCTTTATGTACCCCGCCTGCGCGAACTCCCCCACCCAGATGCCGTCGATGTCGAACACATCGGGCCCGGAGCCGGACTGGAGGTCGAGGGCCAGCTTGGTCTTGTACTGCTCGTCGTCCACGCCGCTGGGCTGGAACGTGACCTTCACGTCGACACCCTTGGCCTTCTCGGCCTTGACGAACCGCGGGATGGCCCACTTCTGAAGCCAGTCCGCCTGTGCGCCGTTCTTGCCGCCGGAGATGGCGTTGGTCGTGATCTTGAGAGTCACGTCCGACCCGGCATCGTTCCCCGAGCCGCCGCACGCGCCGGCGAAGAGTGCCAGGGAGACGGCTGCGACGAGTGCCCTTTCACGTCTGGTCAGCATGTCCATGTCATGCCTTTCGTCGGGTGGCGCTGCCTCGGTGAGTGCCCCTGGAGGCTCGCACGCTCCGGAGCGGGCCGTGAAGACCCCCGTCGACATTGCATAAACGTGCAGCGAAACGTATAGTCATGCCATCGAGGAGGAGGGTTCATGGCTGTACGTGTGGCGGTCGCCGGAGCGAGTGGATACGCGGGCGGAGAAGCGCTGCGCCTGCTCCTGGCGCACCCCGAGGCCGAGATCGGCGCCCTGACCGGGAACTCCAACGCCGGGGAGCGGCTCGGCGCCCTGCAGCCGCACCTGCTGCCTCTCGCCGACCGCGTCCTGGAGGAGACCACCCCCGAGGCCCTCGCCGGGCACGACGTCGTCTTCCTCGCCCTGCCGCACGGCCGGTCCGCCGCCGTCGCCGAGCAACTGGGCCCCGACGTCCTCGTCATCGACATGGGCGCCGACTTCCGGCTGAAGGACCCCGCCGACTGGGAGCGCTTCTACGGCTCCCCGCACGCCGGCACCTGGCCCTACGGCCTCCCCGAGCTCCCCGGTGGCCGCGCCGCGCTGGCCGGGGCCAGGCGCATCGCGGTGCCCGGCTGCTATCCGACCGCCGCCTCCCTCGCCCTCTTCCCCGCCTACGCGGCCGGACTCGCCGAGAACGAGGCGGTGATCGTCGCCGCCTCCGGCACCTCCGGCGCCGGCAAGGCGGCCAAGCCGCACCTGCTCGGCTCCGAGGTCATGGGATCCATGTCCCCCTACGGGGTCGGCGGCCTGCACCGGCACACCCCGGAGATGATCCAGAACCTCAGCGCGGCGGCGGGGGAACACGTCACCGTGTCCTTCACCCCCACCCTCGCGCCGATGCCCCGCGGCATCCTCGCCACCTGCAGCGCCAAGGCCCGGCCCGGGGTCACCGCCGACTTCGTGCGCGCCGCGTACGAGAAGGCCTACGCCGACGAGCCCTTCGTCCACCTCCTGCCCGAGGGGCGCTGGCCCGCCACCGCCTCCGTGTACGGCTCCAACGCCGTGCAGATCCAGGTGGCGTACGACCCGGCCGCGCACCGCGTCGTCGCGATCAGCGCCATCGACAACCTGACCAAGGGCACCGCGGGCGGCGCTGTGCAGAGCATGAACATCGCCCTCGGGCTCCCCGAGGACCTCGGACTTTCCACGATCGGAGTCGCACCGTGAGTGTCACGGCAGCCAAGGGGTTCCAGGCGGCGGGCATCGCCGCCGGGATCAAGGAGAACGGCAACCCGGACCTGGCCCTCGTGGTCAACACCGGGCCCCGCCGCGCCGCCGCGGGCGTCTTCACCTCCAACCGCGTCAAGGCCGCCCCGGTGCAGTGGTCCGAGCAGGTCCTCAAGGACGGCAGCCTCTCCGCGGTCGTCCTCAACTCCGGCGGCGCCAACGCCTGTACCGGCCCCAAGGGCTTCCAGGACACCCACGCCACCGCCGAGAAGGCCGCCGACGTGCTCGGCGTCGGCGCCATCGACGTCGCCGTGTGCTCCACCGGCCTGATCGGCGTCCCGCTGCCCATGGACAAGCTGCTGCCGGGCGTCGCGGCGGCCGCCGCACAGCTCTCCGAGCACGGCGGCGAGAAGGCCGCCATCGCCATCAAGACCACCGACACCGTCCACAAGACGTCCGTGGTGACCTGGGGGTCCCCCCGGACGGAGTCCGGGGGAGGCTGGACCGTCGGTGGCATGGCCAAGGGCGCGGGCATGCTCGCCCCCGGCCTGGCCACCATGCTCGTCGTGCTCACCACGGACGCCGACCTGGAGGCCGAGGTGCTCGACCAGGCGCTGCGCGCCGCCACCAGGGTCACCTTCGACCGGGTCGACTCCGACGGCTGCATGTCCACCAACGACACCGTGCTGCTGCTCGCCTCCGGCGCCTCCGGGATCACCCCCGGGTACGCGGAGTTCGCGGAGGCCGTACGCGCGGTGTGCGACGACCTCGGACAGCAGCTCATCCGTGACGCCGAGGGCGCCAGCAAGGACATCAAGGTCGAGGTGGTGGGCGCCGCGACCGAGGAGGACGCCGTGGAGGTGGGCCGCTCCATCGCCCGCAACAACCTCCTGAAGTGCGCCATCCACGGCGAGGACCCCAACTGGGGCCGCGTCCTCTCGGCGATCGGCACCACCGGGGCCGCCTTCGAGCCCGACCGGCTGAACGTCGCCATCAACGGCGTCTGGGTCTGCAAGAACGGCGGCGTCGGCGAGGACCGCGAGAAGGTCGACATGCGCTACCGCGAGGTCCACATCGTGGCCGACCTCGCCGCCGGCGCGGAGACCGCCACCATCTGGACCAACGACCTCACCGCCGACTACGTCCACGAGAACAGCGCCTATTCCTCATGAGCTCCGGAACCACGCGCAAGCACACCGCGCTCCCGAAGGCGCAGATCCTCATCGAGGCGCTGCCCTGGCTGACCCGGCACCACGGCAAGATCGTCGTCATCAAGTTCGGCGGCAACGCCATGGTGGACGAGGAGCTGAAGGCCGCCTTCGCCCAGGACGTCGTCTTCCTGCGGCACGCCGGCCTCAGGCCCGTCGTCGTGCACGGCGGCGGTCCGCAGATCAGCCGGGCGCTCGACCGGCACGGCATCGTCAGCGAGTTCAAGGCGGGCCTGCGGGTCACCACCGAGGAGGCCATGGACGTCGTACGGATGGTGCTGGCCGGGCAGGTGCAGCGGGAGCTGGTGGGCCTGCTCAACCAGCACGGGCCGTTCGCCGTCGGCCTCACCGGCGAGGACGCGCACACCATCACCGCCACCAAGCACACCCCCGAGATCGACGGCGAGCCGGTCGACATCGGGCGGGTGGGCGAGATCACCAGGATCGACACCGGCGCGATCGAGGCGCTGCTCGCCGACGGCCGCATCCCGGTCGTCTCCTCGATCGCCCGCTCCGAGGACGACGGGCATGTCTACAACGTCAATGCTGATACGGCGGCTGCGGCACTCGCTGCGGCACTGGGCGCCGAGACCCTCATGGTCCTCACCGACGTCGAGGGTCTCTACGAGGACTGGCCGCACTCCGACGAGGTGATCAGCCGGCTGACCGCGAGCGAGCTGGAGAAGCTGCTGCCGGAGCTGTCCTCCGGGATGGTGCCGAAGATGCGGGGCTGCCTGCACGCGGTGCGCGGCGGCGTGACCACCGCCCGCGTCATCGACGGCCGGGTCCAGCACTCGATCCTGCTGGAGATCTTCACCGACGAGGGCATCGGCACGATGGTCGTGCCGGACGAACAGGGGGAGTCGTGAGCAACCAGGACGTGAGCAACCAGGACCTGAGCAACGAGGTACTGGCCGCGCGCTGGCGGGGCGCGCTCATGAACAACTACGGCACCCCGCGGCTCGCCCTCGTCCGCGGCGCGGGCGCGAAGCTGTGGGACGCCGACGGTCGGGAGTACGTCGACTTCGTCGGCGGCATCGCGGTCAACGCGCTCGGCCACGCCCACCCCGCCGTCGTCGAGGCGGTCGGCCGGCAGATCGCCTCCCTCGGCCATGTCTCCAACCTGTTCATCGCCGAACCGCCCGTCGCCCTCGCCGAACGGCTGCTCCAGCTCTTCGGCCGGGACGGCAAGGTGTTCTTCTGCAACTCCGGAGCCGAGGCCAACGAGGGCGCCTTCAAGATCGGCCGGCTGACGGGCCGCCCCCACATGGTCGCCACCGAGGGCGGCTTCCACGGCCGTACGATGGGCGCCCTCGCGCTCACCGGCCAGCCCGGCAAGCAGGAGCCGTTCCTGCCGCTGCCCGGCGAGGTCACCCACGTGCCCTACGGGGACGCGCGGGCCCTGGCCGCGGCGGTCACCGAGGAGACCGCCCTCGTCGTCATCGAGCCGGTCCAGGGCGAGAACGGGGTCGTGGTGCCCCCGCCCGGCTACCTGAAGGCGGCCAGGGCGATCACGGCGGCCACCGGTTCGCTGCTGGTCCTCGACGAGGTGCAGACCGGGATCGGGCGCACCGGGCACTGGTTCGAGTACCAGGCCCACGAGGGCGTCCTGCCGGACGTCGTCACGCTCGCCAAGGGGCTGGGCGGCGGACTGCCGCTCGGCGCCACCGTCGCCTTCGGGCGCGCCGCCGACCTGCTTCAGCCGGGTCAGCACGGTACGACCTTCGGCGGCAACCCGGTCGCCTGCGCCGCCGGACTCGCGGTCCTGGACACGATCGCTGGTGAGGGACTGCTGGAGAACGTCAAGCGGCAGAGCGAGAAGCTGCGCGAGGGGATCGAGTCGCTGGGCCACCCGCTGGTCGCCCACGTCCGGGGCGCGGGCCTGCTGCTGGGTATCGTGCTCACCGAGCCGCGCGCGCCGCAGGTGCAGCAGGCGGCTCAGGAGGCCGGTTTCCTGGTGAACGCGCCCGCCCACGACGTCGTACGGCTGATGCCGCCGCTGAACCTCGGCGACGACGAGGTGGACGCCTTCCTCGGGGCGCTGCCCGGCATCCTGGACGTGGCAGGCGGGGACGGATGATCCGGAGATTGAGACGACGATGAGCCAGGCGCAGAACGGTCAGACCGAGGCCGGGCCCGCGGTGCCGCAGACCCGCACCGCACGCCACCGCCGGATCGTGGACATCCTCAACCGGCAACCGGTGCGCTCCCAGAGCCAGTTGGCGAAGCTGCTGGCCGACGACGGGCTGAGCGTCACCCAGGCGACGCTCTCCCGCGACCTGGACGAGCTGAACGCGGTGAAGATCCGCAACACCGACGGCGACCTCATCTACGCGGTGCCCAGCGAGGGCGGTTTCCGCACCCCGCGCGCACCGCTGGGGGAGTCGGTGAAGGAGGAGCGGATGCGGCGGCTCTCGCAGGAGCTGCTGATCTCCGCGGAGGCCTCCGCGAACCTCGTGGTCCTGCGCACGCCTCCGGGGGCGGCGCAGTTCCTCGCCTCGGCCATCGACCAGGCCGAGCTGCACGACATCCTGGGGACCATCGCAGGCGACGACACACTGCTGCTGATCAGCCGGGACCCCACGGGGGGACAGGCGCTGGCGGACCATCTGCTGAGGCTGGCCCAGAACGGCCAGTGATCCCGGCGGGGGGCCGGCCGGCTCTCAGCCGAGCCGGGCGGCGAGGCCGTGCGTGCACCTGACCTCGTCGCCCGCCGTGATCAGCAGCGCCTCCACTTCCGGCAGCGACTCCAGCCAGGCCAGGCCCTCGCGGGA
This sequence comes from Streptomyces sp. NPDC014889, assembly GCF_043081205.1. Classification (NCBI taxonomy): domain Bacteria; kingdom Bacillati; phylum Actinomycetota; class Actinomycetes; order Kitasatosporales; family Streptomycetaceae; genus Streptomyces; species Streptomyces sp. NPDC014889. The sequence continues at coordinate 245,277 of NZ_JBIBWH010000007.1, forward strand.
GCCCATGGCGAACGCGGCCGTCGCCCAGCAGTCCGCCCACGTCAGGCTGGGGGCGACCACGGTGACCGCGACCAGGTCGGTGACCGCCGACCTGCCGGTGCGCGGGTCGACGATGTGCGCGCCCCGCTCGGCCGTACCGGACGTCGCCACCGCCAGCTCGTCGGTACCCGCGGCGGAGACCACCGCCGCGAGTCCGCCGGGGCGCAGCGGGTCCGACACCCCCACGCGCCAGGGCCGGTGCGCGTCGGGCGAGCCGAGCAGCTGCACGTCCCCGCCGCCGTTCACGCTGACCCCGTGCACCCCCGCCGCGGCGATCCGCCGGGCGGCCCGTTCGGCGGCCCAGCCCTTGACGATCCCGGTCGGATCCAGACTGCCCTCGTAGCGCAGGCTGAACCAGCCCTCGCTGACGCGTTCCGCCTCGGCGCCCAGTTCGAGCACCTCGGCGACCTCCGGGTCGCACTCCGCCACGGTGAGCTCGCCGCGCGCCAGGCGGGAGAGCTGGCTGCCGTCGCGGTAGGTGCTGAACACCTCGTCGACACGGTGCAGTTCGGCGACCGCCTCGGCCAGTGCCGCCGCCACCGCGTCGGACGGGCCGCCGCGCACGTCGAAGGAGAAGACGGTCCCCATGACCTCCTCCGCGTGCCGCACCGCGGCGGGACCCCCGGCCGGACCGGACACGGCCTCAGCCACCGGCCTTGTCCAGTGCCGACTGGAGCGACTTCTTGTAGCCGCCGCTGGTGTACGTGGCTCCGGAGACGGTGTCGATGTTCGCGCTCTGCGCGGCCACGGCCTCCTGGTTGAGCTTGGGCACGGCCAGTTCGCTCTTCTGGCCGCTGACCCCGCCCTGCGGCGCCTGCACCGCCTCGGCCCTGGTGATCCTGCCGTCGCTGACCGTGATCCGGACCTGCACCGGGCCGTACTCGGTCCGGGCGGCCTCGCCCGTGACGGTACGGGACTGGGCGGCTCCCGAGCCGGCGGACCCCGAGGAGGACGAACCGGACGGCGCGCCGGACGACGGTCCGGACGGCCCACTGGACGACGGTCCGGACGGCGCACCGCTCGCCTTCACCTTGTCCAGTGCCGACTGGAGCGACTTCTTGTAGCCGCCGCTGGTGTACGTGGCTCCGGAGACGGTGTCGATGTTCGCGCTCTGCGCGGCCACGGCCTCCTGGTTGAGCTTGGGCACGGCCAGTTCGCTCTTCTGGCCGCTGACCCCGCCCTGCGGCGCCCGCACGGCCTCCGCCGCGGTGATCCTGCCGTCGCTGACGGTCAGCCGTACCTGCACATCGCCGTACTCCGTCCGGGCCACGTCGCCGGTGACGGACCGGGTGCCCGTCCGCTGCGCGCCGCTGGCGCCCTGCGGCGCCTCCTGCGCGGCCGCGGTCTGCTGCGGCGCCGCGCCAGCCGCCGAGGCGGGGTCGGCGGCCGGCTTCAGCGACAGCAGCAGCACGATGCCGGACACGGTCGCGGCGCCGGCCAGCACGGCACGCCGGATGGGGTGGCTCTTCCTCATCGCCGTTGAGCTCCTGAATTCCCGTGAGTCCCGTAAGTCCTGTGGTGTGCCGGAGTTCCGCGTCCAATTCCGCGTTTGCGTCGCTCACATCTCGAACGACTCGTGATGGATGCGGCGGGCGGGGACTCCCGCGCCGCGCAGTGCCTCGTACACCGACTGCGCGAAGCCGGGCGGGCCGCACATGAAGACGTCGTGGCGTTCGATGTCGGCGATCTTGCGGCGCAGCGACTCGGCGGAGATGTCGGGGCGTTCACCGTCCGGGCTGTTCACCGCGTACATCAGCCGGGCGCCGCGCTCGTCGGCGATCTTCGCCAGTTCACCCCACAGGGCCAGCTCCTGGGTGCTGTTGGCCCGGTACAGCAGCGTGATGTCACCGGCCGCGCCGGGCAGCGTCTCGAACAGCGCCCGCATCGGCGTGATGCCCACTCCGCCCGCCACCAGCAGCACCTTGCCGCGGCTGCGCCTGGACGCGGTCAGCGCGCCGTACGGCCCCTCCGCCCACACCCGGGTCCCGGGGGTGAGTTCGCGCAGCCCGGCGCTGTGGTCGCCGATCGCCTTGACGGTGATGCGCAGCAGGCCGGGGCGGGGCGCCGCCGACAGCGAGTACGGGTGGGAGGAGAACCTCATGCCAGGCGCCAGGAACCGCCAGCGGAAGAACTGCCCGGCCTCCGCGCCCATCCGGTGCAGCCTGCGGCCGGCGATCAGCACCGACACGATGCCCGGCGCCTCCTCGATCACCGCCTCCACCCGCATGCGGTGGCGCACGTTCAGCCGGATCGGGGTGAGGATCCGGTACCAGATCACCAGCGCGGTCACCGCGCCGTACAGGCCGTACCAGAAGGTCCTGGCGGCCGGCTCCACGGCGAAGTCGTTGCCGGTCGTGATCTGGTGCCAGAACGTCAGGAACACCGCGGCGTAGGTGAACAGGTGCACGTGGTACCACGTGTCGTACGGCATCCGGCGGCGCACCGGGCCGATCGAGACCAGTCCGACGACCAGCAGCAGTCCGGTGCCGATCGCCGCCTTGCCCATGTCGGGCAACTGCTCCACGGACTCCACGGTCTGCCCCACGATGTCGCCGAGCGACTTGCCGCCCAGCAGCGCGTAGCCCCACATGGTGAGGAAGACGTGCGCGAGGACCAGGCAGAGCGTGTACCGGCCGGTCATGGCGTGCCAGCGCGCGACCCGGTCGGAGCCCACCCGCCGCTCCAGGGCGGGCACCCGTGCCATCTGGAGCACGACGAGCGCCATCAGATAGCCGGCGAGCAGGCCGGTGATCCGGCCCGCGTTCAGCACCCTCCCGGCGGTGCCGTCGATGGACGGGGTGTTCATCCACCACAGCCAGATGACGCCTGCCGCGCCCGCCCAGACGGCGGCCAGCAGCGGTACGGCGGGGGAGCGGCGCGGCCGGATGCGGCGCATCGTCTGGCGCCGGGCGGCGCGGCCGCCTGCGAGCGTGGTGGTCACGGTTCCTCCGTGGACGGAATCAAGGGGGGCGTGGTCCCTTGGCCCTGGAATACGTGCCACGACGGTCCCGCGTTCAGCGCCCGGCCGAGGTTCGGCGCCCGGCCGCGTCCAGCGCGGACTGGAGCGAGCGGCGGTATCCGTCACTGGTGTACGTCGCCCCCGAGACGGTGTCGATGTCCGCGCTCTGCGCGGTCAGCGCCTCCCTGCGCAACTGAGGGACGGCGTAGCCGCTGATCTCCCGGTCCCGCGGGTTGCCGGACGGCTGGGCGAGCGCGGTCACGTCGGTGATCCGGCCGTCGACGAGCGTGACCCGCACCTGGACCGGACCCCAGCGGGTCCGCACCGTCTCACCGGTGACGGTCCTGGTACCGCCGGCCCCTTTGGCCGTGCTCGAACCGCCGGACGGGGCCGGCGCGGGATCCGCGGCGATCCGCGGCGGCGTGTGCGGCTTGAGCGACAGCAGCATCACCAGCCCGGAGACGGTGGCGGCGCCCGCCAGCACGACGCGGCGCAGCGGACGGTTCTTCCTCAACGCGTGCAACAGGGCCTCACAGCTCGAACGACTCGTGGTGGATACGGCGGTCCGGCACCCCGGCGGCGCGCAGCACCTCGTACACGTCCCGGGCGAAGGCGTGCGGGCCGCAGACGTAGACGTCGTGGCCGGCCACGTCGGAGACGGCCGCGCGCAGCGACTCCACGGTGAGGCGGGGGCGTTCGCCGCGCGGGCCGTTGAGCGCGTACAGCACCCGGCCGCCGCGCCACCGCGCTATCGCCTCCAACTCCCCGCCCAGGGCCAGGTCCTCGGCCGTGCGCGCCCGGTACAGCAGGGTGACGTCGCCGGGCAGCGTCTCGAACAGCGCGCGCAGCGGCGTGATGCCGACCCCGGCGGCGATCAGCAGGGACCTGTGCGAGGTGCGCCGGTCGGCGGTCAGCGACCCGTAGGGGCCCTCCGCCCACACCCGGGTGCCCGGCCGCAGCAGCGGCACGGCCGCGCTGTGGTCGCCGAGCGCCTTCACCGTGATGCGCAGCAGGTCCGGACGGGGCGGAGCCGACAGGGAGTACGGCGTCGACGTCCAGCCCATGCCCCCGGCGAGGAACCGCCAGCGGAAGAACTGGCCCGGCCGCGCGCCCAGTTCGTCCAGCCGCCGGCCGCGCACGACGACGGAGTACACACCCGGCGCCTCCTCCTGCACCGCCTCGACGCGCATCCCGTGGCGCAGGTTGAGCCGCACCGGGACCAAAATCCGGAACCACACCACCAGGGCCGCGACGCCCAGGTACAGCGCGTACCAGAAGGCCGTGGCCAGGGCGTGGCCGGTGAACTCGGCGCCCAGCGCCACCTGGTGGCCGAAGGCCAGGAAGACGGCCGCGTAGGTGAGCAGGTGCGTGTAGTACCAGAACTCGTGACTGGTCCGGCGGCGCACCGCGCGCGCCGAGGTGACGCCGACCGCGAACAGGATCACGGTCCCGGCGCCGGCCTTCAGCATCTCCGGGTAGTCCAGCACCACCTTGACCGCCTCGCGCAGGACGGAGGAGCCGTCCTGCGCGGCGTACCCGGCGAGGATCAGCACCACGTGCACGACCAGCAGGCACACCGTGTAGCGGCCGGCCATCGCGTGCCAGCGCGCCACCCGGTCCGAGCCGATCCGGCGCTCCAGCAGCGGCACCCGCGCCATCAGACCCACCAGCACGGCGCAGGCGTACCCGCACAGCAGGCCCGCGATCCGTCCGGCGCCGGTCAGCAGGCCCGCCGTGCCCACGACGGAGTCCGTGCCCTGCCACCACAGAAGCAGCACCGCGGCGGCTCCCGCCCACAGCAGTGCCAGCACCGCGCCCGCGGGGGAGCGCCGGCGCGCCACGGGCACCGGCGGCGCCGCCCGTCGCTCGTACACCGTGGTCATCCGCTCTCCCGTCCCTTCGCCGGTCCAGAACGCCACTGTGCGGGGCGAACCTCTGAGACAGCTCTGAGCGGCGGGCGGAGTGGCCCCTCTCACAGGAAACTCAGAGGGGCCTCCCTCGCCGTAGGGCCGGTGACCGGCGATGCTGGAGAGGCCATGAACACCGCCCGCCCGAGCCCTCCCGCGCTCACCCGCATCGACGGCACCCCCGTGCGCGTCCTCGTCGTCGACGACGACCCCGACCTCGCCGAAGTGCTCTGCGGAGCCCTGCGTTACCAGGGCTGGGAGGTGCGCGCCGCGGGCGACGGGGCCTCGGCCCTCGCCGCGGCCCGCGAGGCGCGGCCGGACGCCGTCGTGCTCGACGTGATGCTCCCGGACACCGACGGTTTCGCCGTGCTGCGCGAACTGCACACCGCGCAGCCGGACGTCTGTGTGCTCTTCCTCACGGCGCGGGACGCGGTGGAGGACCGTATCGCGGGGATCACCGCGGGCGGGGACGACTACGTGACCAAGCCGTTCAGCCTGGAGGAGGTGGTCGCCCGGTTGCGCGGACTGCTGCGCCGTGCCGGCATGGCCCGGCAGCCGGCCGACGGCCCGCGGCTGACCGTGGGCGACCTGGTCATGGACGAGGGCGCCCGCGAGGTCACCCGGGCGGGAGAGCTGATCGAGCTGTCCCCGACCGAGTTCGAGCTGCTGCGCCTCCTGATGCAGAACCCGCGCCGGGTGCTGAGCAAGGCGCAGATCCTCGACCGTGTGTGGTCCTACGACTTTGGCGGCCGGGCCCATGTGGTGGAGCTGTACATCTCCTATCTGCGCAAGAAGGTGGACGCCGGACGGGAACCCATGATCCACACGGTGCGCGGGGCCGGGTACGTCCTGAAACCGGTGGCACGGTGACCGTGCCGCGGAGGGCGATGACATCGCGGATCCGGCGGCTGCCCCGGCCGCGCACCCTGCGGGCCCGGCTCACCTTCGGCCTGGTCGTGCTGCTGGCCGTCGGCTGCGCGGCCGTCGGAGTGGCCGCGGTCCTCGAACTGAACGGCTTCCTCATCGGCCGGATCGACCAGCAGCTCCAGCAGGCCGGGCTGAGCTTCCCGGAGAGCCTGGAGCACGGCACCGCCACCCCGGCCAAGCCCTCCGACCACGACGGCGACGAACGCGGCGACACCCGCCGGCAGGCCGCCGGCACCTTCGGCGCCCGGCTCCTCGGCGGCACGGTGACGCACGCGGCCGTCGTCCCCTCCCGGTCCCGTCCCGGCTTCGACGTCACTCTCACCGGCGCCGACCGCGGCGCACTGGCCGCGCTCCCGGTGGGCCGCGGCGGGCACACGGTGCGCCTGTCCGACCTGGGCGAGTACCGGCTGGCGGCCTGGCCGGGCCGGGACGGCGACGTGCTGGTCACCGGGCTGCCGATGGCGCCGGTGCGGGCCGCGGTCCACCGGCTCGAACTGGTCGCGGGGACCGTCTCGGGGCTCGCCCTGGCCGCCGCCGGGGTCGCCGGCGCCCTGTGGGTGCGCTGGTCGCTGCGCCCGCTGACGCGGGTCGCGGAGACCGCCGCCCGGGTCAGCGAACTGCCGCTCGCCAGCGGCGAGGTCGCGCTGCCGCCCCGTGCTCCGCGCGCCGACCCGCGCAGCGAGGTCGGACGGGTCGGCGCCGCCTTCAACCGGATGCTCCACCACGTCGAGGACGCGCTGACCAAACGGCACGCCAGTGAGGAGCGGCTGCGCGGCTTCGCCGCCGACGCCAGCCACGAGCTGCGCACCCCGGTCGCCGCGGTGCGCGGCCACGCCGAACTCGCCCTGCTGCACCCGGGGCCGGTGCCGCCCGAGGTCACCCGGGCCCTGGAACGCATCGCCGCCGAGTCCGCGCGGATGGGCGAGATGGTCGACGAGATGCTGCTCCTGGCCCGGCTGGACGCCGGGCGTCCCCTGGAGCGCCGCCCGGTCGACCTGACCCGTCTCGTCCTGGACGCGGTGACGGACGCCAGGGCGGCGGGTCCGGAGCACCGCTGGACGCTGGAGCTGCCGGAGGAACCGGTGACGGTGACCGGTGACGCCCACCGGCTCCACCAGGTGCTGGCCAACCTGTTGGCCAACGCGCGTGCGCACACGCCCGCCGGCACCGAGGTGACGGTGTCCCTGGAGCTGGAATCCGGAGGGGAACCGGCCCCGGAGGGTGCCGCCACAGCCGTCCTGCGGGTGCACGACGACGGGCCCGGAGTCCCCGAGGAGGTCCAGCCCGGTGTCTTCGAGCGCTTCACCCGGGCCGACCGCCGCCGCACCGACTCCTTCGGCGGGGCCGGGGCGGGCCTCGGCCTGTCGATCGTGGCGGCCGTGACGGAGGCGCACGGCGGCGGGGTCGGGCTGGACAGCCGCGCCGGATCCACCGCCTTCACCGTCCGGCTGCCGGCGGACGGCGGCGGGCTCAGTAGCGGCTGATCGCCGTCTTTCCGCCCGCCGTGCCGATCGCGATGTGCGGCCGGCGCGCGGGATCCGCCCACGCCAGGATCCGGCGCATGGCGTTCCGGGGCACCGACACACAACCGGCCGTCGCCCCGCGCCCGTTGACGTGCAGGAAGATTCCCGCTCCGCGGCCGCGCACCGGGCGGGAGTAGTTGAAGCCGATGACGAGCGCGTGCGCGTACTGCGTCGGGTAGGCCACCAGGTGCTCGGACTCGGCGGCCCGGCAGTCGGCGGGGCGGGGCTGGGTCCAGCGGTTGTAGGAGCGTGAGCCGTTGTCCTGGCACCACCAGGAGTCCGGGCCCACCCGCCGGTACCTCAGCCGGGTCCCGCCCGGTGCGGCCTTGGTGCCGAAGGCGAACGGCAGGCGGTAAAGGCCGGTCGGCGTCGTGTTCGTCCCCTGCCGCCGTGCCGTCCCCTCGACGAGGCCCCTCGCGCCGAACCGGGCCGGCGCCGAACCGGCCCGCACCCAGCGCCCGCCGCGCAGGTCCCACCAGGTGACCGTGCCCGACGTGGCGCCGGTGCGGGCCGCCTGAGCGGTGATCAGCTGGGTGCCGCCGCCGGTGTCCCGCATCCGGGCCGGCAGCGGCACCTCGCGCGCGGGCGCGGCACCGAGTGTGAGCAGGGACAGGGCGGCGAGGATCGCGGCGGCACCGGGGCGCATGGATCAGACCGTAGACGGCGGCAGCGGCAACGGCAGCCCGGGTAGTCCGTCCAGGCTGGTGGCCACATGCTCCTTCCGGGTGAAGTAGTCGCTCAGCGAGGCGTCGTCCTCGCGCGCGAAGCGCCTGCCGTGCAGATCGCGGTCCGCCTCGTACGCCATGAAGGGCACCGCGTATCCGCAGGTGTCCCGGACGAGTTCGGCGTGCACGACGATGATCGCGCGCAGTCCGTGCCGCGCCGGGTCGATGTCGGGGAAACGGGTGAGGAGTTCGGCGAAGCGCGGGTCGTCGCGGAAGACGGGCTCGCCCCGGCCGTGGACGCGCACGATGGTGGGCGGGCCCTGGAAGGCGCACCACATCAGGGTGATCCGGCCGTTCTCACGCAGGTGGGCGATGGTCTCCGCGTTGGACCCGGCGAAGTCCAGATAGGCCACGGTGTGCTCGTCGAGCACCGCGAAGGAGCCGGTGAGGCCCTTGGGGGAGAGGTTGACCGTGCCGTCGCCGGAGAGCGGGGCGGTTGCGGTGAAGAACAGGGGCTGCCGCTCGATGAACGTGCGCAGCCTGCCGTCGATGCGCTCATACGTCTTTCCCATGTCCAGCGATTATCGGGGCAGGTTCTTTCGTCTGTCTAAGGAATTACGGCCCCCGCTCGCCCCACCGTGGCCGCCCCGGCCGGCGCTTCCTCGGGGCGGCCACGGCTGCCTTGCCGCGACGCGCCGCGGACGAGATTGACGAACCATGCAGAGTTCTGCATACTCATGCATGTCAGCGAATGCAGTGTGAGGAGAATCCCGTGACCGAGCGCGTCGTACTCGCCTACTCGGGCGGTCTGGACACCTCCGTCGCCATCGGCTGGATCGCCGAGGAGACGGGCGCCGAGGTCATCGCCGTTGCGGTCGACGTCGGCCAGGGCGGCGAGGACCTGGACGTCATCCGCAAGCGCGCGCTCGCCTGCGGTGCCGTCGAGGCCGAGGTCGCCGACGCCAAGGACGAGTTCGCCGACGAGTACTGCCTCCCGGCGATCAAGGCCAACGCCCTCTACATGGACCGCTACCCGCTGGTCTCCGCGCTGTCCCGGCCGACGATCGTCAAGCACCTGGTCGCCGCCGCCCAGAAGCACGGCGCCGGCGTCGTCGCCCACGGCTGCACCGGCAAGGGCAACGACCAGGTCCGCTTCGAGGCCGGCATCGTCGCCCTCGCCCCCGACCTGAAGTGCATCGCCCCGGTCCGCGACTACGCGATGACCCGGGACAAGGCCATCGCGTTCTGCGAGGAGAAGAACCTCCCGATCGCGACCACCAAGAAGTCCCCGTACTCCATCGACCAGAACGTCTTCGGCCGCGCCGTGGAGACCGGCTTCCTCGAGGACATCTGGAACGCGCCGATCGAGGACATCTACGAGTACACCCAGAACCCGGCCGTCGCCCGCGAGGCCGACGAGGTGATCATCACCTTCAAGGAGGGCGTCCCGGTCGCCATCGACGGCAAGCCGGTCTCCGTCCTCCAGGCCATCCAGCAGCTCAACGAGCGCGCCGGCGCCCAGGGCATCGGCCGGATCGACATGGTCGAGGACCGCCTCGTCGGCATCAAGTCCCGCGAGGTGTACGAGGCTCCGGGCGCGATCGCCCTGATCACCGCCCACCAGGAGCTGGAGAACGTCACCGTCGAGCGCGAACTCGCCCGCTACAAGCGGCAGGTCGAGCAGCGCTGGGGCGAACTGGTCTACGACGGCCAGTGGTTCTCCCCGCTCAAGCGCGCCCTGGACGGCTTCATCAACGAGGCCAACCAGCACGTTTCCGGCGACGTCCGCATGACCCTGCACGGCGGCCGCGCGGTCGTCACCGGCCGGCGCTCCCAGGAGTCGCTGTACGACTTCAACCTCGCCACCTACGACACCGGCGACACCTTCGACCAGTCCGCCGCCAAGGGCTTCATCGACATCTACAGCCTGTCGTCGAAGATCGCCGCCAAGCGCGACCTCACCTGAGCGGGTGAGCCCGTGGAGGGCGCCTCGCACGCACTAGCCTGACAACCGCCTCCTCACTCACGGGTGGGGAGGCGGTCGCGCACATCGCCATCTCCGAGGAGCAACGCAGTGAGCAGCAACAGCGGTGACGTACGGCTCTGGGGCGGCCGTTTCGCCGACGGTCCCGCCGAGGCCCTGGCGAAGCTGTCCGCGTCCGTCCACTTCGACTGGCGTCTCGCGCCCTACGACATCGCCGGCTCCCGTGCCCACGCGCGCGTGCTGCACAAGGCCGGGCTGCTCGACGACGACGAGCTGCGGCGCATGCTCGCCGGCCTCGACCAGCTGGAGGCGGACGTCGCCGACGGCTCCTTCACCGGCACCGTCGCCGACGAGGACGTGCACACCGCCCTGGAGCGCGGCCTGCTGGAGCGCCTCGGCGCCGACCTCGGCGGCAAGCTGCGCGCCGGCCGGTCCCGCAACGACCAGGTCGCCACCCTCTTCCGGATGTACCTGCGCGACCACGCCCGGATCATCGGCGCTCTGATCGCCGACCTCCAGGACGCGCTCGTCGGACTGGCCGAGGCCCACCCGGACGTGGCCATGCCCGGCCGCACCCACCTCCAGCACGCCCAGCCGGTGCTGTTCGCCCACCATGTCCTCGCGCACGTCCAGTCCCTGTCCCGGGACGCCGAGCGGCTGCGCCAGTGGGACGAGCGGACGGCCGTGTCGCCGTACGGCTCGGGCGCCCTGGCCGGTTCCTCCCTCGGCCTCGACCCGGAGGCGGTGGCGCGCGACCTCGGCTTCGAGCGCGGCAGCGCCGGCAACTCCATCGACGGCACGGCCTCCCGGGACTTCGTCGCGGAGTTCGCGTTCGTCACCGCGATGATCGGTGTGAACCTCTCCCGGATCGCCGAGGAGGTCATCATCTGGAACACGAAGGAGTTCTCCTTCGTGACCCTGCACGACGCCTTCTCCACCGGCTCGTCGATCATGCCGCAGAAGAAGAACCCGGACATCGCCGAGCTGGCCCGCGGCAAGTCGGGGCGGCTGATCGGCAACCTGACCGGTCTCCTCGCCACCCTCAAGGCCCTGCCGCTCGCGTACAACCGGGACCTCCAGGAGGACAAGGAGCCCGTCTTCGACTCCTGCGACCAGCTGGAGGTCCTGCTGCCGGCCTTCACCGGCATGATGGCCACCCTCACCGTCCACCGCGAGCGCATGGAGGAGCTGGCCCCGGCCGGCTTCTCGCTGGCCACCGACATCGCCGAGTGGCTGGTCAAGCAGGGCGTGCCGTTCCGGGTGGCGCACGAGGTCGCCGGCGAGTGCGTGAAGGCCGCCGAGGCCGAGGGCAAGGAACTCGACGAGCTGACCGACGAGCAGTTCGCCAAGATCTCCGCCCATCTGACGCCCGAGGTGCGCACCGTCCTCAGCGTCCCCGGCGCCCTGGCCTCCCGCAGCGGACGCGGCGGCACCGCCCCGAGCGCGGTCGCCGTGCAGCTCGCCGAGGTCAAGGCGGACGTGGCGGCGCAGCACCGGTGGGCGGACGCCGGGAAGTAGTCCGCCCGCCTTCGGGGGCCTCGCGGGTTACGTTGGTCGACAGCCGCAAGGAAGCGACCGAACGGAGCCCGCGATGCCCTTCGCCCGGCTGTTCTCGGCCACCACGCCCACCTGCCACATCGGCCTGGGGCTCGCCGCCGTCGGGCGGCCCGGTTACATCAACCTCGGCCGGGACCGCGACCTCCCTGCCGACCGCGGTGTCGACGCCCTGCGCGAGCGCACCCACGAACTCCTGGACGCCGCCTACGCCCAGGGCGTCCGCTATGTCGACGCCGCCCGCTCCTACGGCCGCGCCGAGGAGTTCCTCGCCGACTGGCTCAGGTCCCGCCCCGACGCCGCCGACGTCGTCGTCGGCAGCAAATGGGGCTACACCTACACCGCCGACTGGACCACCGACGCCGACCGGCACGAGGTCAAGGACCACGGCCTCGCCACCTACGAGCGGCAGCGCGCCGAGACCGCCGGACTGCTCGGCGACCGGCTCGACCTCTACCAGATCCACTCGCTGACCCCGGACAGCCCCGCGCTCACCGACAAGGAACTGCACGCCAGGCTCGCCGAGGCCGCCGAGGGCGGGCTCACGATCGGGTTCTCCACCAGCGGGCCCGCCCAGGCCGACACCGTCCGGGCGGCGCTCGGCGTGACGGTCGACGGCGCCCCGCTCTTCCGTACCGTCCAGTCGACGTACAACGCCCTGGAGACCTCCGCCGCTCCCGCCCTCGCCGAGGCGCACAACGCAGGACTGACCGTGATCGTCAAGGAGGGCATGGCCAACGGGCGGCTCGCCGGGCCGAACGCCCCCGAGGCGCTCAAGGCGGTCGCCCGCGAAACCGGCCTGGGCTGTGACGCCGTCGCCCTCGCCCTGATCCTGCACAGGCCGTGGGCCGGTGTGGTTCTGTCCGGCGCTGCCACGTCGGGCCAGCTCGCCTCCAACCTGCACGCCCCCGCCGTGGACCTCGACGAGGACCGGCTCGCCCGCCTCGACGCCCTGTCCGAGGAACCCCGGGCCTACTGGGAGCGGCGCGGGCAGCTCCCCTGGCACTGAGCGCCCCCCACGACAGCCTCTTCCGCAAGGAGCCGGTGAGAGTCGATGAGACGCGTACGCCTATTCTGAGACATTGATGTCTCATGCGGGGTATCCTTGTCTCATGGCTGTCGATCGTGACCACGTGCTGCGCAGCGCAGCCACCCTGCTCGCCCACAAGTCCACCGCCACCATGGACGAGGTCGCCAGGGCGGCCGGGATCAGCCGGGCCACGCTGCACCGCCAGTTCGCCGGGCGCGACTCGCTCGTCAGGGCGCTGGAGGCGCTCGGCATCGCCGAGTGCGAGGCCGCCCTCGACGCGGCCCGACTGGGGGAGGGGCCGGCCGACGACGCCGTACGGCGCCTGGTCCGCGCGATCGAACCGGCGGCCGGGCTGCTCTCCTTCCTCTACACGGAGAACCAGCTCTTCGAGGGCGAGGAGCAGAACGAGGGCTGGGCCCGGATCGACGAGCGCATCTCCGAGGTCTTCCGGCGCGGCCAGCTCAGCGGCGAGTTCCGTATCGACCTCACCCCCGCCTGGCTCACCGAGGCCCTCTTCGGGCTCATCGCCTCCGGCGCCTATGTCGTACTGAGCGGCAAGGTCGCCCCCAAGGACTTCCACCACATGATCACCGAGCTGCTGCTCGGCGGCGCACTGCGCACGGACACATCACGGAACGAGGAATCATGACCAGCACCCTGCAGCCGGCTCGCGCGGCGGAGGTGGAGCAGCGGCCGGGCCGCTGGCTCGCGCTCTCCGTCCTCGTGCTCGCCGTGCTGCTGGTGGCCGTCGACGCGACCGTCCTCGGTCTCGCGACCCCCTTCATCAGTGAGGACCTCAGGCCCTCGGGCACCCAGCTGCTGTGGATCGGGGACGTCTACTCGTTCGTCATCGCCGGTCTGCTCGTCTCCATGGGAAGCCTCGGCGACCGCATCGGCCGCAAGCGCATCCTGCTCGGCGGCGCCACCGCGTTCGGCGCGATCTCCGTGCTCAACGCCTACGCCGCCACACCGGAACTGATGATCCTGGCCCGGGCGCTGCTCGGCGTCGCGGGCGCCACCCTGATGCCGGCCACGCTCGCCCTGATCCGCAACCTCTTCCACGACCCGCGCGAGCGCAGCCTCGCGGTCGGCATCTGGGGCGCCACCGCCTCCGGCGGCACGGCCGTCGGCCCGATCGTGGGCGGCCTGCTGCTCGAACACTTCTGGTGGGGCTCGGTCTTCCTGATCAACCTGCCCGTGATGGCGGTCCTCGTCCTGGTCGGCCTCAGGACCCTGCCCGAGTCCCGCAACCCCGACCCGGGCCCGTGGGACCTGGTGAGCGTCGTGCTGTCGCTGGTCGGCGTGGTCGGCGTCGTCTACGCGGTGAAGGAGGCCGCGGCAGGAGGGTTCACCTGGCCGGTCCCGGCCACGGGTGTGCTGGGCGCGGCGGCGCTGTACGGCTTCGTCCGCCGCCAGCTCACGCTGCCGAAGCCGCTCCTCGACATGCGGCTCTTCCGCAGCCGGGGGTTCTCCGGCGCCGTCCTCGCCGACCTGCTGACCGTGCTCGGCATGTCCGGTCTGGTGTTCTTCCTGTCCCAGTACCTGCAACTCGTCCAAAACAGGCGGCCCTTCGAGGCGGGTCTGGCGGAACTGCCCGCCGCCGTGGGCGCGGTGGTGGCCGGACTGCTCGCCGGGCGCGCGGCCCGGCGCTTCTCGGTGCGAAGCGTGGTCTCCGGCTCACTGGCCGCCATCGGCCTGGGGCTGGCCGCGCTGACGACGCTCAGCGGGACCACCGGCTACCCGATGCTGGGCACGGCCCTGCTGGTGGTCGGCGTCGGCGCCGGCTTCTCCTTCACGGTGACCGCCGACGTGATCCTCTCCAGTGTGCCCAAGGAACAGGCGGGCGCCGCCTCGGCGGTCTCCGAGACGGCGTACGAACTGGGCGCGGCCCTCGGCATCGCGCTGCTGGGCTCCATCGTGACCGGCGTCTACCGCGGCTTCACCGGACCGGCGGGCACACCGTCGGCCGCCCACGAGTCGCTGGGCGGCGCGATCGAGGCGGCGGCGAGCCTGCCGGCGCACACCTCCGAGACCCTGCTGCACGCGGCCAGGGAGTCCTTCGTGCACGGTCTGCACCTGGCGTCGGGAGCGGGCGCGGCGGTACTGCTGGCGACGGCGGTCGCGGCGTGGTTCCTGCTGAGGGGCCAGAAGCTCTGAACCCGGTCGGCCGCCGTAGTCCCGCCCGGCGGCCGAAGGCCTACGCGGCCTTCGCCTTCGTGGCGTACATGTCGACGTACTCCTGCCCGGAGAGGCGCATGACCTCCGCCATCACCGAGTCGGTCACGGCCCGCAGGACGTAGCGGTCCCGGTCCATGCCCTCGTACCGGGAGAACTCCATCGGCTCGCCGAAGCGGACGGTGACCCGGCCCGGCCGGGGCAGGCCGGTGCCGCCCGGCTGGAGCTTGTCGGTGCCGATCATGGCGAACGGGACCACGGGCGCCCCGGTCATCAGGGTGAGCCGGGCGATGCCGGTGCGGCCGCGGTACAGGCGGCCGTCGGGGGAGCGGGTGCCCTCGGGGTAGATGCCGAACATCCGGCCCTCCTCCAGTACCCGGCGGCCGGTCATCAGCGCGGCCACTCCGCCCCGGCCGCCGTCACGGTCGACGGGGATCATGCCGACGCCGGTGAAGAACCAGGCCATCAGCCGGCCCTTGAGGCCCTTCCCGGTGACGTACTCGTCCTTGCCGATGAAGAAGACCTGACGGTCGCAGACCAGCGGCAGGATCATCGAGTCGATGAAGGTCAGGTGATTGCCGGCCAGGATCACCGGGCCGTCGCCCGGAATCCGCTCCGCGCCCTCCACCTGGGGGCGGAACATCAGGCGCATGATCGGACCGAGCACTGCCTTGATGAGCACGAAGCGGGACAACGGGCCCTCCGGTGTCTGGAGATGTCGAGGGATTGTTCATGAGTCTGTGCAGGTGAGGACGATACTCGCGGCCCGGGGCCGAATGCACATCGGGCTCACCGGCTCTTACGCACTGTTGACATACGTTTACCTGCGACGAAGGTGTGTTTCGCCCCGGTAACCCGAACGGAGCGATGTGATGGAGGTCGCTCGCCGCCCGGGAGGGGGAACGGATGTCCGCCGCGGCCGCCTTCGGCGGGCCTGCCGCGCCGCGGGACCGCGACCCCCGCCTATCAGTACGCCTTCCCGCGCCCGGCCCCGACATGCCGACGGGCCGTCACCCGCCCGGCCCACGGCGCCCGTTGTGTCCGTGCGGTCTCCTGCGTCCCGTACGGCCTCCCTGTGTCCAATACGGCCTCCGACGACACCCGGCGTCACGCCGGTGTTCGCCACGCGGTCTCCCGTCCGTCACCGGTGCCCACCTACGATCGGCGCGCACGGACGACACGAGACCAGGAGGCGGTCATGGGTACGCGGGAGTCGGACGAGCAGGGACGCGGGACGGGACGCCGGGCCGTGCTCGGGGCCGCGGTGCTGGGCGCGGGCGGAGCGGTCCTCGGACTGCCCGGCGCGGCCAGAGCCGCCCGGAACGAGGGCGGCGGCCGCAAGGGCGGCGGGCTGAAGAGCCTGCCGGTGCCGACGATCGTCGGCCACCGGGGAGCCAGCGGCTACCGGCCCGAGCACACCTTCGGCTCCTACGAGCTGGCCCTCGACCTCGGCGCCCATGTCGTCGAGGCAGGCGACCTGGTGCCGACGAAGGACGGCCACCTCGTGTGCCGTCACGAGCCGGAGATCGGCGGCACCACGGACGTCGCCGACCACCCCGAGTTCGCCGCCCGCAGGACCACCAAGACGCTGGACGGGGTGCCCACCACCGGCTGGTTCACCGAGGACTTCACCCTCGCCGAGCTGAAGAGGCTGCGCGCGGTCGAGCGCATCCCGGCCAACCGCCCCCACAACACCCTCTACAACGGGCGCTGGGAGATCCCCACCTTCGAAGAGGTCCTGAAGTGGCAGGACGAGCAGACCCGCAAGCGCGGCAGGCAGGTGTGGATCTACCCCGAGACCAAGCACCCGACGTACTTCCGCAAGCTGGGCCTCGGCCTGGAGGAACGGGTCGCCGCGCTGCTGCGCAAGCACGGCAAGGACAAGAAGGACTCCCCGGTCATCCTCCAGTCCTTCGAGCCGACCAGCATCCAGCGGCTGAACCGGCTTGTCGGCAACCCGCTCGTGGTGCTGCTGTCGGACGCCGGCAGCCGTCCCTGGGACTTCGTCGAGACAGGCGACCGGCGCACGGTCGCCGACCTCGTCACGCCCAAGGGCCTGAAGGAGATCGCCTCCTACGCGCAGGGCATCGGCCCGACCGTCGACCTGGTCATCCCCAAGGACGCGGACGGCAACCTCACCAGGCCGAGCACGCTCGTCAGGGACGCGCACGCCGCCGGTCTGATCCTGCACCCCTACACCGTCCGCAACGAGAACCCGTTCCTGCCGCCGAAGTTCCGCAAGGGCACCGCCGCCGACGCCTACGGTGACGTCTTCGGCGTGTTCCATGCCTACTTCGCCACCGGCATCGACGGGGTCTTCACCGACAACGCCGACACCGGACTGCTCGCCCGCGAGGACTTCCTGAGCGGCCGGCACGGCAACCGCTGAGCCCCGCCGCCCCGTTCGGGGTCCACCACGGCCGTCCCGGCAGCCCGCGCCGGGACGGCCGCGTCGTTCCGGGTGAGTTGGGTATCTCACAGGGCAACCCGGGCCTGGCATGTTCCAGTTGTCCGGGATGCCCGCAAAGGTTGCCCGAACGGGAGGTTGCGGCCCGCGCGGCGCGGGGATAGGAGTGGGGGACGACCGGCGATCAAGTGAGCGGGAGGCGTGCGCACATGGGCATGAGCGTGACCATCTCTGCGGCGGCCGAACAGGACGCGGAGCAGATCTTCAGGCTGCAGTACCTGTGCTTCCAGAGCGAGGCCGCGCTGTACGGCAACTACCGCATCGACCCGCTCGTCGAGAGCCTCGACGCGATCCGTCACGAACTCGCCGGGGACTGCGTCTTCGTGGCGCGGCTCGGCGACGAGGTGGTCGGCTCGGTGCGCGGCCGCGTGGCCGAGGACGGCGCGGCCCTCATCAGCAAGCTCTGCGTCCACCCGCGCCTCCAGGGACACGGCATCGGCGCCCGGCTGCTGCGCGCGGCCGAGTCCGCGCTGGCCGAGGAGCGCGGCGCCACCAGGTTCCGGCTGCACACCGGTCACCGCAGCGAGGGCAACCTGCGCCTGTACCGGCGCGTGGGCTACCAGGCGGTCGGCACCTCCCAGGGCGCCGACGGCGTACTGATGATCATCCTGGAGAAGCCGGACGGCAGCTACGCGGCGACCGCGTAGCACGGGCGGCCGGGACCCCGCTCAGGCCGCTTGCGGCTGCTGCTTCCGCGCCTTGCGCAGCCAGTACAGGGCCGACACCGGAAGCAGCACCGGGATGAAGACGTAGCCCCGGCCGTAGGCCGACCACACGGTCGCGTCCGGGAACGCGGACCGGTCGAGCAGCGTCCACGTACCGACGGTCAGCACGCCCACCAGTTCGGCGACGCAGCACGCAAGCGCGACCCGGCGCGCCTTCTCCCCGCCGCGCACCAGCGAGTACGTGATGAAGCCGTACACGACTCCGGCGACCGCGGACAGCGAGTAGGCGAGCGGCGCCCGGTCGAACTCGGTGGCGATCTGGTAGACCGAGCGCGACACCGCGCCGACGACCATCACGCCGTACAGCCAGACCAGCAGGGTGCCCGGACCGCTGATGAGCCGCTCCCCGGCCGGCTTCTCCTTCACGGCGCTCATCTCACCTTCCCCAGATGTCATAGAGCCGCACCTCCAGGACGGCGAGGACCACCCCGCCCGCCGCGGCCGTCACCGAACCCCAGCGCGTGCGTTCGGTCAGTGACATGAGCCCGGCCGCCGGGACGCACGCGAAGGCTCCCAGCAGATACGCCACGAAGATCGTCGTGCCCTGCGCCGGCTTCTCGCCCCGCGCCAGCGCCACGACCCCGACCACCAACTGGACCAGGGCCAGCAGCGACACCACCGCCATGCCGATGAAGTGCCAGTCCTTCGTCGGCTGGTCACGGTACGCCGCCCAGCCGCACCAGGCGGCGAGCAGCAGCGCGGCGACGCCGGTCACCAGCGTCAGGGCATCAAGCATGCCGCCGACCCTATTACGGGGCGAACGGCCCACCGCGCCCGGCCCGGCTCTGCGGACCCGCTCCCCACCGGGGCGGCTCCCCGTCGGTGCGGCGCCGTGGCGTTGGCCACAGTCCGGTGGGCGCCGGGCCCGCCGCGGCCGCCCGGGTGCACGCCCGAGGGCCGTGTCCGCACTGGTCACGGGCGCGAAACCCCAGGTCCGTGGCGTACCGCCCAGGTGTCCACGTGAGTCCAGCATGTGGACGGCGCTGGCCTCCGGCGCCCGTGTCTCTGGTTTACTGACCGCATGACCACGACGAGCGACCGCACCCCTGCGACCGAGGCGACTGTGCCGCCCGGTGCTCGTTGTATGTGTCCTGTACGTCGAATGTGCGCCTTCTAGAGGGCCCCTGCACCCGCTGAGCCTCGCGCCCCGAAGCGAGAGCCCGCTCCTGTCCGCGCCCGCGCCCGGTCCGTCCGGCGCCCGCGGCTGAGCCACGCCCCCGCGCACACGTTTCTCCTGGTTCGAGCACCTTCGTGAGAGTCGTGCCGCGCTCTGGCGCCCCCGACCATGAATGCCGTGCCCGGCGCCCATCAGGCGCCGCGCACTCGACAGTGACGGAAACCCACGTGATCACCACATCGGGCCTCACCAAGGTCTACAGTTCGCGCGGCCGCGAGATCACCGCGCTCGACGGCGTCGACCTGCACGTCCGCGAGGGCGAGGTGTACGGCGTCATCGGCCAGTCCGGCGCCGGCAAGTCCTCGCTCATCCGCTGCGTCAACCTGCTGGAGCGCCCCACCTCCGGCACGGTCACCGTCGCCGGACAGGACCTCACCGCCCTGGCCGGCCGCGGCCACCGGGCGGGCAAGGAGCTGCGGCGGGCGCGCAGCCGGATCGGCATGGTCTTCCAGCACTTCAACCTGCTGTCCTCGCGCACCGTCCAGGACAACGTCGAGCTGCCGCTGGAGATCCTCGGCACGTCCGGGAAGGAACGTTCCCGCAGGGCGCTCGAACTCCTCGACCTCGTCGGTCTCGCCGACAAGGCCCGGGCCTACCCCGCCCAGCTCTCCGGCGGCCAGAAGCAACGCGTCGGCATCGCCCGCGCCCTCGCCGGCGACCCCAAGGTGCTGCTGTCCGACGAGGCCACCAGCGCCCTCGACCCGGAGACCACCCGCTCCGTGCTCCAACTGCTGCGCGACCTGAACCGGCAGCTCGGTCTCACCGTCCTGCTCATCACGCACGAGATGGACGTCGTGAAGTCCGTCTGCGACTCGGCGGCGCTCATGGAGAACGGCCGCATCGTCGAGTCCGGCACGGTGAGCGAACTCCTCGCCACCCCGGGCTCCGAACTGGCCGCCGCGCTCTTCCCGGTCGGCGGGGAGGCCTCCGCCGCCGACCGGACCGTCATCGACGTCACCTTCCACGGCGAGAGCGCCACCCAGCCCGTCATCTCGCAGCTGTCCCGCACGTACAACATCGACATCTCGATCCTCGGCGCGGCCATCGACACCGTCGGCGGCCTCCAGGTCGGCCGGATGCGCATCGAACTGCCCGGCCGCTACGAGGACAACGTGGTGCCCATCGGCTTCCTGCGCGAGCAGGGCCTGCAGATCGACGTCGTCGACCCCGACCCGGCCCGGCAGCCGGAGCTGGTCAAGGAAGGTGCCAAGTGACCTGGACCGGTTTCTCGGCAATCCAGCCGCTGCTGTCCCAGGCCTGTTGGGACACCCTCTACATGGTCGGCTGGTCCACGCTCCTCGCCGTCGTCGGCGGACTGCCCCTCGGCGTCCTGCTGGTCCTCACCGACCGGGGCGGGCTGCTCCAGAACGTGGTCGCCAACAAGGTGATCGGGCAGGTCGTGAACATCACCCGCTCGATGCCGTTCATCATCCTGATGGTGGCCCTGATGAGCTTCACCCGCTTCGTCACCGGCACGACGATCGGGCGCGAGGCCGCCATCGTGCCGCTGGCCATCGGCGCCATCCCCTTCTTCGCCCGGCTCGTCGAGACGTCCGTCCGCGAAGTGGACGGCGGGCTGGTCGAGGCCGTCCAGGCGATGGGCGGCAACACCTGGACCGTCGTCCGCAAGGTCCTCGTCCCCGAGTCCCTGCCCTCGCTGATCGCCGGCACCACCACCACGATCGTCGCCCTCATCGGCTACTCCGCCATGGCCGGCACCGTCGGCGCCGGCGGCCTCGGCGACATCGCCATCCGCTACGGCTACCAGCGCTTCGACACCCAGCTCATGTGGATCACCGTGGCCATCCTCGCCGTGGTCATCTCCGCCATCCAGTTCGCCGGCGACCTCGCGGCCCGCTCCCTGCACCGACGCTCCGGCCGCTCCGGCCCCGCCCCGAAGCTGCGGCTCCTGAAGGCCCGGGAATCCGCGGCCACCGGCGTCGGCAAGGCCGCCTGAAGCTTTCTTCTCCCATCGCCCCGTACCCGGGGTCGCACCACCCAAGGAAAGGCACTTTTCGTGCGTAACACCACCAGGATCACCGCCGCCGTCCTCGCCGCCGGAGCCCTCACCCTCGGGCTCACCGCCTGCGGCTCGGGCTCGGACTCCGGCAAGGCCGACGCGAACGCCCCGCTGACCGTCGCCGCCACCCCCACCCCGCAGGGCGAGATCCTCACTTACGTCAAGGACCACCTGGCGAAGAAGGCCGGCCTGAAGCTGGAGGTCAAGGAGTTCACCGACTACGTGACCCCCAACACGGCCGTCCAGCAGGGCCAGATCGACGCCAACTACTTCCAGCACAAGCCGTACCTCGACGACTTCAACAAGAAGAACGGCACCGACATCGTGCCGGTCCCCGGCGGCACGGTGCACCTGGAGCCGCTCGGCGTGTACTCCAGGAGCGTCAAGAAGCTGGACGACCTGAAGAAGGGCGCCACCGTCGCGCTGCCCAACGACACCACCAACGAGGCCCGCGCCCTGAAGCTGCTGGAGGCAGGCGGCGTCATCAAGCTGAAGGCCGGCGCCGGATACGACGCGACCCCCAAGGACATCGCCTCCAACCCCAGGAACCTCCAGTTCAAGGAGCTCGAGGCGGCCCAGCTCCCGCGCTCCCTCGGCGACGTCGACGCCGCGGTGATCAACGGCAACTACGCGCTGGAGGCCAAGCTCAACCCGGCGAAGGACGCCATCGCCGCCGAGTCCGCCAAGGACAACCCGTACGCCAACTTCCTCGCCGTGAAGAAGGGCAACGAGAACGACCCGCGGGTCAAGAAGCTCGCCAAGCTCCTCACCTCGCCCGAGGTGAAGAAGTTCATCGAGGACAAGTACGACGGCGCGGTCGTCCCGGCGTTCTGATCCGCCCGACCGCCACCCGCACGACGCACGGGTCCGCGCCCTCACCCGGTGAGGGCACCCCCACGCCGTTCCGGCGGTGGGGGAGGACCCCGTCGTGCGGTTCAGTGCTTTCATGCTGCATGCTGGACAGTTCAGCAGGCCCTGAAGGTTTTTCCGAAGGTTACGGAGCGGCGCATGAACAGCACCTTCCCCAACATCTCCATCAGCACGGAGCGGTTGGTGCTGCGTCCCCTGGAGGAGGACGACGTGCCCGCCCTGGCCGAGATGATGAACGACGAGCAGGTCGCGGCCTGGACCGACGTCCCCCAGCCCTTCACCGAGGACGGCGCCCGGACCTGGATCACCGAGTACGCCCCCGCCGAGCGCACCGCCGGCCGGGGCCTGGACCTCGCGGTCACCGAGTTCCTCACCCAGCGGCTGGTCGGCGTCGTCCAGCTGACCAAGGCCGACTGGCACGTGCGGTCCGCCGAGCTGTCGTACATCGTCGCGCCCTGGGCACGCGGCGAGGGATACGCCGCCGAGGCCGCGCTCGCCACGGCGCAATGGCTCTTCGGAGACCAGAAGTTCGAACGCATCGAGCTGCGCACGGCCGCCGACAACACCGCCTCCCAGCAGGTCGCCCAGAAGATCGGCTGCATCAGCGAGGGCGTCCTGCGCAACGCCTGCATAGCGCACGTGCGCACCGAGGACGGCAGATGGACCGACCTGCGCACCGACTTCATCGTGTGGAGCCTGCTGCCGGAGGACCTGGAGGGCGCCGGCGAGCAGCTCGCCGGCTCCGGCGGCTACACCTCCTTCCCGGAATGGAACTGAGCCACCAGAACCCGCGGGCGCACCCGCGCCGCCCCGCCGCGCATCCGGCAGCTCCACCGGGTACGCTCGCGGAACACGCTCTCGGGCGTCCGTACCCCGACGACCTGCGCAATCCTGGAGACTGACGACGATGGCCGACCGGGTCACGGTGATCGGCTGGGACGGTTCGCCGCTGACCGACGCGGCACGCGGCGCCCTGGGCGCCGCCACCCTTGTGGCGGGCGCGGCCCACCACCTGGCACTGCCCGAAGTTCCCCGCACCGCCGAGCGCATCCGCCTGGGCAGCGTCGCCCTCGCCGCCCGCCGCATCGCCGCCCACCGCGGCACCGCGGTGGTGCTCGCCGACGGCGACCCCGGCTTCTTCGGAGTCGTACGGTCCCTGCGCGCACCGGAGTTCGGCCTGGAGGTCGAGGTCGTCCCCGCCGTCTCGTCCGTGGCCGCCGCCTTCGCCCGCGCCGGGATGCCCTGGGACGACGCCCAGGTGGTCGTCGCACACAAGCGCACCCTGCGCCGCGCGGTGAACGTATGCCGCGCCCACGCCAAGGTCGCCGTGCTCACCGCCCCCGGCGCCGGACCCGCCGAACTCGGACTGCTCCTGGACGGCGTCCACCGCACCTTCGTCATCTGCGAGGAACTCGGCACCGAGCGCGAACAGGTCACGGTCGTCACCTCCGACAAGGCAGCCGACCACAACTGGCGCGACCCCAACGTCGTCATCGTCATCGGCGGCCGGGGCGCCGCCGAGGGCGGCGGCTGGATCGCCGGGGACGACCCCGGCCACGGGCCGCGCGGCTGGACCCAGCCCGCCGAGGCCTACGGCGGCGGACTCGGCGAGGGGGAGACCGATCTGCTCCGGGCCGCCCAACTCGCCCGTCTCGGACCGCGGATCGGCGACCTGGTGTGGGACATCGGCTGCGGCAGCGGAGCCTTCGCCACCGAGGCCGCGCGCGGCGGCGCCGCCGTCATCGCCGTCGACCGGGACCCGCGGGCCTGCGCCCGCACCGAGTCGGCCGCGCACCGCTTCGGCGTCCGGACGCAGGTGGTGCACGGCACCGCCCCGTACATCCTGGAGAACCTGCCCGAACCGGACGTCGTCCGCGTGGGCGGCGGGGGAGCGGCCGTGGTCTCCGCGGTCGCCGACCGGCGGCCGCAGCGGATCGTCACCCATGCCGCGACCCGCGACGCGGCCGAACTCATCGGCCGCGACCTCACCGAGCACGGATACCGGGTCGAGTGCGCCCTGCTCCAGTCCGTCGCGCTCGACACCCGGGCCTGGACGGAGACGGAGCGCAGCGTCGTGTTCCTGCTGAGCGGAGAACTGCCCGAACGTGCCCCGTGATCGGGTTGTCCTACCGCGCGCGGTAGGCTGGCCGATTGTTGTACCGCACCGGGTGGTCCGGAAGTTCGTTCGTCAATGTCCGGAAAACCCGCCCGATTAAGGGCGGGTGTGGTACGGCAGACCCGGAGAACGCACAACGTGGCGCAGTCCACAGCGGGCTGTCGCGGATCACGCTGTCACGGCGGCCGGACGACCGCGAGAATGCCACTCAATGGCTTTGTCGCCTTTTCCGGGCGGGTTGTTCGTGCCGCACGGCGCGGACGCTCGTTCTTCACTGGGGGCGGTCGGTGCGCCGTTCCGGGTGAGCTGGTCGTAGGAGCACTAAACCGATGGGCGAGGGGTACGCATGACCGACACCGGCCAGGTCCCGGGCGAGGGACTGCCGGAGAGCGCAGGCATGGTGGAGCAGCCGGGCGTTCCCGCGCACGGTGCGTACGCCTACCTCTCCGAAACTCCCGTCAGGGACGAAGACCTGCTGCTGCCGGGCTCCCACGGAGCATGGGGCCACGAGGTGTCCCCGCCCGCCCCGGAGCCGGTCGTCGAAGCCGTCCACCAGCCGGGCCCGCACGAGACGGCCGGCCGTGACACCGGCTCCGTCGACCTCGGCGGCGTGCGGCACCCCGACCCGTCGGCCACGCCGCCGGCCGGGATCCCCGCGGCGGTGCCCCCGCGCCGGCCGCTGCACCTCGGCCCGCCGATCCCCGACGCCTCCGCGAGCCCGGTCCGCTCCCTGGCCGACCGCGGCCCCGCCGACGCGCCGGTCCGCCGGCCCGGACCGGCCGCGGCCGGCCCCGAGTACCTCGACGTCCCGCAGGCGCGCGAGACGGCCCCGCAGGGCGCCGCTCCCTGGGGTGCCCAGCCCACCGTGGTGGCCTCCCCGGTGAGTGCCGAAGCGGTCGTCCCGGGCCCGGACCAGCAGCCGGCCGGCGCGGCCCCGTACGGCCCGGACATGAGCCAGGTTCCGGCGGACGGCCAGGGTGCGCCGATCGGCCAGGTTCCGACCGGTGGTCGGACGCCGCAGACGGCGGGGTCGCAGTCGGAGGCCGCCGGTGTCGCAGTGCCGGTGGCCGCGACGGATGCCGTTGGCGCGCCCGAGGACGAGTCACCCCGGCCCGAGCACGCCGGTGTTGCTGTGTCCGAGAGTGGGGCACTCCAGCCCGGGGGCGCAGTCGCCGGAGTCGTTCCGGACCCGGGTCACGCGTCGGCCGGGGAGGTCCAGCCGGAGGCCGCCGCCGTCGCCCCGGTCCCCCCGGACACGGGCCAGGTGCCGGACGGCGGGCAGATCCCCGAGGCCGGACCGCGGCCCGAGGGCGCCGGGCCCGCGCACGCTCTGGACGCCGCGCAGGTGACGGAGGGCGCGCAGGTGTCCCCGGCCGGCGAGGCTCCTGAAGACGCGGTCGAGGCCGTGCAGGCGGCCGTACCCGCCGAGACCGTGGCCGCCGCCGAGACGGCGCATACGACCGGCACCGGCCCCGAGGGCGCGCAGGCCGGGCCCGTGCCCGTCCACGCCCCCGAGGCGGGTCAGGCCGTCGCCGAGCAGACCGCGCCGGCCGAAGCCGTGCGGGTCCCGGCAGCCGAGGGCGACACCGCCGAGGTCCCCGTGGCGGCAGGCGAACCGGCTGATGCCCCCCAGCCGCAGTCGCCGGCCGCCGACGCTCCCGAGGCCGCCCCCGTCCCGCCGGCCGCCGAGGCCACCGCGACGCCCGTTCGCGTCACGGGACAGCCGGAGGCGCCCGCGGCCGCGGAGGCCGGCCCGCTGGGCGCGGCCGAGATGGCCGCCGCGCCTGCCGCGGATCACATCGCGGACCCCGCGGCTCAGGATGCGGACGCACCCCAGCCCGCCGACGCCGCCGTCCCGGCCGCCGATGCCGCTGTCCTGGCCGTCGACGCCGCCGTTCCGGCCGCCACCGCCGCCCCCGAAACGGCCGGGCCCCAGCCCGCCGAGCAGGACGCGGCGACGCCTGCGGACCCGGCCCAGGGCGAGCACACCCAGGGTGCGCCCCTCCGTCCCGGCGTCCCCCTTCAGTCGCAACCCGGCCAGACCCTCGGGGAGTTCGTCCCCGTCGAGGGGTCGGTGCCCACCACCCCGCACCTGGCCCCGACCCCGCCGCATCCCATCGTCGTCCCGGCGGACCAACTCCCCCCGGAGGAGCCCGCCGTCACGGTCCCCGCACCCCGCGACGGCGACGCGCCCGCCGCGTCCGGCGAGGAGCCCGCGCCCGAGGCCGTCCAGCACGCGGACGACCTCGACACCCACGGCGCCGACGCGGAGGAGACCCCGGAGCAGAACGCGGCCGAGGAGACGGAGGCGCTGCGACCCACCGGTCCGGCCGCGCCCGGCTACGACGAGGCCGAGCGCGAGGCCGTGCTCAGGGTGATGCGCGAGCGCCGCGACATCCGCAACGGCTTCCGCGCCGACCCGATCCCGCACGAGGTGCTGCGCCGCGTCCTGGAGGCCGCCCACACGGCACCGTCCGTGGGCCACTCGCAGCCCTGGGACTTCGTCGTCATCCGCTCCGCCGAAACCCGGCAGGCGATGCACGAGTTGGCCATGCGTCAGCGCGAGGCGTACGCCAAGTCGCTGCCGAAGGGCCGGGCGAAGCAGTTCAAGGAACTGAAGATCGAGGCCATCCTCGACACCCCGGTGAACATCGTCGTCACCGCCGACCCGACCCGCGGCGGCCGGCACACCCTGGGCCGCCACACCCAGCCGCAGATGGCGCCGTATTCCTCCGCGCTCGCGGTCGAGAACCTCTGGCTCGCGGCCCGCGCAGAGGGCCTCGGCGTCGGCTGGGTGAGCTTCTTCGACGAGCGCGAGATGGTCCGCGTCCTCGGCCTGCCCGAGCACCTGGAGATCGTCGCCTACCTGTGTGTGGGCTACGTCGACGAGTTCCCGGACGAGCCCGAGCTGATGCAGGCCGGCTGGTCCAAGCGCCGCCCGCTGTCCTGGGTCGTGCACGAGGAGACGTACGGCCGTCGCGCCCTGCCCGGCGAGGACCCGCACGACCTGCTCGCCGAGACCGTCGCGCAGATCCGCCCGCTGGACGCCAAGGCGCTCGGCGAGGCCTGGGAGCGGCAGAAGCGGATGACCAAGCCCGCCGGCGCGCTCGGCATGCTGGAGATCATCTCCGCGCAGTTGTGCGGCCTGTCCCGCCAGTGCCCGCCGCCGATCCCCGAGCCCGCGGCCGTCGCGGTCTTCGCCGGCGACCACGGGGTGCACGCTCAGGGCGTCACCCCCTGGCCGCAGGAGGTCACCGCGCAGATGGTGGCCAACTTCCTCGGCGGGGGAGCGGTCTGCAACGCCTTCGCCGCCCAGGTGGGCGCCGAGGTCTGCGTCGTCGACGTGGGCGTCGCCGCGGACCTCCCGGCCACGCCGGGCCTGCTGCCCCGCAAGGTCCGCGCGGGCACCTCCGACATGACCGCGGGACCCGCGATGACCCGCGAGGAGGCCAAGCAGGCCATCGAGGTCGGCATCGAGACCGCCCGCGACCTCGTGGCGGCCGGGAACAAGGCGCTGCTCACCGGTGAGATGGGCATCGCCAACACCACGGCGTCCGCCGCCCTCATCTCCGTCTTCACGGGCGCCGATCCCGCCGAGGTCACCGGCCGGGGCACGGGCATCAACGACGAGACCCTGGCCCGCAAGACCGACGTGGTCCGCCGCGCCCTGGACCTGCACCAGCCGGACCCGGCCGACCCCATCGGCGTGCTCGCCGCGATCGGCGGCTTCGAGCACGCGGCCATGGTCGGCCTGCTGCTCGGCGGCGCGTCGCTGCGTACGCCGGTCATCCTGGACGGCGTCAGCGCCGGCGCCGCCGCCCTGGTCGCCCGCGCCATCGCCCCCGAGGTGCTGGCTGCCTGTATCGCCGGCCACCGCAGCGCCGAACCGGGCCATGTCGCCGCCCTCAACAAGCTCGGTCTGCGCCCCCTGGTCGACCTCGACCTGCGCCTCGGCGAGGGCACGGGCGCGCTGCTCGCGCTGCCGCTGGTGCAGAGCACGGCGCGGGCGATGCACGAGGTGGCCACGTTCGACTCGGCTGGAGTCACGGAGAAGTAGCCGCGCCGAATCCACGATGTCGCGGCCGCGGGGCACGGTGGCGGAGGGACGGAAGGACCCACGGTCCCTCCACCACCGTGCCGCGGCAGAGCCCACGGCTCGCACGCGGCCGAGCCGACGGTGGTGTCCATGGCCGAGGAATTTGGCCGAGCCGAGCCGTCGGCGAAGCCCATGGCCTGCGCGTGGGCAGGCCTGGCGGCGCGTACGGCCGGTGCCCGGGCCGAGCCGTGGGCGGTGGGCATGGCTCGCGCGCGGTCGAGCCGACGGTTGTGTCCACGGCCGAGAACTTGGCCGAGCCGACGGTGGTGTCCATGGCCGAGGAATTTGGCCGAGCCGAGCCGTCGGCGAAGCCCATGGCCTGCGCGTGGGCAGGCCTGGCGGCGCTACG